>DBQR01000023.1:0-8612 GCA_002305335.1 Clostridiales bacterium UBA1389
AGCGGAAGGAAATAAGTTAAGACAGCTTTTCTTTTTGCGATTACGGTAAGCCTAATCAATATATCTTAGGCGGAAAGGCATGGTATAGAAAATGACTTTAAACAATCTTGAACCGGCTTTCGAGGAGGATCTGGGGCTGCTGAAGGCCTCCGCCTGCCGGGATCTGCGGGAGGACAGGGATATGAAAATTCCCTTTTTCCCCGATGAAAACATGGGGCAGAATATATCCCTTGCCATGGCGTATGTTCCCATGCAGAGCTTTACAAACTATTTTACCTCCTACGCCGATGCGCTTAACAACGGTTCCCTCTTCAAGGACCTTATAAAAACCTTTGACGGAAGAAGGGTTATAAGACGATGAAAACCGAACAGGCTAAATTACTTAGTAAACTGATGGACGTTGATTTTGTCATTCATGAGCTGGTTTTATTTCTTGACAGCCATCCGGAGGACCGGAGGGCTCTTGAATTCTACAAAAAGGCCGTTGCCGAACAGAAGGAAATTTATGACCAGTATGTCACACGTTACGGGCCCATTGTCGCCGAGGACGTGCGTCAGGACAGATGGTCGTGGGTGGATTCCCCTTGGCCATGGCAGAATGAAAAGGAGGCGCGTAACTAATGTGGGAATACGAAAAGAAGTTACAGTATCCAGTGAATATTAAAAATCCCAATCCGGCATTGGCGAAAATAATCATAACCCAGTACGGAGGCCCCGACGGGGAGTCCGCCGCCGCAATGCGTTATCTTTCCCAAAGATACTCAATGCCCTTCCCGGAAGTCGTGGGCATACTTACGGATGTAGGTACGGAAGAGCTTGCGCATCAGGAAATGGTGGCGGCGATTGTTTATCAGCTTACACGGAATCTTACGCTGGAGGAGATAATGGCATCCGGGTTCGACGCTTACTTCGTTGACCACACCACCGGCATTTATCCCGCCTCCGCCGCGGGGGTTCCCTTCTCCGCCAAGTACCTTCAGTCCAAGGGGGACGCCATAACCGACATTTTCGAGGATATGGCCGCCGAGCAAAAGGCCCGCACCACCTATGACAATATCCTCCGCTTTGCGGACGACCCGGATGTCATAGACCCCATAAGGTTTCTGCGGCAGAGGGAGATTACCCATTTCCAGCGTTTCGGCGAGGGATTGAGGATAATTCAGGATAACCTTAACTCAAAGAACTTTTACGGCTATAACCCGGAATTTGACCGGTAGGGTTTTTAATATAGGAACTCCCGCAGGGTTCTGCGGGAGTTTGGTTTTTGTTGCTTTTCCGGGTGTGGGGCACTACCCCTCATCCGTCAGCCTGCGGCTGACACCTTCCCCGAAAGTCGGAAGGCTTTTGTATATATGCTCTGAGCGGATTTCAACCGACCTTCCGAAAGGACAGAATCAATAATTAACTGTCGTAGGGGAGAATATCATCCTCCCGCAACGCAAGGATTATATGTAACCCGATTTTGAGTTATGAAGGTAACCCGCAAATTGCCTCCCTTGTGCAAAGGGAGGTGTCACGGCAACGCCGTGACGGAGGGATTGTTATCCGACAGCATAAGCGACGGATTTTATCAGATCAAACGGGAGATTTCACCCAAAGTGTTAGCTTTGGATTCCATTTCTCTTCTTTCCCATAAATGCGGTACTACCCCTCATCCGTCAGCCTGCGGCTGACACCTTCCCCTCAAGGGGAAGGCTTTTAATTTTCCTCATCTGTCTGTTTTATAAATTATTTTCAGAATGATGACATATCCTCTTCGTTCCATTGTTTTATCTGTTTCCAGATTTCCTCATGAGGCCGAAGGGCAATCATGCGGTTGCCAAATGCCATATTGTTTTCAAGAGCGTCTTTGAATTTATCCTTTGAGGTCCATAGACCTAAACTGGGGGAATCAATGAAATAAACTTCCTCACCGTCAATAATATTTAAACCGGATTTCAGTGTATCGGGATTGTATTTTTTAACGGCTTCGTTAATGTCCATATAACCGAAGCCCACGCTTTCCACTTCCTCCTTTGTAAGATGACCGGGGGCGTAGGTAATGTTAAATCTGCCTTCGGATGAACCGTGGATTAAATGGGCGGCGGCATGGGCAAGGTCGTGAAGCTCAGGGTCACTGTTGAAGGCTTCAAGGGAATGGGGGGTGCCCTTGTAGCCGTATTTGCGAATCATTCTGTCCACCTCGGGCTGTTCGCCGAAGCGTTCCACGCCGGGAGCGATTATTATAAGCTCTCCCCCGTCCTCAATCACCTTACGGGTGCGATAGACAGCCTTGTTTCCCACCCAGGTGGATTTGAATTCCCTGCCGTCCATAAAGCAAACCACTTTTTTCAACGGCTTTTCAAACATAAAGACGGTTTTTTCCCGGGCGTATCTTGCGGCTTTCACATAGGTTTCCACGTCTTCCCCCACATAAAGGCCGGTGGTCTTAAGGTTATTCTGCTCGTCCCTTGTCTTGACTATAAGGGCATAAATAGAGGGAACGCCGCCTAAATACTTCTTTTCCGCATAGTTGTAGCATCCCCGAAGGGGGGTTATGACCTGCCCCAAATTGTTTTCTATGCCGCAGAGGGCGGCGGTGATATGGGAGGCGCAGATCATGTTTTTGCCCCCGAGTCCGATAAAGTAATTCTTGTTGTGGTTGGCAAAGCCCAGCACCTCATGGGGGACCACTTGACCGATATTTATGACCAGGTCGTAGCCCGAGGTTACTTCTCTGTTTATCTCAACCGGAATAGGCCAGTCGGCAAGTCCGCCGGTGGCGGTCTTAACGAAATCGGCGGGGATTTCCCCCAATGTATTGCAGTCGGTTTTCCAGTTGTGCTTTAGTATTTTTTCCTCGGGAATATCCCCGAACATCCACTTGTTTTCCTCCGGGGTGTGGGGGACGTGCTGTCCCAAAGTGGGTATAACCTTGATTTCGCAGTCTTTTCCAAGAATATGGTACAGCATATTGGTAAGGTTCCCCGCGCCGGAATGATATCTTGTGATATCCGGAGGGAGAAGCAAAACCCGCTTTAATTTTCCGTATTTTTCCCTTGCCTTTTCCACAAGGTTTGCCATCATTTCATACTGTTCGTTGTGTTCGATATTAACGTTCTCTTTGTAAAACCACATTTTTATATCCTCCGGTTTTAATGTTTATGATTTATCCGGCTTGCCGCAAAGCCTGCGCCGAAACCGTTGTCGATATTCACCACGCTTACCCCGCTGGCGCAGGAATTAAGCATCGAAAGCAGGGCGGCAAGGCCGTTAAAGGAAGCCCCGTAGCCAATGCTGGTGGGTACGGCGATAACCGGACAGTCGGCAAGCCCCCCTACCACGCTGGCAAGGGCGCCCTCCATGCCGGCAACCGCCACTATTACATTGGCGGTCATAATGTCGTCCATACGGGAAAGCAGCCGGTGAAGCCCCGATACCCCAACGTCGTATAAACGGCTTACTTTGTTACCGAAAATTTCGGCGGTGAGGGCGGCTTCCTCCGCCACCGGGATATCCGATGTTCCGGCGGTTATGACAAGGATTCCGCCTTCCGTTTCGGGTACCGGCATTTCGCCGATAAGTCCCAGCCTTGCTACTTCAAAATAGTTAAGAGGTGTGAATTTTTTCACTTCCGCTGCTTTTTCCCTTGAAAGGCGGGTTATTATTATCCGCTTTTCCCCGCTTTGTATCAGGCTTCCGGCGATTTTTATTATCTGTTCCGGGGTTTTCCCTTCCCCGTAGATTACCTCGCACTGTCCCTGACGTAGGCGGCGGTGCAGGTCAACCTTGGCAAAGTCCAAATCATCAAACGGTGCCTTCTTTAATTTCAGAATCGCTTCATCCACGGGGATTTCTCCCTTAGCAACCCCTTCAAGGAGGGTCTTTATACTGTTTTCATCCATGGCTTTTCCTTATTTCAAAATTTTCGTTTATATATCCGAAAAACGGACTGAGCTTTGAAATTATAAGCTCTTTATTATCATAGGCTTTTTTGATTTCGCTTTCCACAAACTGAAGTTTAGCTTTATTCCGGCTTACCCTTACCCTGAAGTCGGTAAAGCCTAAGGAAAACAACATCCCTTCCGCCTTTTCTATACGGGAAAGCAAATCGGCGGTAATGGTTTCGCCAACGGCAACCCTGGTGGCAAGGCAGGAATAGGCGGGCTTTTCCCATATCGGCATACCGGCGTCTTTAAGTATCTGCCTTATTTCATTTTTTACAAAGCCGGTTTCCCTCAGGGGGGATATAACCGAAAATTCCTTTAATACAGCCATTCCGGGACGGTCGGTTTCGTCGTCACCGGCGTTGGTGCCGTCTATTATTGTACCATAGCCATCGGTCAAAGCCTTTTCCATTAACATTCCGAAAATGGCTTTTTTGCAGTAATAGCAGCGGTTTGAGGGATTTTGGGTCACCTCCCGGGAGGAAAGCACGTCCGTATATAAAACCGTTGTCTTGACTCCGAGAAGGCTTGAGGTATCGAGCGCGTCCTCAAGTTCGAATTCCGGCTGAAAAGCGGATTTTACATAATAGGGTTTTATGTCGGCGTTAAGGCTTGTACCCGCATATAGCAGAAAGGAGGAATCCACCCCTCCCGAAAAGGCAAGGGCGGTTTTGGGGTTCCGGGCAAAAAAATCTCTTAATTTCAGTATTTTTTCCTTAAGAACCGAATCATAGTTTTCCCATAAATCAAAAAGGGGGATTATCATAAATCACCTGTAAATATCCTTCGTTTTATGCCATTATAAGGGGAAAAATCGCAAAAATCAATAGGTTAAAGTAAACATATCCCCTTTTTGCCCATATACTCATTATAGATACGAAAAGGGGAGAATGAAAATGAAAATATATATCGATAACGGGTACAACCCACGGAACGACGAAGCCGCCGGGGTATTGTACGAAACCGGATTACGGATGGCCGATTCTCTCAGGGAATACGGTATGGAGGTTATGCTGTCAGTACCCGAAAACACCCTTAAGGCGGCGGAGGGACAAAACCAAGCGGTTTTACATATAAATCAGGCAAACGAGTGGGGGGCGGATTTGTTTTTGGCGCTAAACCTTAATTACTCCCCGGACAGATACGCCACCGGCGCAGCGGCGGGGGTGTTTAAGCCCTCCCCGGAAACCGAAGCGGTTTCGGCGTCGGCGTTGGATTTGCTTTCAACCCAGACCCACCTTCAGAACCGGGGAATAACCCAAAGGCAGGACTGCCTGCCGCTTAAAAAGGCGAAAATGCCGGCAATGGTGCTGGATATAGGTTTTCTGACAAATAAAAACGATTTCGAGCTGGCAACCAAGCACCCCGAACTTATTTCACAGCTTGTCGCAAAGGGGGTCGCCGAAGGCTTAAGGGACATAAGAGAAACGCCGGCAACAGCCGACGCCGAAAACCCGGTTTTAAAAACCCGGCCTGCCTTCTTTCAGCTTTACCCTGCCGGACGGAAAAATATCTGCCGTCTTACGGTGAACGTCTTATCTTCGGTTATCCCCCGTAAGCCGGTGGCAAACGCCCATGTCACGGTTTATCACGGGAAGGAAGGAAAGCATATCCTTATATACCGGGGGGAGACCCGGAACGACGGCAGCACCATACCCGTTGAACTTCCCTATTTTTCGGATAAAGCGCCAAACTGTCCGGAAATGTTCTGCATCTGTGTAAGGCACCAAGATTATATGCCCAAAAACACCTGGATATATATTAACAGCGAACGCATCAAACGGGAAAATATCTTCCTTGATGAACGGAGGATAAGCAACCGTTAGCTGAATTCCGAAAGCCGGTTTACCGCAACATAAATATTCGAAATTTTATACCAGGTGGCAAAGTCCACCACACCGGTAACCGGAAGGTAGAATATCTGCTGGAAGGTGCGGACGGCGTTCTGGGTCTGGGTTCCGAAGACCCCGTCAACCCTTATTTTGGGTATCATGGGATAATTGTCGGAAATGCTGTTTAGCTGAACCTGTATTGTCCGCACGTCCATACCGGAGGAACCTAAACTTAAGGGTTCGCCGGGATAGGAAATGGGCACCCCCTGCACCTTTTCGGCCTGGGTAAGATAAACGTCGGCACCGTAAAAGGACCTTAAAATGGACAGTGCGTCCAGCCCCCGGTCGCCTAAATTCTTTGACCCCCACTGTTCCATTCCGGTACACCTCACCCTTGCCCCGTCGCAAAACTGGGTGAACAGAGGCTGCCTTATTCCCGGTCTGGTGATATAGGTGGTGAAAATTTCGTCCACTATGTTGGCTATATTGTAAAAAATATTCCTGCCGTGGTCGTAAAACTGGTCGTAGGCAGTGGAGTTGGTTATGGTAAAATTGTACCCCTGCCCCCGGTACCATTCGGTGTAAACCCGGTTTAACGCAAAGGACAAAATGGCAAGCACATTAGCCCTTATGGTTTCAGCCGGCCAGGTGGAATAAATCTCGCAGGATGCCACATTGGAAATATAGTCTTTGAAGGGTACCCACACATTGGCGGCGGAGGTGTCGCTCGGAACCCCCAGATGCACCACCATGAATTCGGGGATAACCGGTTCCGGCAGAACGATTAGACCGTTTCCGTCGGGCAGGGGTTTGACCTCGTCTTCGGGAATTTTGGGCGGGAAATCCCCCCACAGCGTATTCGGCTGAATGTCTATGGTAATCTGGGCGGGGGTGGGCTGTACCGGGACAAGATTCATACGCACGTTCTGGATTGCGGTCTGGGTGGGCAATAGCTGTACCCCATCCACCACCGTCCTTACATAACCCGGTGCGTTTACGGTTACGGTATATTCCGCATAGGGCTTTACACTGCCGGGGGGTTCCAGAGAGTATTCTATGGGGGGTGTGCCCAGCTCCACCGTTATGGTCTGCCCCGCGGAATCGGTGGTCAATACCTCAATTGCCTGTTCCCCCCGGGAAACGGTAACCGTCGCTTCGGCAACGGGTACAGCGTTTCTTATCGAAGTTACGCTTACATTCAAAAATCCGGTATCGATTAATTCCTGATTGCCGTTCATATAAATCATTCCTTTCCTAAGGAAATATTATGTTTTTTTGTACTTTTATATTACAGTTCCCAACGCTTTAGCCCACCGGAGGTTTGTTAAATGGATATACAGGAGCAGTTAATCCGGGAATTCCGCATCTTTGAACCCACCGGCAATATTGAAATAATAATTAAATACCACGGGGACCTTGCTGCAATTGCTACCCGCCTTGAGGCGGTGGCGGAGGAACTGAACGAAAATTATGCCATTCTCACCCTTCCCGCCTACCGGGTGCCGACCATCATAGAAGTGCCCCAGGTGGAATTTTATGAGCTTCCCAAAACCGTAACCTTTCAGGTGGAACGGGGTCTGGATATTACCGGCATAAGCCGGGTGCATAATGCTTCCGAATTCAACCTGCTGGGAAACGGGGTGCTTGTGGGGATAATAGATTCGGGGATTGACTACACCCATTCCGATTTCAAGAACCCGAACGGCACTACCCGCATTCTTTATCTCTGGGACCAGTCGGCGGAGGGCACCCCCCCGTCGGGTTTCAGAAGCGGCCGGCTGTACACCGCCGAGGACATAAACACAGCCCTTGACCGGGATAACCCCCTGGAAATCGTCCCGGAACAGGACATTGTCGGTCACGGCACTGCCGTTGCGGGGGTTGCGGCGGGAAACGGCACGGCATCCGGAGGGGAAAATATGGGGGCCGCCCCCCTTGCTCAGCTTATCGTGGTTAAACTGACCCAGTCCCCAAGCCCCGGCTTTTCAAGGTCCACCGATATTATGCGGGGGGTAAAATTTTGTCTCGACATGGCGCAAGGGCTGGAAATGCCTATCGCCATAAACATAAGCTACGGCGCCAACGAGGGAGCCCACAACGGTTCTTCCCTGTTTGAAACCTATCTTGATTCGGCTTCCCAGCGGTGGAAAAACGTTATTTGCGTCGCCGCCGGCAACGAAAGAAGCGCGGGACACCACTACAAGGGTTTTATTAATCAGGGAGAACGGATTGAAATCGAATTTTCCATCGGGGATAACATAAGAAATTTGTACCTTACCTGCTGGAAAAATTTCGCCGACACCTTTCAGGTGGAGCTTATTTCCCCTTCGGGGAGCTCTTCGGGTATTATCTCCCCCTTAAACCGGGTGACGAGGGTGGTGCTGGACGGGGTGCGGGTTACCATGCTTTACGGTCAGCCCAACCACTATAATCTTAATCAGGAGATATACATAGGGCTTGAAGCGATTACCGGGGCGATTAGTCCGGATGTCTGGAAACTGGCGTTAAGGGGGGCTGAGGTGGTTGACGGCAACTTCAACATCTGGCTTCCCATGACGGATATGGTTACCGAACGGACTTCCTTTCTTGTCCCCTCCCCCCTCACCACCATAACCATTCCCGCAACCGCTTACTCCGTAATAGGGGTGGGGGGGTATTCCGCCATTCAGAACACCTCTGCCTTCTTTTCCGGACTTGGGTTTACATATATGACCTTCGGACAGAAACCGGACCTGGTGGCTCCCGCGGTGGATGTCATCTCCACCGCTGTGGGGGGAGGCTATGATTCCTTTACCGGAACAAGCATCGCCGCCCCCTTTGTTACGGGAGCGGCGGCGTTGATGATGGAATGGGG
>DBQR01000023.1:8620-30033 GCA_002305335.1 Clostridiales bacterium UBA1389
TTTCCCAACGAGGCATGGGGCTACGGGGTGTTAGACCTGATTGCCACGATGAACGATCTCAGACAGCTTATTCAGCAATAACGGAGGTGCTTTAATGGATATAGAGGAACTCATAGCCAGCGAGGAAAATCAGGCATTGCTAAGGCGACTGTTAAATGACCCCAACGCAGTGGATTTTATTGTGCGGAGGAATACCTTTACCGAATCCTTAATACAGAATTATGAAATTGCGGTGGCGATAATCGTGGGGGGGCGGTATCTTATCTGCTATGCCTTTGTGGAGGTGTTCGATCAGTTTACCAGCGTTTTGGGGGCGGGAGCGATTTCCTCGATATCCATAGTTTTAGGTCCCCTTGGCCGTCCCAGCCTTGAAGCAAGCGGCATAACCCAGGTACACCGCCAGCCTTTCCTTGACCTGAGGGGGCAGGGGGTTATAGTAGGAATTGTCGATACCGGTATCGACTACACCCAGGAAGTTTTCCGCTATGAGGACGGCACCAGCAAAATATTATACATATTCGACCAGACGGCTGAGGGCCCCCCGCCCCCCGATTACTATATCGGCGTCGAATACACCAACGAACAGATAAACACCGCCCTTCAAAGCGAAAACCCCCTTGACATTGTGCCGGTAACCGACCCGGCAGGTCACGGCACTTTTTTGGCATCCGTCTCCGCAGGGCGTGAAATCGACAACTTTGTGGGGGCTGCCCCCGACGCAGACCTGATAGTGGTAAAGCTCCGGCGGGCAAGACCCTATTATCTCAACTTGTTTTCGGTACCCGAAAACCAGCAGAACGCCTTTGAATCCAATGCCATAATTTTGGGGATTGACTATATTCTAAACCGGGCCCAGCGCTTAAACCGTCCCGTTGCCATCTGCTTGGGTTTAGGATCCAACTTCGGCACCCATACTTCATTTTCCATTTTTGAAGAGTATTTGTCCGGCATCGTCAACTTAGCGGGGGTGTGTATCTGCGTGGCGGCGGGGAACGAGAGTCAGGCAAGGCACCACGCCATGGGGCAGGTTCCGGCAGTAGGCGAAACCTATGACATAGATATTAAAGCGGGGGAAAATGCGGGGGATATTTTCGTTTCCATTTGGACGGGGGTTGCCGACCGGATTTCGGTATCCATACGATCACCTACCGGTGAGCTTATACCGCGGGTTCCCGCAAGGTCGGGAGAACCCTATTTCAGCCAGCTGCTGCTGGAACGGTCTTCGATAAGCATATCATACTTTTTCCCGATTGAGGGGTTGGGGGGTCAGCTTACCGCCGTTAAGATAATAAATGCCACATCGGGTATCTGGACCATAACGGTACACGGGGATATTATCCTTGACGGGCAGTTTCATTCCTGGCTGCCCATGACGGGTTTTGTTTCCCCTACTGTTGAGTTTCTTGCGGCGAACCCCAACTATACCATTACCGTTCCCGCCTCAATGCACGGGGGAATAATCTGCGGCGCTTACAACTACCGCACCGACAGTCTGTTTCCCCAGACCTCCTGGGGACCCACCCGGGTGGGGGGGATTGCCCCGGATCTGGTGGCTCCCGGAGTGGATGTTATGGGCTATTTCCCCTTCGGGGAGGGGGTTATGTCGGGGACCAGCGTGGCTGCGGCGATTACCACCGGAGCGGCGGCGCTGATGCTCCAGTGGGGGATTGTCAAAGGCAATGACCCGGCGCTGTCAACCTATCAGATACGGGCTTATCTTATAAGAGGCTGCGATCGTTCGGAAAATCAGACCTACCCCAACAACCGGTGGGGATACGGGATTCTCAATTTGTTCAGAGCTTTTCAGCTGATGAGGGAGTTATAAAATTTTGTTTTTACAATCCCTCTCCCTTTAAATTTTTTCCGGCGGCAACAGCCGCCGGATTTTATCCCCCTTCGGGGGCGCATTGTGAAAGAGATTATTTCCATCTCGTACGGATGAACCTTAATTTAAAGTCAGAAATGCTTATCTCACAATGAGCCTCCCTTGTGCAAAGGGAGGTGGCGAGGTGAAACCGAGCCGGAGGGATTGTTTCTCTTATCATAAATGAACATCGCCGTCAGATATGCGGCACTGCCCCTCATCCGTCAGCCTTCGGCTGATACCTTCCCCGAAAGTCGGAAGGCTTAAATAATAAAAAACCGAAGGGGGTTTCCTTCGGCTTTTTTACGGTATAAACTTTCTTAAATATATCGATTAGATTATTTTATTCGGGCTTAACGGTATCTTTGATGTTAAACTCCGTCATATCATAGGAAGTTGCCATACAGCGGTCGATTCCTATGGTAACCACATAAAAGTAGTCGCCGATATAAAGGGTGCGGACACCGTTGTAGCTGTAATACCAATAGGCGTTTTCGTCGTCCGTGTTTTCGAAAGCAAGCTTGGCTTTAAGGACAAAACCCTCTTCATTGGTATAGGAGTAAACGTAAACCGCCCTGTCCGCCGGGAAGGCTATGATATTTTTTTCGGCATTTATGAGTATTGCCTTGTGGTTGTAGGAAGCCTGGGAATAATATTCACCGGTAATTACTTCCTTATTTATTTCCTTAACATCCGTGGGGTCGGATATATCAAACATGGAAAGCTTAAGATAGTCAATCGAGCCTTCGTCGTTGCCGTTCCTGCCGAGACCGAAAAGCAGGCCGTTGTCAAACTTGTGGAGGTAATCGGAAAAGCCGGGTATCTTAAGCTGGGAAAGGATAACGGGATTGGCGGGGTCGGATAAATCGACCGTAAACAGGGGGTCAACCTGCCGGAATGTCACAAAGTAGCCGTAATCCCCGTCAAACCTGACCGAATAAACCCGTTCCTCTTTGGCAAGACCTTCGATTTTCCCAACCACCTCAAGGTCATTATTGAGGATATATAACGAGTTGGTCTGGTTGTTCTGAAAATCCGAAACGGCGATAGTGTCATAAACGATTGTGTCGTTGTACCTTGTATAGGAGTAGGAGTTGACGGTGGTTACTATTCTGAAAAAGCCCTTGTGTTCGTCCATGGAAAACTGGTTCAATACCCTACCCGAAACCGTTCCGCTGGCGGTAAATTCCACCCTGCCGTCATCAAGGGTGTACCGCTGGATAAGAGTGCTTGACTTTTCGGTGATTTTATTGTCCGCCTCTACGGTTTCATAGGATGCTCCTGCGATATAAAGGTTTTGGGTGTTGGCATAAACCATCTCGGCAGAGCCGAGGGAGGCGGTGTTGGATACCCTTTCCCCCTTTACCGTGTCAATGCCGCTGACAACCGTATAGTTGATGTAGTTGTAAACGGGGCAGATGGAAATGTCTTCGGGGGGTATCAAGGATGAATTCTCATCCGCATATACCGCCGGAACGAAGGTTTCCGTTTTATCCGGATCGATTTCATAGACATAATAGCTGGAAATAAGATACAATGTGTCGCCTATCATCCGGCTGGACAGATTGTAGCCGTCCTGACCGAGGGTGGCAATAAATTCCGGATTTTCCCTGTCGGAAATATCGTATATTTCCGCATAGGTGATGTTTTTGTAACTGTTATTGTAGGATCTGTAATAATTACTCTTCAGAACGATCAGCCGTGTCCGGGTTGCATACATGTCTATTGAATAATTATAAGAGTAATCTATCTTTTCGTCGTAATCGGGCTTTTCCTCCGCCTGGTCGCCGCTTATACTGAATGTAGAAACAGGGGTCAAAATACCGTCTTTGGCTTTAATGATATAAACGGTGTTACCCGCTAAAGCATAGATATAATTGCCGTCGTTTTTAACGATATCCGCTTCCTGAACCCCCGCAACCTGCAAATTGGTGTCGGAATGTTCGGGGGAAGCCCCGTTTGTATTTCCCGGAGGGACAGCTGTGCCTATGTCGTCATAAATTACATCTTCTCTTACCCCGCCGCCAACATATTCCATGCTTTTGATTTTCTCATTAATCTCGTTATATAGCTGGGCGTAGTTTGAGGCTTTGCGGATTTCGTTGTTTTTAAAAGTTTTAATCTGCGTGCCGGGTATGGCAGCCAGCGCAAAGGTGGCAACCACCACCAGGGCAAGTACCGCCGCCAAAGCGGGGATGCGTTTTACTGGGTTACCCGTAAAATGTTTACGCTTTCGTGGATGGATTTTGCTTGCCTCAACCGACTCCCGGGAGGGGTTAAGACTGTCCATATCTGCCTTATAGTTCTTCCAGATGCTCATCGGAATAGACTCCTTTCAGTTTTTCTTTCAGGTTTTGCTTTGCCCGGAAAAGGTGGGATTTTACGGTGGAGGTCAGAAAGCCAGTGACTTTGGAAATTTCCTTAATCGAATAATTTTCGTAATAAAACAGGTGAACGCAAAGCCGCTGCTTTTCGGGGAGGGACATGACCGCTCCGAACAGTTCCGAAAAGTCGTTGTCGGATTTTTTGGTTACTTCCGCCGCTTTCTTTTCGATATCGGAATTCCTTTTCCTAACCGCAAGGGTTGACTTTGAACAGTTGATGGCAACCCGCAAGAGCCAGGCCTTTTGATGTTCTTCGTCGTTGAAATCCTTTTGGTGCCTGACGTAGCGGATAAAAACCTCCTGCATAACGTCTTCAGCGTCTTCACGGTTCTGAAGGTAGGTGTAGGCGGTCTTAAAAATCATTCCGGAATATTTATCAACCACGTAACCGATATCAACTGTCATATTGTCCTCCGTAATATAAACCTGAGTTTCAACCGAAAGGTTGCGGATGATTTTGAAAATAATGTTAAATTTAGAATAACATTTTTATTTTATTTATGCAATAGCGAATTATGTTATATGTAAAAATGCTTCCCCTTGAGGGGAAGGGGGACCGCGGTAGCGGTGGATGAGGTGTAGTGCCGACGATGTGGAAGATAAGAGTAATACAATCCACAGTATAAGTATAGGTATTTTTAACCGCCGAAACGCATAGAATTCAATAAAACGGGAGGCGGTAAATTTGGATTTCTGGCAGATTCTCGAAATATCTATCATAGCAATCGCATTGGCGTTTTCAATCTACAAAGCAGTAAAGGCCACATTACAGCTTTCAAGGGATAAAGCTCTGTATCCCATGATACTTCAATACATAACCGAGGCGGAGGCCACCGGAAAAACCGGGGCGGAGAAATTAAAGCATGTGCTTACTAAAATAGAAGCATACGCCAAGCAAAAGGGCATTTCGTTGGATCTGGTGTATATAAAGGATTTGATTGAAAGGATAATTGCGGTTACAAAGGTGGTTAATGTTAGGGGGTAATGATTTTTATAAATAAATTTTTTTTATATAAATATAATCGGTTGATTTCGGAAAGAAACAATCCCTCCGGTGCGGATTTACCGCACCACTTCCCTTTGCACAAGGGAAGCATCTTTTTAATTAGCATTTCAGCCACTATAAAAGCAGTGTCTTACTGTTTCCTTTACAACGATAAAATTTTATAATATAATGGTAAACTGTAACATAATTTATAAGAATTAAGTCATCCGAAAAAAAGCCTCCCTTGTGCAAAGGGAGGTGGCACAGCGAAGCTGTGACGGAGGGATTGTATCCCGCTGGCGCAATCCGAAGCTTTATTTTTATCTTTCCCATATAGCGGCACTACCCCTCATCCGTCAGCCTGAGGCTGACACCTTCCCCTCAAGGGGAAGGCTTTTTTCATACACAGCGTAAATGGTGGAATCTGTTTAATTCTTGACAAAATCACAGGCAGGTGCTATTATATTTATATCAATTCCAGATTATGGGGCGGGAAAATGGACTGTAACATATACGAAATGATATTCAAAAGAAAATCCGTAAGACGGCATGACAGAAATCTAAAGATATCCGATGACGAGCTTGAGATTATATACCAGAAAATGAACACCCTTGTCCCATATGACGGGGATATTAAAACCGCCTTTCTTATCGTGCCGTCGGAGAAAACCTCCTGCAACCGGGGGGAATACTGCCTGGCGGGATACAGCGAAAAAAAGGGCGATTATCTGTTGAATATGGGCTATATGCTGGAACAGATGGATTTGTTTTTTCCCTTCCTTAACGTCGGTGCCTGCTGGCAGGGGCTTTCAAAACCCGAGTTAAAAAAAACAGACGGTCTTGACTATGTTATTATGCTTTCCTTCGGAAAATCTGCCGAAAGGAATTTCAGAAGCAGAGAAAATCCCCCCAGGCGGAAAAGCCTTAATGACATCTGGGAGGGGGAATATTATAAAAACGTCGGCAAAGCCGTAAAGCTTTCCCCTTCGGCAATCAACAGCCAGCCCTGGAGGGTGAAGTCCTTTGAAAGCAAGCTTGAAATCTACCGTACGACCTCCCTGTTTCCCTTATATCCCAGACCGAAAATGCACTTTTTCAATACAATCGATATGGGAATATTCTGCTATATTCTTGAAGTCTGCCTTGAGCATGAGGGTTTTGGCTTTGAAAGGGGCGAAACACCCGGACAGTCCAAGGGACTTATACCGGTGACATCGTACAATATTAAATAAAGGGGTATTAAAATGAAAATCGTTTACCAAAGTAAAACCGGGTTTACCGAAAAATACGCTAAAATGTTGGGTGAAAGGCTGGGCATAACGCCGATAAGGCTTAAGGATTACCGCCCCGCAACAGACGACGAAATAATTTTCTTAAGCTGGGTGACTGCCAACGGCATAGCTAAGCTTTCAAAGGTCAAAGGCAAATGTAAAATCAAATGCATAGGCGCGGTCGGGTTAGCAGTTCCTTCGGAGGAAAACACCAATAACCTGCTGAATGCCAATAAGATATGCGATATTCCCCTCTTTTACCTTCGGGGGGGAGTAGATTTTACAAAGCTGAAGGGGCTTACCAAATGGCTTATGAAAACCATTGTCAAGAGCGATATCAAAAAGAATGTAATTGTCGGCGACAGCGAAACTATACTTACCAAAGGTATAAGCTTTGTCAGCGAGGACAATCTTGACGAAATCACGACATTTATTCGCTCATAGTTAAAACAGAAATCCGAAGGCTGACGCCTTCGGATTTTTCATACAATAACTAACCGTCTTCTCCCCCGGGGCCGTCCCGGCGTTCCCGGTTGTCCTGACAGGCGGGACATCCGGTTGAAGTCCACTGGTTGTCGACTTCGCTTTTGGGCGCGCCGTTTTTATGGGGGGAGGCGGTCTTTTTATCCCCGCCGGGGGATTTATGAATCTTTTTCTTTTGGTTTTTATTATCCTTCAAGTTTATTTTCCTTTCCGTGATATTCCGTTCTTATTTTTTACACGGAAAGCGTTTTTATTCAAATTAAATTTTTTGCGCTTTCAATCGTCCCGCAGGCTATCATACTCCCCGAATCTCCGGAAGGCTGGGTGGTAAAGTCGTCCCGGTTGTCGTGGATAATAACGGGAAGCCCTAAAACCTCCCTTACGTTAAACCGTTCGGTCAGAAACACCGAAAAGGCATATCCCCTGTTTACGAACAATGGGGGCAGATCTCCCGCATGGGCGGGATGTTCGCAGTCATGGGGGTTGTAGTGGCTGCCCGCATTTTCAAAGGGGTTTTCGGCGGTTCCTTCACATAAGCCGTTATGTATATGCATCGCAAGGATATTGGGTTCGCACCGCCCCAACCTGAAGGGTAAACCCGTTATATAGGAAACCACCACAACGCCTATCTGGGTCTGATAAAATTCTACCTTACCGGAAATGCGGGAATATTGGGGGGAACCTTTTATTACCGCCGTTGCGTCGGGGGGATTTTCAAACAGAGAAATAAGCTGGGAGGAAATATAATTCCGTGAAGCCATGATTTTCACCTCACTTAAATTATATGTCCTCCCGTGATTTTTGTTAAAAGCTATGCCGCAATATCCTTGTTCATATATCTGTAGTACCCTGCCGCAAGGGCTATGCCGGCATAGGCTATGCCGAGTATAATTAGAGTACCGTCAAGGGATTTTTGGTTTACGATTTCCGAAGCTTCGCAGTAGGCGTAAGGTGTTATATATTTCAAGAAGTCCGCTTTTTCGGCAATATTTGAAATAATGTTAAAGAAATAAAGCATAAGGGCAAAGCCTATTCCCGCTCCCACGCCGGCACGTTTTACAAAGGCTGAAATTCCGAAGCAAAGGCAGGCGATTTCAAGCTGTAAAATCAAAAATGAAACATGGATTAGGAAAAATTCCGTTGCCGGCAGTTTCTCTCCTATGGAAAGTATGCCGAGAATGGAGAGAATTATTATCACCGCATTCAAAAGGATTATCTGGGTCAGCACCGAAGCCAGCTTTTCGTTCAGCACCCTTAATCGGCTTACCGGATGGGTGAGGAGAAATTCCGCTGTACGTTCCTTTTCCTCCTTGGCAAGGGCGTATATTCCCAAAAGAGCTGCGAACATACCGCCCCCCATGCCCAGAATGTTGCCGCATTCAATGCCGTAAAAGCCTATCAGTGTGCCGAAATTCAGCTTATCCATACCGAAGGCGGCGGTAAACTTGCCTAAATTGGCAAACAGATCGCTTTCGGGACCCAGTTCGTCTTTTAGATAGGGAAACATCCACAAGCATACTATAAGCATTCCGGTTATGGCCGATGTCCAGATAATAAGGGATTTTCGTGACAGCTTGAGTTCCTTTAAATAAATCTTCATTCTTCTTCCCCCCTGTAATAATGGAGAAATGCTTCCTCCAGGGTCGGTTCGGAAATGGTCAGATCGGTTAAGGGAAGGGTGGAAAGGGAGCTTAACAGTTTATTTATTTCACCGTTATAAAGGAAGGATACCGAATTCTTTGAAACCTTGACGGTGGAAACCCCCTCCAGTCCGGGAACGTTTGCCACCCCCGATAAAACTACATATTTTGCGGCGTTACGGGTTAGATTGGATACATAGTCGCAGGCGATTATTTTTCCTTCCCGTATAATTGCAGCCCGGCTGCAGTATTCCTGTACTTCGCTTAACACATGGGAGGACAAAAATACCGTCGCTCCTTCGGCGTTCCGTTCCAGAAGGATTGAAAAAAACTCCTTTTGCATTAGGGGGTCAAGGCCGCTGGTGGGCTCGTCAAGGAAATACAATGGAGGTTTATGCTGCAAAGCGCAGATGATGCCCACCTTTTTGCGGTTTCCCAAAGACAGTTCCTCGATTTTTTTGTTCTGTTCGACCTTCAGCCTTTCGCAGAGTCTTTCCGCCTCGGCGGCACAGTCGATTCCCCTAAGGTCGGCGGAATACTTTATAACCTCTTTTACCCTCATGCCGCCGTAAAACATCGCTTCGGAGGGCATATATCCGATTTTCGGGAGGATTTCAAGCTGTTTTAAAGTTATGTCCCTACCGAATATTTCGGCGTTTCCCGAAGTCCTGTTGATAAGTCCCAAAAGGGTTCTTATGGTGGTGGACTTCCCCGCTCCGTTGGGACCGATAAAGCCGAAAATTTCCCCTTCCTCCACCGAAAGGTCAATGTCGATTATACCTCTACTTTTACCGTAGTATTTGGTAAGCTTGCTGGTTTTGATGACTTCGGGCATGGCCTTCCTCCCTTAAGCGTTTTCGGCTTTCAAAATCAAAGGGTATATATCCTCGGGACGGGGGACAATTATATCCGCGCCGTATTCTGTAAGTTCCTCCTCTGTGCCGTAGCCGTAAAGCACCCCGGCTGAGGCAATTCCGGTTTGCTTTGCCCCGTTAATATCGTGTTTCCGGTCACCTATGATAATGGCGTTTCTCCCCGGAACACCGCCGACGGATTTTAGGGCGTGTCTGATCAGTTCCGCCTTGTCGGTCATGGTCTGGTCGAAATTAGAGCCGGCGATAAATGAAAAGTAGTCTATCAGGTCATAATGTTTCAGAATCCTTTCGGCAAAGGCCTTTGGCTTTGAGGTTGCCAAAAGGATGGTTTTACCGGCGTTTTTCAGCAACTTAAGCTGATTGGGTATTCCGTCGTAAATTTTACATTCGAAAAGTCCCTTTTCGGAATAATATTCCCTGTAAATTTTAATGGCGTTGTCTTCCCCGCCCTCCGGAACGCCAAGGTCCCTGAAGCTGTCCGTAAGGGGAGGTCCTATCCGGGAGTATAATTCCTCGTCGGGGGGTGTTTTGAGATTTAGTTTGGTCAGGGCGTATTTCAGCGAATTGATTATGCCCGGATGGGACATGACGATTGTCCCGTCAAGGTCGAAAATGATGTGTTTGTAGGGCATTTTGTACTCCGATTTATTTTTATTATTATCCCGCCGCAGGCGGATTATATTTGTTTCTTCTTTTCAGAATGTAAGGTGCTGCCCCTCATCCGTCAGCCTTCGGCTGACACCTTCCCCTCAAGGGGAAGGCTTTTTAATCCCGCCGCAGGCGGATTATATTTGTTTCTTCTATTAAAAAATTCCGGTAATACCGGAATTTTTGTTTCAGGCAACCGTGGTACCGTGCTTGGCGTTTTCTTCTTTTTCCAGCACGGTGTAAGCGATTTTTCCCACCAGGGTTTTGGGAAGTTCGGTTCTGAATTCGATTTCATAGGGCAGGGCGTATTTGGCGATATGCTTTTTGCAGTAGTTGAAAATGTCGGTTTTAAGCTCCTCGGAGGGGGTGAAGCCCTTCTTAAGTACTACAAACACCTTGACCTTCTGCATTTTATAGGGGTCCTTGACGCCTATGGCGCAGGACATCTGAACCGCCTCATGGGCGTCGATGATATTTTCAATCTGGGAAGGATAGACATTGTAGCCGGAGGTTATTATCATCCGCTTTA
The DNA here is from genome assembly GCA_002305335.1 of Clostridiales bacterium UBA1389. GTDB lineage: Bacteria > Bacillota > Clostridia > Oscillospirales > CAG-382 > UBA1206. Next base: position 19,300 of record DBQR01000023.1, read on the forward strand.
TACGCTGCTTAAAGTAGATAAAGCCGTCTTCGTCCATAAGCCCGAGGTCGCCGGTGTGAAGCCAGATTCTGCCGTCGCCGTGGGTCCGGAGGGTATTTGCGGTTTCTTCGGGGTTATTCAGGTAGCCTATCATTACAGAAGGTCCGGAAAGGCAGATTTCCCCTTCGGTGCCGTAGGGCACTTCCTCGTCGGTGCCGGGAATGCAGATTTTATAATATGTATCGGGATAGGGAAAGCCTATTGAGCCCTCACGGTACATATGGTAGGGGGTAAGGCAGGAGGCGGTGACGCATTCGGTGGTGCCGTATCCTTCTCTTATATGTACGGGGGAGCCGTGGTCGTCCAGGAACTTATCGAATTTCTTTTTAAGTTCTATTGACAGTGAATCCCCGCCGGAAAACACCCCTTTCAGGAAGTCGAGTTTTACGTTGTCAAGACCGTCACAGCGGGTGATGGCTTCAAACAAAGTGGGGACACCGGCAATAAAGTTGGGCTTTGTCTTTTTAATAAGCTGGGCGTATTCCTTAACCGTAAAGCGAGGGACAAGGATGGATACGCCTCCCCCCATCAGAGCGGTATGGATGCACACCCCAAGGCCGAAGCCGTGGAACATGGGCATTGCGGCAAGCATTCTTTTCCCCGGTACGGCGTAGGAGGACATGGTTGCCGTCTGCAGGCCGAGGGCGTTGAAGTTGAGGTTGGAAAGGAGGATTCCCTTTGTTTTCCCGGTGGTTCCGCCGGAAAAGAGGATAACCGCCGCATCTTTACCCTTCATATCGGCGACATAGCCGGTCTTTACGTCCTTTCCGCCGTTAATGAAATCCTTCCAGTTTATTATATCCTCCCGGGGGGGAACTTTTTTGATTTTCCTTCCGGTAGTCAGCTTGTAGCCAAGTTTTTTAACCGGATTCAGTTCCTCGCCGGCGGAGGTGATTATAAGCTTATCGATGGGGTACTGTTTTAAGGCTTCGTCGAATTTATCGAAGAACGGGTCAAGGGTTATGGCAAACCGGCTTTCGGTTTCCTTAAGGTAAAACACTATCTCGCCCACGGCGGACAGGGGGTGAACCATTGAAGCCAGTGCCCCTATGCGGTTTAAAGCATAGAAGCAGTAAACAGTCTGGGGAACGTTGGGAAGGCAGACGGTAACCCGGTCGCCTTTGCGGACCCCCAAGGCATAAAAGGCCTTTGCCGTTTCCTCGATTTTTTCCTTTAATATTGTATAGGGGATTTTCCTCCCCATATAGATAAGCGAAGTGTAGGACGGATATGTGTCCGCCGCCTGATAAATCGCGTCGCACATGGAATAGTCGGGATAATCGAGTTCAAAGGGAATGTCGCCGTAATTTTTTAACCAGGGAGCTTTCAATGCCATACAATCAACCTCTTTCAGTTATGAATAGCGGTATCTATATCTATTAATGATTCAGCGGGTTCGTCCAGCGCCTCGGGATGTTCGAAGAAATACCGAACTACCTTCATACTTTTTGCGAAATACACCCCGTCGGCTATTCTTTCGTCAATGGTCAGGCTGATATCAATGGATTCCTTCATTTCAAAGGTGCCGTCATCATTGAAAAAGGGGCGTTTTTTAATTGTGTTTATTACGCAGAAAAAGGAATTTGTGCCCCAGTTTGTAAGATGGTGGTAGTGGGCGTTCATATTTATGCTTCCCAAATTTGAAATGAAGGCGGTCACGTTATAGGGGTCGGCGTTTGCCAGAGATTTTGGCATCTTGCCGTAGTAGTCAAGCATACGCAAAAAGCCGATTACAAAGCGGAGCACCCCTCTCGGAATTTTAGCGAAAATCCCTATTGTGTCCATGGTGTGGGAGGATTTGTCCTCCTTGCGTATCGTGGTAACCGCTTCCTTTATTCTGGAATTGAACTGATAAAGGGGGGAATTTTCGCTTTCCGGGTCATAGTTCATTTTGACAAGGGTTTCGGCGGAATCGTCGGCAAACTGCTTTTTAACAATGAAGGCAAAGGATATTTCCTTCCGCTGGTACATCCGGTGACCGGCATAAAACCGGTTTAGGTGGGGACGCATTTGAATTGTCTTTGCAATGACGGCGCAGATAAAGTGAAAGATGGTATATTTGAAATCCACACCGGCTGCGTTTTTGGCGTTTAAAAATTCCCTTACCTTTGTGATGTCCAGAACTTCGTTAAGCACCGCTTCGTTGTCGGCACGGTTGGGGAGGACAAAGGGCATGAGGGCGTGCATACCGTCGGTTTCTTTTACCCGGAAACCGTCCCTCCGGTCGCCCCATCTGCGTTTAGGTTTTTTAGCGGTTTTCTCGTTTTGCTTTGCCTTTTTTTCGTCGCTGACGGCCATTCTTTCACCCGTTTATATATTTATTAAGATTTTCTTAATTTTTTCCCTTTCTCAATGAGAATATCATAATTCCGCTTGAAAGTCAATGGTTTTTTCACAATTTGTTAATTATCAACCGGAGTTAATATTTCATATTTTTACCACGAAAACCCCCGACGGTTATCCGTCGGGGGTTTTTGCCGAAGGCGGGTTTTATAAGAAATCGAATGTGGATTTTTATATATTTTCCTGACACTCGCTCCCCTACGGGAGTGTATTTTTAAGCAGTCGAACATAATTTTAATAGGTTTGAACAGCTTTATATTTATGAATTTTTGTCTTTGGACTTAAACAGCGCCGCCCAGATTACCGCAAACACCATGGCGGCGGTTACTCCCGCAGATGTGGAGGTCAGCCCTCCCATAAGCACACCCAACAGCCCCTGCTTTTCCACCGCCTCCTTTACTCCCTGAGCAAGGGTATAGCCGAAACCGGTGAGGGGTACGGTTGCCCCCGCTTTTGCAAAATCCTTTATATAACCGTATATCCCGAGACCGGTCAGCACCACCCCGGAACAGACATACAGCACAAGTATTTTTGCAGGGGTGAGTTTGGTTTTGTCAATGAGTATCTGAGCTATCAGACAGAAGGCTCCGCCTATTAGAAAAGTATATAAATACTGCATTTTTCAATCCTTTCTATACCCTTTCTATAGCCACCAGATGAGCGATGGAGGGTATGGGCTGTTTCTGAAGCACGGTTTTAGGGGAAAGCAGGGCTCCGGTGCCAATTAGGAGAATCTTTTTTACCTCCCGCTTTATAAGCTTGTTCCAGAAAAGGGTGGCAAGCACACAGGCGGAGCAGCCGCAGCCCGAACCGCCGGAGTTTACGTCCTGTGTATTATAGTCGTAAATAAGCATGCCGCAGTCGGTGAACTTTCCGCATAGGTCAAGGCCGCATTTTGAAAGAAGCTCGTTGGCAAGCTCAAACCCTTCCCTACCCAAATCCCCGGTGGAGATGATATCGTAATCGCTGGGGGATTCCCCGCTTTCATTGAAAAATCTTAAAATTGTGTCCACCGCCGCATTTGCCATCGCCGCCCCCATGTTGTTGGCGTCGGTTATTCCCGCCTCCCTTATCCTCCCCGGGAGAGCTTTGGTAAGCTGAATCTCGGCAGGAGCGTTCCTTAACAGAAAAGCGCCTGTTCCGGTAACGGTAACCTGGGAAACGGGGGGACGCTGGTTGCCGTACTCAAGGGGAAAACGGAACTGCCTTTCCGACGAGCAGAAATGGGAGGAGGCGATTGCCACGGCGTTGGTGTAAAAACCCGATTCCACAAACATTCCCCCCGTCATCAACGCCTCGGCAGCCGTTGAACATGCGCCGTACAATCCTAAATAGGGGGAAGGCAGGGTCATGGCGGCAAAACCGGTGGCGGTGCATTGGTTGAGCAGGTCGCCGCCAAGCATTAGCTCCACTTCCCTTTCGGCAAGTCCGGCTTTGGAAAGGAGTAAATTTACTGTTCGCCTGACCATTTCGCTTTCCGCCTGTTCCCAGGTTTCCTTTCCGAAATAAGCGTCCTTTTCGATAAGGTCATACATTTGTCCGAGGGGACCTTCTCCCTCCAGCTTTCCCACGACCGACGAAGCATGGCTTAAATATACGTTTTTAAAGGTTATTACAGCCATAATATATTTACCCCGCTATACATAAAGATATATAGTAGATAATCCCGTAAACGGCCGCCGTAAGGTTGCCGTACACCACCACGGGACCGGCGATTTTAAACATTTCCGCCCCCACCCCCATTATATAGCCCTCGCTTTTGGCGTCTATGGCGGGGGAGGTAACCGCATTCGAAAAACCGGTGATGGGCACCAGCAGTCCCGCACCGCACAGTTTGGCGGCTTTGTCGAATATTCCGATTCCGGTAAACAGCCCCGCCAAAAACACAAGGCTGACGGAGGAAAGGGTGGAGGCGTTTTTTTCCGAAAGCCCCCATAATATATATATATCGGCAAGAGCCTGACCTGTAACGCAGACCAGACCGCCGGATACAAAGGCAAGAATACAGTTTTTTATAGAGGGGGAGCGTTTTTCCCTTTTGGCCGCATATTTCACAAAGGCTTTTTTGTCCATTTATTAACCATCCTTAATAAAAATCCTTGTAAAAACCCTATTTTCTTTCCTATCGTTCATATTATTTTTACTAAATGTAAAAAATATACTAAAACCCTTGACATATTGTTTTTGGCAATTATAATTTAGCTGTTATCAAATGTTTTCAAATCCAATGTAAAGGTATGGTTCTTATGTTGTTTCGGAACAAATATCCGCGGTATCTGAATCTGCGCCAGATGGTGTATGACGCCGCCGACAAATATGAAGATAACCCTTATTTGAAGTATATAAAGGGTGATGGCTCTATCGGTGAAATCACTTTCAGGCGTTTTTCGGAGCTTATGGAAAATCTGGGCGCCTTCTTCGCCCTGCCTGAAAATTCCTGCAACAGGATTGCCATAATTTCCGAAAACCGTTACGAATGGATTGTGACTTATGTCGCCGCCGTTGCTGCCGGTAAGACGGTTATTCCCCTTGATAAAGAATTGAATTTCGAACAGGTCGAAAAATTCATAGAGCTTGCCGAAGCCGACACCCTGGTTTATTCTTCGGATTTTGCCGAAAAGGTTGTCGGAATGGCTCAGAACTCCCCCCACACAAAGGGCGTAAAGCGTTATATCAATTTAGACAGCCTTGATTCGGTTACCGACAAAAGGTTTTCCACCTTTAAAAGGGCGTTGATATACGGGGAGGAAAAGCTTTCTTCGGGGGCTTTTTCCTTTAAGAAAATCCGTACCAACTCCTCAAGAGCTTGCGCCATAATATTCACCTCCGGCACCACCGGCACCAGCAAGGGTGTTATGCTTACCGAGGACAACATTATGTCCTGCATACACGCCTGCGCCAACATGGTGAATATAACCGAAAAAGACGTTTTGCTGTCGGTACTTCCCTACCACCACACCTATGAAACCACCTGCGGGCTCCTTGCCCCCATCGCCATAGGGGTTACCGTCTGCATAAACAACAATCTTAAATATTTTACAAAAAATGTTCAGCTTTTCCGCCCCACCGCTATGGTGCTGGTTCCCATGTTCGTTTCCACCATTGCGAAAAAAATCGAAAGCGAAATCAAGAAAACCAACAAAGAGACAATCGTCAAGGGCGGAATATTCATAACCAAGAATATAAACCGCATAGGTATAGATGTAAAACGCTATGTGTTCGCCTCTATCCATAAGTTTTTGGGCGGAAGGCTTAGGACCATCGTCTGCGGCGGCGCCGCCCTGGACCCCCTTTATATAAAGCGGTTTGAGGAATTCGGCATTTACGTGTATCAGGGCTACGGCATAACCGAATGTTCCCCTCTGGTTTCGGTGGTGCCCTGGAAGAAGGTCAAGTATGAATCCGTAGGTCTTCCCGTTCCGGGGAGTATCGTCAAAATCGTGGGCGAAGACGATGAAGGCAACGAATACGATCTTACTCCGAGGGAAATCGGGGAAATCTGCATAAAGGGTCCCCAAGTCATGGCAGGATATTATAAAAACCCCGAAGCCACCGCCGAAACCTTCAACAAGGAAGGCTTCTTCAAAACCGGCGACTACGGTTATATGGACGAGGAAGGATTTTTGTATATAACCGGAAGAAAAAAGAATATAATAATTTTCGACAACGGCAAGAATGTTTATCCCGAAGAAATAGAAGAATATCTTTACAGGCTTGACATAGTCAAGGAGTGTGTGGTGTGCGCCAGAAAGCTTGAAGGGATCGACACCATCACCGCCGTCATATTCCCCGACTATGATTTGTTCAAGGGAAAGACCGAGGAACAGATTAAGGAAACCTTCAAGACCGAGGTTGCTAAGATAAACCGGATGCTTCCCTCCTTCAAGCAGATTCATCATATCGAAATCAAAAAGACGGAATTCGAAAAGACTTCGTCCAAAAAAATAATCAGATACAAGGTTTAGAATATATTTAATTCGAAATAATAAAATATACACGACATAGAGGTAATTATATCATGTTTGAAAAGCTAAAAGAAATCCTTGTTGAGGAAATGTCCATCAACCCCGCCGACATTACACTGGATGCGGAATTTATCAGCGATCTGGGCTTTAATTCCCTCGAGCTTGCCGATCTTGTGGTTATCTGTGAGGAAAAGTTCGGTGTTGAGTTCGACGACGAAGTCCTCCCCAACCTGCTTACGGTACGCGATGTGGTGAATTATTTGGAGCTTAACGCCGAATAATCCCGCAGAATGTTATATTAATATTTCCCGTAAACACCCGTATATTGCGGGTGTTTTTTATTTGCTATATAAATTAGGCATACCTATTTTGAAAAATATGCTTTTATTTATGCTAACTCCCGGAAATGGCGAATATTATTATTGAGGGGATTTTATATATTTAATAAGACTTCCTGCGGAAAGGCGGTGAAACCGTGCTTTGAATTATACGTTAAGCACGGCCTTTTATGTTTTCATTATTCGTATGGTTTTTATCGAAAGCGGTAATGCTGTTTTTAAGGTCCCAGAGCGGGGGCTCCTTCCCTCCCCCCCTGGACAAAAAGGTGGAAAGGGAGCTGTTTATTAAAGCAAGCAGGGGGGATATGAACGCAAGGAACACCCTGATCGAACACAATCTCCGGCTGGTCGCCCATATCGTAAAGAAATATTATACATCCTACAAGGACCAGGACGATTTGATATCCGTGGGTACCATAGGGCTTATCAAGGCCATTGATTCCTATGACATCGACAACGGCGCCCGCTTTGCCACTTATGCGGGGAAATGTCTTCAGAACGAAATACTCATGTATTTCCGTTCCCAAAAGAAAAATTCCCTTGAAAATTCACTTAACGACCCGGTTGACACCGACAAGGAGGGGAATCCCCTTACCTATCTTGATATTCTCTGCAACGAAGACGACATCGTTGACGAGATAGATATGCGTATAAGGTCAACCCTTGTGTATAAAGCCCTGAAGGAGGCATTAACCGAACGGGAAAGGAAAATCATCGCCATGCGCTACGGTCTTGACGGCAACGGTGCCTACCGTGCTCAGCGGGAGGTAGCCGCCGCATTGGGAATTTCCCGCAGCTATGTTTCGCGAATCGAAAAAACCGCCCTTGAAAAGATTAACGCCTACATGACCAAGCGGGGGGTTAATTTGTAAACAAAACACAACATATAACTTGACATAAAGGGATTATCCATATATAATGTATTCGACTAAAAAAACGGAAGTAAACATATGATTGCAAAATGCCTTTGGGTGCTGTTTGTCAGCATGGTTCCGATTATCGAACTCAGAGGGGGAATCCCCGTGGGGTTAGGTCTCGGGCTGGGCTATCCCTTATCGATTACCCTTGCCGTCATCGGCAACCTTATACCCATTCCCTTTTTAATTATATACGGCCGCAGGGTGCTGGAATATTTTGCGAAGTTCGAAAAATTCGGAATCCCCTTCCGGTGGATACTCAGACTGGGTGAAAAAAAGGTTGCTCAAATGAAAAAAACCCTTTTCTGGGGGCTTTGGATATTCGTTGCCATCCCCCTTCCGGGGACGGGGGCGTGGACGGGGGCGTTAATCGCCATCACCCTTAACCTTAAGCTTAAGGAATCCTTACCCGCCATTATTTTGGGGGTGCTGTCGGCAGGAGGCATAGTCACCCTGCTTGCGTTTGTATTTGATTATGCGCTGTTTTAAATAACAATAACAAATAAAGGAAGGCAAATTTTATGGCTAAAAGATTTCAAATCGGCGTTATGACCGACTCCTTCAGATTACCCTTTGTTCAAGCCCTTGACAAGGCGGCGGAAATCGGGGCGGAGGGAATCCAGCTCTATGTCACCGGCGGTGAAATGCTTTATTCAAGCTTCGACAAAGCCAAGATAGCAGACACCAACAGGCTGTTAAAGGAACGCAATCTTGTGGTTTCGGCTGTCTGCGGCGACTTCGGCGGTCACGGCTTTGAAAGCGAAAAGGAAAATGAATGGAAGATTCCCGCCTCAAAGCAGGTTGCGGATCTTGCCAAGGCGTTGAACTCTAAGGTGGTAACCACCCACATCGGCGTGGTGCCCGAAGAAAAGAACGAAAACTACAACCGTATGAAGGCCGCCTGTAAGGAAATAGGCGACTATGCCGCCAATATCGGCGTAACCTTTGCCATTGAAACCGGCCCCGAAAAAGCGGAAACTTTAAAAAATTTCATTATTGACGTCAACTCAAAGGGTATCGGGGTAAACCTTGACCCGGCAAATCTTGTTATGGTAACCGGCGACGACCCCGTTCAGGCGGTTTATACCCTTAAGGATTTTATCGTCCACACCCACGCCAAGGACGGCATTATGATTCAGAAAACCGAACCCAGACGGATTTATACCTTCTTTGCCGAAGGCGGCATAGAGGATATGCGTATGGAGGACTACTTTAAGGAAGTTCCTCTCGGCGAAGGCAGCGTTGATTTTGACGCTTATCTCAAAGCCCTTGACGATATCGGGTACACGGGATTTTTAACAATAGAACGGGAAGTGGGCGCCAACCCCTTCGCCGACATAAAAAAAGCCTTTGACTTTTTGAATGTAAAGTCCGCAATTAAAAAAATCGGCTTTGTTGACTATTACCTTGACGAATGGCACGCCAACAACTATCCCCAGTTTATAAAGCAGGCTGCGGGACGGGAATTTGAGGTTGCCTACGCCTACGGCGAAATCGACTCCCCCAAGGGCGGGCTTTCCACCGACGAATGGTGCAGGAAGTTCGGCGTTAAAAAGTGCGACACCATCGACGAAGTGGTGGAAAAATCCGACGTTATTATAGTCCTTTCCCCCGACAACCCCGAAAGGCACTGGGACTTGTGCCAGAAACCCTTGGCTTCCGGCAAGCGGGTTTACGTTGACAAAACCTTTGCCCTTTCCAAGAAAATCGCCCAGGGGCTGGTTGATCACGCAAAAGCCCACAACACCCCCTTCTTCTCCACCTCGGCGCTGAGGTTTTCCGACGAGCTGAAGGGCTACAACAAGGAGGGTATCTGCTTTATTTCCTCCAGAGGTCCCGGCAACTTCGATACCTATGCCATCCATCAGATTGAACCCATCGTTATCCTTATGGGAAGCAAGGTCACCAGGGTTATGTCGGTGGGAGCCGGCAAGTATGAATCCCTTGTCATTGAGTTTGAAGGCGGCAGACGGGCGGTTATGAGCCATTACGGCTGGACCGGCATTGATTTTTCGATGACCGTCAACTACAACGACGGCAAAACGACGGTTATCCCCACTATGTCAAATTACTTCCCCAACTTCATTAAGGAAATGTGCGACTTTTTCAAGACTGGTGAAGTAAAAGCCGACCCTGCCGAAACCGTTGCCATCATGGGTATTATCGAAGCGGGTAACAAGGCAGTTCAGACCCCCGGCGTTTGGGTTGAAGTATAATTCATTTATTTGAGATAAAGAAAACCGGCGGCTTCTGCCGCCGGTTTAGTATTACCCGTAACGAAATGACGTTGTATTTGTTTCTTCTCTTTTGTATATGCGGCACCGCCCCTCATCCGTCAGCCTGCGGCTGACACCTTCCTCTCAAGGGGAAGGCATTATTTTACTCCGCTCTCTTTGATTATGCATCAGTCTTTTTCTGACTCCTGTGTTGCCGGCGGATGATATACGCCCCTACGGTCTGATATTATATTACATTGTTTAATCAGTGGCAATTTTACCGAAAAAAACACCCCTCTGTGCGAAAGAGGGGTCTTTTTATGTTTTGGTTTCTTAGCAGCAGCAGCAACAAACAAGGATGACGATTGCAATCAGAATGATAATCCAACAACAACTGTTCTGGCCACCGAAGAACGAATCAAAGCATCCCATAGTGAATCCTCCTTCCTTCTATATACTATGACAAGAAGGAACCGTTGGTGACACATTCCACCATAACAGAAAATAAAAAAAGACAAAAATCAACCGAAGACGCCTGCTTTAGGGAAAGCAAAAGGGTTCCACCACCTCCTGAAAAAACAAGGGTTCTGGCTAATACCTTTTTCGGCTTTGATTGCGTTCGTATGAACTGCTGAAGGGTATCCCTTGCGGGATACTGAATAAGCCGTGTTCTACGTTTCCTCTGTCATTGACAGTATAGCAGCGTCGGCTAATTTTGGTGAATATCAATGTTATGTTTTATATATTCTTCCAGATCGGGGATGCCGAATAAATCATTATAATCTTCGCCTAAATAGCAAGCGAAGGCGGTTATATACTCATAACCCGCTTTTTCGTAGAATTCCATATCCTTTTCAAGGACTTCCCTGTTTAGGTGAAACTCCTTGGGTGGCTTTTTCCAGCCGGAATTCATGGA
>DBQR01000015.1 GCA_002305335.1 Clostridiales bacterium UBA1389
TTTACAAGTATGTTCGTTTATCGGTTTTATAATTTTGACACAGCCTCGGCAATGAAGGGATATGTAAGTCTGCCGAGTCTTGCCAGTCTGCCGTTTATGACCCTGCCGCAGTCCGAATGTTCAAAGCACCGGAAAAGCCCGGCAACACAGTCCACAAAATCCTCGTCCGTCGGTTTATTTTCGGTATAGGCAACGGTTATAAATTTCAAAAGAATAAAAATTCCACAGACGGTTGCGTACTTTGAAAGGAGGCTTTCCTTTTTGTCCGAGTACGGAAACCGCTCGTAAAACAGATGATTGTTCATTATATTTTCGAAGCGGACCTCATAGTCGGGATAATGTACGGCAAAGGTTTTCTTTGCTTTTTCATAACGTTCTTTTACGTATTTCATATCAATGTTCGTTGAAAGAATATTGATTTCTTCCTCTGCTATAATAGAATACTCCTCAAATGTCGGGCTGTATTTTTCAATGTCGGAAACCAAATCAAGAAGGAACTTAAAGATTTCTTCCTCGCTGTAGCTTTCCTTATCCCCCGGTTCGATTCCCAGGGCTTTTCCCAGCTCAACAAGCCGTTCTTCAAGAGTAAGCTTCCGGTCGCAGAGAAGCTTGAATGTTTTACGCTGAAGATCCCTTTCTTCTTCAGGAACGTCGACAATCACCGCATAAGGGGAATCTGTTTCTTCAACATTCAGACTGTCCTTTTTCGCTACCAGCAATTCGACGGTTTTTTCGCAACTATTGGCGCATGCCCCCTCTCCCATGGTGCAATAAATTATATTTCTCGGGTAAAGACGGCAAACGGCAGGCAGGGCCTCTTCTCCGCAGTCTCGCTGAAGTGTACAGAGCCCGTCATCCCGCTGAAGGGGGCAGCGGCCGAGGTAGTTGTGCTTTATCTCGGCAAAGCGGTCGGGCGAGGGATTTTTTAAGATTAATAATGCGCAGTCGATCCGATGTCTGACATCGGGTGTACAGTCCATGCCGAGAAGTCTGAAATATTCATCCTGCGACACGGTAACTCTCCACCCCATACAACAGGAATGTCGGCATTCGCCGCATTTGCAAGTAAAGTCTTTATAGTAATCCGGTACCTTTATTTTCATTGTTTTACACAGCTTTTCATAGATTCGCGCGCAGGGCAAATTATAGCACAAAAATATTTATTGATGTAAACATATATTTTTTACCGATTCGTGAAATTTTTCAGCATCTTTGTGGTTATTGTAATTTGCATTTACAGTAAATGTGATTGATAGGCAAATATCTCACGAAAAGACAAAAATGTACCGAATCCAATAGAGCACATTAAATTTTTGTGCAACTGTTTATAACCAACACACCTTGGGGCAGGGGTAAGACATCATAAAAGCCTCTTTTATTAACTATGATAAAAGGTGTTTTTGAATATGGGTAAAAATATTTATAAAATTATCTATAATTATCCAAATAACTCTCTATGGAATTAACAAAAGAATTACGCAATACTGCTTACAAAACCGATAAATTATGATATAATATAAAAATAATAGTATATGTCATTTACAGAATCCGTTGTTCGGGTCAGTTATTACAAATCCGAAACAGAAGGGAGATGCTTATGGAACGAAAAATCAGCCATCAGGTCAGAGGATACAGAACCACAGACGGGGCCGGAGTTAGTCTTGTCAGGGTATTGGGGAACCGGACCGTCCGGGAATACGACCCGGTTTTAATGCTCGACTCCTTTGACAGCGCCAATCCGAACGATTATACGGCGGGATTCCCCCTGCATCCTCACCGGGGCATCGAGACAATCAGCTATGTGTATCATGGGTCAATGACTCACAGGGACAGTTTGGGAAATGAGGACACCATCGGTGACGGAGAGGTCCAATGGATGACGGCGGGTTCCGGTATTATGCATGAAGAGAAATTACCGGCTGCAAAACGATTGCTGGGTGTACAGCTTTGGCTTAATCTTCCCGCAAAAGACAAAATGGCAAAGCCGGCTTATCGCAGCATAAAAAAATCTGAAATTGAGGAAATCGAGTTCAACTGGGGTAAGCTAAGGCTTTTAGCCGGTGAATTCGAAGGACGAAGGGGCTATATCAGCAAATATCTGCCGCTGGACTATTATGATATACATATCAATCCCGATGAAGCTGTAATTATTAACACAGAAACTGATCGCTCTGTTACGGTATTTACCCTGTCGGGGGACGCATATATCGGCGGTGAGCCAGTAAAGGAAAAGACGGCGGTTAAACTTACCGCCGGAGAAAATGTTGTTATCAAGTCCGCAGACAAAAAAGCCCAGATATTATTCATAAGTTCCAAACGACTGGACGAACCGGTGGCTTGGGGCGGTCCAATTGTAATGAACACCGGGGAAGAACTGAACAAAGCTTTTAATGATCTGAGAAAAGGCATGTTTTTACAGGATAATATTTCTTATTGAAAATATAATCAGAGGAGAATAAAAATGGAAAGAATCAGGATATCGGCCATTGTCGGTTCTTTGCGAAAGGATTCCCTGAATCTGCAATTAGCTTTGGCGGCAAAGGAGCTTATCGGCGACCGGGCGGCTTTTAGCATAATCGACTATCATGATATTCCTCTTATGAATCAGGATATTGAATTTCCTGCCCCCGAATCTGTTAAACGGGTACGCGACGAAGTTAAATCTTCAGACGGGATATGGTTCTTCACCCCCGAATACAATCACTTTTTCCCCGGAGTTTTAAAGAATCTGATTGACTGGCTGTCCCGTCCGGTCGGTAAAACCGAGCCCCGGGTGCTTGCGGGAAAGCCCGCCGCCATAAGCGGGATTACCCCGGGGATGTCCGGGACGGGATTAGCCCAGGACCATCTTGTAACACTCATCAGTTTTTTGGATATGAAAGTCATGAATGTTCCGCGTCTGACTATTCCAAACGCTCTGCAGCAGCTTGACAAAGACGGCAAACTGGAACTTAAAGCAAGCTTGCCGTTTCTTGAAAAACAGGCGGAGGCTTTTCTGGATTTCATAGCTAAGCAAAAGTAATATATAAGCGGCAGATAACGTTTTGGCTTATAATAAGGGCGAATGTAAACATAATTATACATTAATGACAACTGAAATTGTTTGACATTTCATTATTTTATGTTATAATTATTCGAATCAAAAGCTACTATAAAATACGGTTATAGCAAGCAATAATTCATTTATATAATTTAATGCAATACAACAACAGAAGGAGAAAGTAAAAATGAAATTAAAAACAGGAACAATAGTATTGATAATTATAGCTGCCATTGTATTAATTTTAGCTTTTATAGCTATAGGCAGTTATAACGGACTGGTAGACAGGTCCGAGAAAGTCGAAACATTCAGAAGCGAAATCGATAATCAGCTCCAGAGAAGAAGCGATTTAATTCCCAATCTTGTATCTACCATTAAGGAATATGCAAGCCATGAATCGAAGGTATTTTCGGATATCGCCGAAGCCAGAGAAAATTATTTAAATGCCGATACATTAGTGGAAACCGCTGAAGCCGATGCGCAGCTCAGAACAGCAGTGACAAATCTGTTAGCAATAGCCGAAGCTTACCCCGATTTGAAAGCAAATGAGAACTTCATCAATCTGCAGGATGAGCTTGCCGGAACCGAAAACAGAATCGCCAACGCAAGGCGGGATTATAACAACGCCGCAAAAGACCTAAATACAAAGATACGCAGATTCCCTTCGAATATATTTGCCAACCTTTTCGGTTTTGAGAGCGTGGAATATTTCCAGGCTTCTGCGGACAGCAAAGAGAATCCTAACGTAGGAGATTTGTTTGGTGACTAAGGTAACACCGAAAATGGGACAAACTAAAACTTTAAAATTAGTTATAGTTCTATTATTGTGTTTTTTGCTTGCTCCCGGGTTGACATTGGTTACCCGGGGAGCGGGCTTGCCTTCGCCTACGTCCGATTTTTATATCAATGACTTTGCTAATATACTGGACAGTGAAACTGAACGGTATATAGCAAACGCTGCCGCCACCCTTGAAAACAAAACAACGGCGCAACTTGTGGTGGTTACAATGACAAACATAGGCGATCAGACCTTTGAACATTATACAATCGATCTGTTCAGAAAATGGGGAATAGGTTCAAAAGACAAAAATAACGGTGTTATGATTTTTTTGGATCTCGAAGGCAGAAGGTCCCGGATCGAAGTGGGATACGGGCTTGAAGGCGCCTTGTCCGACGGAAAAACAGGCAGAATTCAAAATGACTATATGGTCCCGTATTTTGAAAAAAATGATTTTGACGAGGGTATCAGACAGGGATTCAATGCGTTGCTGGTAGAGATTTACAAAGAATACAATATAGATATCGACAGCATTTCCGGCTTTGAAACCCCCGTTAAAGGCGAGGAAGAACATACCATCCCCACCCCCGTTGTTATTGCGGGTATAATATTGTTAGTCATATTGATTTCGGTTGACTTTAAGTTTACCGGCGGCATTTTCACCTTAACCATACTCCGCATTTTATTCAGAGGCGGCAGAGGCGGAGGCGGGGGAGGAAGAATCCGGGGCGGCGGCGGCAGCGGCGGCGGCGGAGGAAGCTCAAGAGGCTGGTAAGCGCAGTTTACACTCATCGATTATACCGCTTGAGTACAATCGGATTAGCTGTATTGTATAAACAGCAACTGTATATTTCCTTCATTATCAAAAACAGCCCTTGCAGTTTTATAACCTGCGAAGGCTTTTTACATATTTCCACGATTGCATTGTATTAAAAATCCATAGGAATACAAAGTGATTCAATATGTGTTTTATTACTTCATATATCCGATTTGCCGTACATAACTATGAGGTGATGCCGGACACCATGCGGAAAGTTGCGGACATACTTCCTTTAGCGCAGGGAATGAAGATACTTAAGAGTGCGACGCCGAATTTACCGGTTGAAAACATTTAATTTCGATTATTTTTATGGCAGTAATTACGGCAGTCTGTTTATTTGTTTCAATTAAATTTTTCAGGTGGGAATAGTGTCGGAAGTTTAATTTATACTTCCATAATCGATAAATTGTGCTATAATAAAAATTAAATAAAATATATAATTGCTTCTGTTATATTGATATTTTAATATATAATGCCGGAGATTCATAATAAAAGCTGTCTGGAGATATCCAATTATGTATTACGAAGAGTACGGAAAGGAAAATGAAAAAATTATCGTAATGCTCCACGGGGCATTTTTCACCTATTCATTCGGACGACAGTATAAACTATCGGATAAATACCGGATAATCCTTCCCCATATTATGGGATTCGGCAATCACACCGAAAAGGTGTTTGACACCGAAAAAGTCGTTGAAGAATTGCGGGAACTTATTTCAGGATTGGGGAAAAGGGTAGTATTGGCGGGATTCTCTCTCGGCGCACAGCTTGCCTATGAATTATTATGCAAAAATCAGGAATTATTTGAGAAAACGATTCTGGTCAGTCCGTGGCTTATAAAGTCCCGGAAAGAAATGCCCGAAATAATAAGAATCAACGAAAGGCAACTTGAAGACCTTAAAAATAAAACTAAATGCCGACTTATTTCACTGATGAATGGCTTGCCGAAAGCCCAGCGAGATGAATTTATCGAGCAGATGCAGCATGTCGATATCGAGACTGTCCGAAACGCCGTGGATAACGGAATAATATTAACGGATTCATTCAGGAATGTTCGGGTGCCGGTTCAGGTGTTGGCGGGAGGGAAGGAACAGGCAAGTATTATCGAAACCGCTAAACGGATGTCGGAAATGAACCCTAATTGTAAATATGAAATCTGGCAAAAAGCTGCTCATAATATTCCCCCGGTGTTTGCGAAGCGGTTTAACGATTTTATCGTAAAAACAATGGAATCATGATAATCGGTTTTTTACTAAGCGCAGCACAATTAAGAGAAGTATTTATAATATTATCATAATAGTCAACTATATGGATATGTTCCTGTATCCGGTTAATTTATATTATACGGAATAAGTCTTAAAGGATAATAATATGAAAAAATTGGCGATGTTTACAATGGGAACAAGAGGGGATGTTCAGCCATATATTTTTCTGGCAAGAGCGTTAAATAAAGCCGGATATGACGTTGTCCTCGGTTCTCATCCATGCTGGAAAGAGTTAATCGAAAAATCAAACGTTAATTTCATACCTATCGGCCCCGATATTGATATTGAGAAAGAAGCAGCTTACATAAGGGGGAAGTACTCCAATCCCGCTTTAAGTATGCTGAAAACTATGAGCTTTGTTTTTCGAATTATCCGTAACTCAACAAAAGAAGTGTATGAAGCGTGTAAAGGCAAAGATTTAATCATCGTAACCCACACCCGGATGGGGGCCGCCGAAGCGGAGGCATTGGGAATACCCGCTGTCAGCGTTACTCTTCAGACAGAAATGATTCCCCAGAAGCTGAAACCCCAGGCATGGCTTGATAAGCTAACCGGCAATATCATCGGCGGATTTGCTTCGAAACCCTATAATAAAATAAGAAAAGTATATGGATTGCATAAGTTAACACCTTCGGATGAAATTATTTCAAAAAAACTGAATCTTATTCCCATCAGCAGATATGTAATGGAGCAAAATCCATATTGGGAAAAACAGCATGTTTTAACCGGGTATTGGTATGAAGACGAACCCGATTACCGACCGGACGATAAGCTGATTAAATTTCTGGAAAACGGGGATAAGCCCATAATTTTGGCTCTCGGCGCCATGTCTTTCGAAGCTGAGTCCGAAAAAGAAAAGCTGGACATGTTTGTGAATGCTTTTAAAAGGACGGGATACCGCGCCGTTATACAGGGATTTCAAAAAACACTGATAAATTACAGTTTGCCTGATACCATGATTTCCTGCGGGTCGGTGCCCCACAGCTGGCTTTTTAAACAGGGATGCTTTGTAATTCATCACTGCGGTTTCGGAACCGCAGCTTCAGCGTTGATTTACGGAATCCCCTCCATACCGGTGCCCCATGTGCTTGACCAGATGGGATTTGCCAAACAGCTTTATGACATCAACGTGGCCGTAAAACCTCTTCCCGCAAAAAAGCTGAGTGAGGAAAAAATCATTGACGCCATTGAAGAAATGAAAATGACATATGAAGAAAGGAAGCAAAAGGCAGAGGAAATATCCATTAAAGTCCGCTCCGAAAACGGGCTGGAAAAAGCAGTCGGACTGTTATCCGATGTGTTGAATAACAAGTCGGATTTTACTGCCGATTGAGTTTATGGGTTATAAACGAAAGAAACAACCTTTAGTTTAACTGTTTATTCTCCGAATACCCGTCAGAACAATCTTTAAAGGGGCGTAAGGTACGTCCAAGTTTTGCTGTACCGTTGGGGCTTCCTTTCATAAGCGCTTTGTCTTATACATTCATTACTACCGTAGAAACAGCGAAGAAGGGCTGATTTCTGCGGTATTTTTCTGCCCGTTTTTCTAAGGAGATGTTTACTTGAGAAAATCGAAAGCTGTTAATCAACCGTACCTTACAGGAGGCAGTCGCAATGAAAATTCGGCAATCTGTTCCGCCGTGATATCTGACAGTTAAAACGCTGATATTGACACAAAGTACATCAATATCAGCGTTATTTTAATTATATTCTTGTTGCCCTGTAAACCACGCAGGAATGGGCTTCGATTTTTACCGTTATACCGTGTTTGAAAGTACCCAGGTCGGTGTGGTTGATACAGTCCCGGACAGTTATTGTATCGGTAATTTCCCAGCCGCAATAGTCCCAGGAAAGGGGATAATAGCACCAGTAGGGGTTTTTATTTATAATCATAAACGCAATATCACCGCCGTAGAGGGGTTTCGCCAGCACGGTGAAATAATCCCTTGTGGTGGGTATTTTATATGCCGCGATAGCAGCATCGTCCTGATTGATGGCGATAAGCTCTTTGTTTAAGAGTATGTTTTTTACTTCCTGTCTTGCGTTTCTCAGGTCGTGTCCCATAAGCAATGGGGCGTTCAGCATACACCAGAGGGCGAAGTGGGTCTGGTATTCGTCATCGGTGCTTCCGCCGCCGATTTTGCCCACATAACCCTTGCCGTCAACCCCGACTACAAGCATATCCGGGTCGTTCCAGCCGCAGGGAGCCGCATATGCTTCAAGCCCTACAGCCCCCAGCCCCACCTCGCAGATGGAATCCCAGCTGTCCTTTATATCCCCGGTAAGCCGCCACATATGCGCTCCGGTTGAACGCATCCATTTCCAGACGCCTTCTTCACCCCAGCAACCGGAAAAGATAATATCCCTCCCCGATTCCCGGAGAGCCTGTCCCATCCTGCGGTAGAGGTGAACGTCGCTGCTGCCGGGGGGCGAGTAGCAGAAGTCATATTTAAGCAGGTCAACGCCCCAGGACGCAAAGAGCTTCGCATCCTGCCTTTCATAGCCGAAGGAGCCGGCACGCCCCGCGCAGGTCATGGTGCCCGCATCTTCGTATATGCCGAATTTTAACCCCCGTTCGTGAAGATAGTCGCCGATAAACTTCATACCGCGGGGAAAAATCGCCGGGTCAAATTGCAGATTACCCTTCCCGTCCCGATCCTTGAGCATCCAGCAGTCGTCAATCGTCAGTATATTGTACCCGGTATCCCGATAACCTTCCGAAACCATTGCGTCGGCGGTTTCAAGAATCAGCTTTTCGTTTATCTCCCCTCCGAAGGTGTTCCAGGAATTCCACCCCATCGGCGGTTTCAAAGCCAGCATTGCCATTTTATTTCCTCCGTTTTTTGTTGCAAATTTTGTATATTGCTGTATAATGAATTCAATATGAAAATCCGAAGGTGTTTTATATGAAAAGAATAACCCTCTACGCCGGGTCCGGGGAAAAACTGTTTTCGGGAAACCTCACCGACCTGCCCCTTGACGAAACCGAAGTGAACAGGGAAGCGGTAAAACGCTTTGGCGAAAAGCTGTGCCCTCAGAGGTACGCCACGATAAGGCAGATTATTCTTGTCGGAATTTTCGAAAACAACGATGATGAAATAATAATACCCGACGAATACAAAGTCTATTTAAAACACAAAAACGCCTATAAGATTGTCGTATATAACGCATAGAGCACAAAGGTGATTATATCACAGGGTATATTACATTGCAATATCAATTAATCAGTATAGTCTGAACACGGAAAGCGGATAGCAAATGAATTCTTTAGCGTTAAGTGATATATTAAAAGATTGTACTCTTTGCCCCAGGGAATGTCATATAGACAGAACCGGCGGCAAAAAAGGATACTGCAGGGTAACGGATAAATTAGTGGTGGCAAGGGCTTCGCTCCATTACTGGGAAGAACCCTGTATATCGGGGGTAGAAGGCTCCGGTACGGTGTTTTTCTCCGGCTGCGGGCTGGGCTGCGTTTATTGTCAGAACAGGGAAATAACAAGGAGTACGGCAGGGAAGACAGTCACAACAGAAAGGCTTGCTGAAATATTTTTAGAGCTTCAGGACAAGAGAGCAAATAATATAAATCTGGTTACCCCGAGCCATTATGTTCCCCATATTATAGAGGCTCTTAACATTTCACGCAAAAACGGGCTAATTATTCCCATCGTTTACAATTGCGGCGGGTATGAGAAGGTCGAAACCTTAAAACTGCTTGAAGGATACGTGGATATATATTTACCCGATTTTAAATATATGTCGGCGGTGCCGGCAATGAAATATTCCAATTGTAAGGATTATTCAACGGTTGCCAAAGGGGCGGTTGAGGAAATGGTAAGGCAGGCGAAAGAACCACTCTTCGATAAGCGGGGAATAATGAAAAAAGGTGTTATAGTAAGGCACCTGACCCTGCCGGGATATCTTGAGGATTCAAAACAAATTATAAAATATTTATATGAAACCTACGGGGATAAGATATACATCAGCATTATGAATCAGTATACGCCGGTAATACAAAATAACGATTATCCGGAGCTTAACAGAAGGATAACCGAAGAGGAATATGAGGAACTTGTGAATTTCGCAACGGATATCGGGGTGGAAAACGGATTTATTCAGGAAGGGGAAACCGCTTCGGAAAGTTTTATCCCGGAATTTAACGGAGAAGGCGTTTAATCAGCCGATATGCAAAATTTGTAGTTAATTTTTGGCTGCCGCTTAAAATATTATTATCCTATATCCGGTGATGCATTTAATTCATCGGACATTATATCGATAAATATCCCGGTGATTTCCGGATCAAACTGGGTCCCCGCGTTTTTCCTGATAATTTCAATGGCAGCTGCCGGTTCCATTGCTTTTCTGTAGGGTCTGTCGTTTGTCATCGCGTCATAAGCGTCAACCACCGCAATGATCCGGGAAAGCAGAGGAATGTCTTCGCCGCATAAGCCCTTGGGATAACCGTTGCCGTTCCACCATTCGTGATGACTGAGAATCCCCTCCGCAACCGGCACAAGTTCCGGGGAGGTCATGGCTATCCGGTATCCGATTTCGGGGTGCCTTTTCATCTCTGCCCATTCCGATTCGCTGAGTTTATCGGGTTTTGTCAGAATGTAATCCCTTATTCCCACTTTGCCTATATCGTGCAGCGTGGCAAGCAGTTCGAGTTTGTCCAGCTCCACCGGTGATATATTAAGCGCCGTGCCTATCGCCTTTGACAGCTCGATAAGCCTTTCGGCATGCTTTTCCGTTTCATGACTTTTTTCAAACATGGTAGCCTTTATTGAAGCCACTATGGTACTGTGGGCGCTGTTTGCCTCAAGCAGCTTGCGCTGGTACATATATTCATCCGCGGTTTTCAATATGTTCCTGATTTCCTCTTCGGCCTTTTCCTTTGTTGCATAGCCCAGGGATACGCTGTGCTGATACAATCTGAAATCGTTGTCGGAATCAAATTGCTTAAGTGCCGTCTGAATGCTCCGCAGGACTTCATACGCCGTAACGCTGTCGGTTTTGGGCAGGATAATACCGAACTCATCCCCCCCGATTCTTGCCAATATGTCATCCTGCCGGCAGCAGCTTTCTATTATCCTTGCGGAATCTATAATAAGTTTGTCCCCCTCCGCATGACCGAAAGCATCGTTTACTAACTTCAGTCCGTTAATATCTCCGGTTATTACAGACAGGGGCAGCCGGTTTTCCGTATCCAGACGTTTCAGTTCGGTTTCGTAATGCCGGCGGTTATATAAGCCGGTCAGGTAATCCCGCCTGCTTTGAAACGTTAGCTCTTCCTCGGCTAATTTTTTGGAAGTGGTATCGATTGCAAACCCTAAAAATCTGTTTTCAGATATTTTTACCGCATCCACCTTCCACCATCTTATGGATCCGTCCTTATGTATATATTTTACCTCCGAGCTTGATTTACCTGTGTCAAGCATTGAATTGAAGCTCTGCATCGCATCGCTTATGGACTCTTCGGCGGTAATATCCTTTATAGTCATTTTTAGCAGCTGTTCCCGACTGTATCCCGTTATTGCGGTGGCGGCGCTGTTTGCTTCTGTATACCGTCCGTTTTCATCCACAACAAAAACCGCGTAGGGTGCATTTTCGATGTAGCTGCTGTATTTCTTTTCGCTTTCCTTTAAGGCCTGCTCCGCATGGACCCGGGTGGTATCATCCGAAAAGGTACAGGCAAACTGCATCGGAGCCGGCTGATAGGCTACAACACGGAAATATTTATCGGTGGCCGCCGCATAATTTTCAAAACTCACCGATTCGCCGGTAAGGGCAACCCTGCCGTAGGTTTCAATCCAGTAGGATTCCGTATTCGGAAGGATTTCCAGCACCGTCCTTCCCACGATATCCTCCGCTTTCAGCCCGGTCATATTCTCAAAAGCCGGGTTTACGGCAAGAAACCTGTAATTCACGGGGGTGCCTTGGTCGTCACAGATTATCTCGTGCAGGGCAAATGCGTCCACCATTTCGTTGAATAAAAGCCGAAGCTTCTGATCTGCTTTCCGCTCGGTGGTGATATCCTGAAAAGTGGTATAAACCATGGAGGGGGAATCATCCCCGTTTTCGACTATCGGAATGGCATTTACCGAAATCCAGACGTGGTCATTCAGCAACGGCTGAAATACTCCCATAATAAAGGGCCCGAAGGGTTTGCCTGTCCGCAGGGCTATCATTGAGGGATGATCCGCCCCCGACAATTCCGAACCGTCTTCCCGTATTGTCCTCCATCCCGGATCTATGGAGGTCTTACCCATCATCTGTTCCAAAGATAAACCTAATATTCGTTCAGCCGCGGGGTTTGCCGAAAGTATCCTGCCGTCAGCCGCCTGATAAACAACCCCCTGGGCCATTGTTTCAAACAGCCGGCGGTACTTCCTTTCGCTTGACTGCCGGTCTTTTTCCGCCTTCTTCTGTCTGGTTATGTCTTTAAAAATACAAAGAGTCTGCTTGTATTCTCCGTCGGACTCATAAACGATATTACCGTCAACGGCAATGAACAGGTATTCACCGTTCTTGTGCCGCATTTCAAATTCGCTGTGAATCTGCCCCGCCTGTTTCAGCCGGGATAATTTTTCAAGAAATTCCTCCCTATACGCAGGGTGTAAAAAATCCCCGAACCATTTCCCCAAAACCTCGGACCTTGAAAAACCGAAAGTATCGAGCCACTGCTGATTAACGTCGATGATGTTCCCGTCAACGTCAAGGGACTGATAGCCCAGGGGGGCCTTATCAAACAGCAGCCGGAAACGCTCTTCTGACTGCTTAAGCCGGTCTCTTACCTGTATAAACGCCTGTTGTTGGGTCAGCAGCAGATAAAGCAGAACAGACGCGGCCGGATAAATTAAAAGAACCGGCAGGGTGATTTCCCGGATAACGTTTATATTGGTCGGGTAGGGTAGAATGAGCATACAGGCTATCATGGCGGCATGAACCGAAATGCTCATAACATAAACGCTTAACCAGCGCTTCTTCGTTTTTACGGAAGGCACCCAGAACCGCCACACCGAGCCGATAACGGCGCTGACTAAAATGACCGCAATCCCCGGCAATACGCCGGCGCCGCCCTGGAGGGTTCTGAAGACTATGGCGGCGGCTGTTGTTATAATCGTGGGAACAAGCCCGAATAATAAAGCCGTTATACTTATCAGAATAGACCGTGCATCAAAAACTATTCCCGTGTAAAGTTTAAAAGGTATCGACATGATGGCAACACAGGTCAAAGCAACTAAAAGCCCGTTTACTATTGGTTTAAGCCGGGTATATTTTGGATTTATCAGATTGGTTATCTGATAAATTACGGACAAAGCCAATAGCAGAGCGGCGTTGTTTGCCAATGCGATTATCGTTATTTTCATATGACACCTCCTTTTAATTATTGCAAACTTCCGAAAACCCTTATATTTCCTTAATTTTCGCCATATAATTATATTAATATTACATCAGCATTAATCTATTGTCAACATTTATGTTTGTATTATAGATTATATGCTTAATTGCTTGTACAGGAAAAAACGCAAAAAAATAAAAATATATAGAATTTTATAAATTATGTGTTATAATATATAAAATACTAAATCGGATGCCAAAATCGTAAACGGGCTTACGAATAAAACAGACGTTGATTGTACGCTTATAAAACAGAATCAGACGGCATATGTGAGGGATTATGAAAAAAGTACTCGCAATTTTATTGGTTGTTATTATTGTTTTTACCGTAGCGGGGTGTGAAAAACCTACCGAAGCGGGAAGTCTTGATTTTACCACAGACTTAGGTGTGGTACAGAAGACCTTTTACAATGACTCCTTAAAGGTGTATGAAGGCCTGCTGGCGATGCTTGACGGCGTGGAAAAGGAAAAGCTTTCCGATGAGGAACTCACAATATATGCCGAACATCTGATAAGAAGTATGGAAAACCTCGGCAGTCTATACGCCTTCGCAAACAACACCTGTTATAATATAGAGGGTGAAATTTACGGCGTCGAAGACTTATCGGAAGTCGGCGGCGGCAAGGGATACAGCGATATAATTACTTCCGGTGATTACACCGTTACAGATGACGATGAGCTGAAACAGGCTTTGTTGACTGCTAAAAGCGGAGAAGTTATTTTCCTTCCGTCGGATGCGGCGATTGATTTATCCGACCTTCGTATAACCGAAGGATATATAGCAACCCTTAAGAAAGGCGTTATCCTTGCTTCCGACCGGGGAAACAACGGTTCCAAAGGCGGCACCATATACTTTTCCGCCGCCCATAACACACTGATAAGATGTTTGGGCGACAACCGCATAACCGGTCTTAATCTTGTAGGAGTTAACGGTACCCTGGCAAGCGGCGGGATAAATAACGGTTCTTTTATCGGCATAAATGCCACAGGCGAAAATATAAAGATAGACAACTGCGAAATTTCAGGCTTCAGCGGTACTGCCGTAAGAATGGTAAATAAGGGCGGGGTAATAAGCGACTGCTACATACATGATAACGGCAGCGCCGACGGCAGAGGGATTTTTATAACCAACAAAGAAACACAAGCCGAAATCAGATCCAATCTTTTCGCCAATAATAATACCGATTTGGTCGCTTCCAGTTTCGGGTCTCTCGATTTTCGGGGGAATATCTCGGTTGGCTGTGAAAACCCGCTGGACATTAAAAACCGGGCAGGTCAGACATTATCGGTCGTAAGTAACACCTTTCTTGACGCGGCAGGGACTATAGAAGACGGTTTTGATGAGGGCGAGTTTGAAAAAAACGCCTGGGAATTCAAGTCGGATGAAACCCTGAAACTACTTGGAGTAGCGGAACTGCCGCCGGAACCTTCGGTAAAGACCGATATAAATAAAGACCCGGATATTATCGTCGGAATCTTTACCGGCGATAAAAGTTTTGTTTATGATTGCCTGAAAAAGATTGCCGCTTCTCCTAATGAAAAAGAAGAAGTGACTTCATTGATATATGATGCAATCAGCGAGCTTTGCGGATTTTCGGCATATTATGACTATAAAGACAAAATCAGCATAAATAAGGGCGGTAAAATATACGGCGCCTATGATGCCGGCGGCAAAGGTCCCATCGGCGGCGGTGTCGGAACGGCGGGAATACGCACCGGCGGGGATTACAGGGCAACCGACCTTGATTCGCTTACACTGGCTTTATCGGCTGCAAAAGCCGGTGAGGTTGTGTTTATTCCCGGTGATGTCAAAATCGACCTGACGCCCTTGGCAAAGGCAGATAAGTATTTGTCAATACCCGAAGGGGTTATTCTTGCGTCTGACCGGGGGGCAAAGATAGGGGATAAAATATCTGTCGGAGCAATGCTGTTTGCCACAGAACATGCCAAACTGATGATCTCTGCGGCTTCTTCGTCGGTCATCGAAGGACTTGTCATTTGCGGCGCCGATACCTCTAAGCATATGACACATATTCTACGGGGAATTGCCGACGGCAGTTATACCGACTATTATTACAAGCTGCCGCTAACAATAGGAATCCGGGTTGACGGCAACGGGGTGACGGTAAGAAACTGCGAAATTTCGGGCTTTTCCAACTCGGGGGTTTTACTCAACAATGTCAAGGACACCCATATCTACCGGAACTTCATCCATCATAACCAGAGAAACGGGTTCGGTTACGGCATTTGTCTGAGTAAGGCATCGGAAGCAGTAATCGAATACAACCTGTTCAACTTCGACCGCCATTCCGTTGCGGCCGACGGCAGTCCAGGCTCTGGCTATATCGCGCGATATAATATACAGATGGGCGAAGCGATTTATCATGTGTTTGATGCCCATGGCGGCAGGGACCGGGGTGACGGTACTCAAATTGCCTGCGACTATGTCGAGATGTATAACAACACCATACTGACCGACCGCATTCCGTACAGCAGGCGGGGTATTCCCCAACAGTATTCGAAATTCTATAACAACGTTGTGCTTTATCCGATTACTTATTATCAGGTACGCCGGCTTGAGGGCGCCAACATGACGATGTACGACAACATATTCGGCATCGCCGAGCCCGAAAAGGTCAGTTTTGACTATAATAACGGCAAGGAGTACACCGTTACAATCTCCGATTTCAACAAACCGTTAATCAATTCCGTTAACACGGTGATGCTTCGCGACGGCGATAAAAACAGCTACACATCCTCGGAACTGGGACTGAGGTATGCTAAGATATTGTCTTTCATACCCGACGGAAACGGGGGATATGTGATTTCGGAATATGGCAACAACCTTGATAACGGCACGATTTGGTCTTATGATGAAAAGGTTACGGTGCCCGAAAGCGGTTTTGTTCTGATTTTCAACAATAACAGCACATTGTCCTCGATTTATGATATTATCGCCGAAAGGTTCGGAATAATTTATAATACCACAATGTATGTTCCCGGCGGTTTTAAAGCCCGGGTTGAGAATGACGGCAGCGGTGTGAAAATAACATTCATCGAAGGCAGGGTAATTGAATAGGGGCTGCCGTATTATCGGGAATAATATAAAAAAGCGGGACAGATTTTACTCTGTCCCGCTTGTGTCGGACGCTGCTATTTAAGCAAGCCGAACGTTAACCGCTTTAAGCTTACGGCTGTTCTTAGGGTCTTTTTCTGTGTCAAAAGTGACCTTCTGACCTTCAGCTAAAGACTTGTATCCTTCGGACACGATAGCCGAAAAATGTACGAATACATCATCTCCGCCATTGTCGTTGGCAATAAAGCCGAAACCTTTCGCTGCATTAAACCACTTAACTGTACCTTTGTTCATTGGGTACCTCCATAAAAATAAATTTGTGCACCCAAAAAAACAAAACCCACATATTTTTGCTACCATCAAAAAACAATGATCCGCAATAAATGTGAGGATTAAAGTAATTATTTTGAATACTTTACTACTATATCACAGACATAAGAAAATGTCAAGAAGTATTTTTATTATTTTCAAATAATTTTTTGGAATGTGTGCCAGAGGCGATAATATTCAATTAAAACAGGATAAAACGAGACTTTTCCGCTTTTATGACAAACGCATACTTCGTAAATGATACAACAGTCCATTGGGAACTGTTCTTTTTTCACCCGTTATACCATGAGGAGGTAATGACGAGTGGCAATAACTTCATATAAACGCCTTTCTCTCATTGTATTTTCATCAACTGTTCTTGATACTGCTTTTTCAAAACGGTTTTACTTGATTTATTAACATAAATGATGTTACAATTATAAAACCATAGCTTCCGGAGGAAACCGTTAATGAGCTTAAAAAATAAAGTGTTTGCAATACTGCTTGCGGTACTGACCCTTACACCCTTTGCGGCTGATTTCGTAAGAGCAGAGAAAAACAGTCGGGAACGGGTATATTTTATAGACGCCGTTAATGCCACAAGATGGGCTGATACATCCGTCGTTTATTTCGGTAAAGCAACAACGGAGCAGAACGAATACGGGCACAACGTTATTGTTGACGCTGACGGAAAAGTTACCGAAATTATCCCCGGCGGTGATATTAAGGGGAAAAACCTTAAAATACCCGAAGGCGGTATGGTGGTGTCGGCGACAGGTAATAAAGTGGAATGGCTGATTGAAAATATAAAAGTCGGAGATTATGTTATTTACGACTCCGTATCTTCCCGCATAATCGTCTCCGACGACAGTATCGTTTCGCCTTATTTCACAGTTTCCCATGCTGTTACCGGCTTTAACCAGCCCAGATATTCCAACACTTTCATTATCTATGACAAACCCGGCAAAACCCAGACAAACGGTTACGGTTATGAATTCGTTGTCGACGCAGAAGGTATCATCATATCCTCCGGCGGTAATGACAACACCGTGCCGTCCGGCGGCTTTGTCGTTTCCGCCACGGAGTACGCCGACAGGAGCTTTTTAAGGATGTATGGCATTTTAGGCGCAAGCGTAACGATTGCGTCCGATAAAAAATCCATTACCGTCACCTATGGCGGGGAGCACCTTAAAAAGTCGGTTGACCTGAAAATAAACACTGTCAGAGAACAATTACAAGCCGCCAAAGCTGACTTTCTGGTTATACCCTACGATGAAATCGAACAGGATATCAAAGCGCTTTCGGACAGTATCGATTACTCGGAAATGACTCTAACCGAAAGAAACCGTATATTCGAAGAAATCGACAGCCTCAGCTACCGCATAGTCGAACAGCCTGCCGTCGAGCTTCGCGGCGTATGGCATGAAACCATTGAAAAGAACAAATCCGAAGTGGAAAAGGTGGTTCAAAGACTTAAAGCAGCAAATATAAACCAGCTCAATTTGGGTATAAACAACGGTCAGAACGCGGTATTCCCGCTGCCGGACCATTTTCCCTTTAAGCAGAAATCTACGCTTAGGGGTCAGGATATCCTCGCTTATTACGTTGAGGAATGTAAAAAAGCGGGTATCGAGCTTATATTAACGGTTCCCGTTTACGCCAATTCTCTCGGTGACAAGACAAAAAAGCCCGAATGGCTGACTAAATCCAATAAACCGGAAGGAACTGAAAACGATGAATCCGACGGCTTCTGGAATCCGGCTGATGAGGAATACAAACAGTACTTCCTTGAGTATCTGACACACATATTCGAAAATTACGATATAGACGGGCTTCAGCTTGACTATATCCGCTACCCCGGCACCAACAGCGGCGTTGACTACGGTTATGACGATAAGACAAAAGAACTGTTTTTGGCGAAATACACTAACCTTGACGAAACCGTCTTTGATGAACTGGCGCAGCAGATGTCTTCCCATCCTGTCTGGAATGACTGGATTCGGTTTAAATCGGAATTCGTAACCGATATGGTTAAAAGCGTAAGACAGCTGACCGACGACCTTCGCCCCGATATATATCTTTCCGCAGCAGTCGCAAACGACACCCGGCTTGCCACATACTGTCAGAACACTTCATTATGGCTGAAGGAAGGGCTGCTTGACGCCATTTATCCGATGACTTACGGCGAAAGCATTTTACAGTCAAGGCTTGACGAGTTTGCGGGTATGACCGGCGAAAAGGCTTACCTGTTCATGGGCTGCGGCGCATACCGCAACCTTTCGGATACCGAAATTCTGAATCAGGCAATAGCTTCAAGATACAAAGCGGACGGTATTGCATACTTCGAGTATCTGAGTTTCGTTTCCCACGGTTCCGCCGGCTTCCTTAAGCAATATGCATATGCAACCAATGCGCTGTCGCCCACGCTTGCCGCCAACGAAGCGGCAAATGCCCAGCTTGATTTCATAATCCGCAGAATCAATGAGGTTATTGTTCCCGCCGGCGTGCTCGGCACGGAACAGGCAAAACAAATTACCGACATTATCGACGGGCTGCCCGAAAAGCTTGATATCGACAAAGCGAATGAAGCGGCAACGGCAATACAGGAAATTACAGATAATACGGACGCCGCTCAAGCCATAAATGCAGACCTTTCAAAGCTTAATAAAATCGTAAGTCTGTCAAAGGACGCCGAAAAGGCGGAATACGAAAGCAATAAACCAGGTGATACATCGGCGGAAGAGTCTGACTCAACCATATCCGATTCAGCTCCATCCGATACAAGTAAAACTGATTCGGATGTATCGGAGCCGGTTGCTTCATCTGATATATGGCTTTATGTTATCGGCGGAGCGGTTGCGCTTGCCGCAGCTGTTTTAGCAGTACTGTACTTTCGTAAAAAGAAGCAATAAAAAACAGCGTGATGTTTTCACAGAAGTTAAGACAAGCAGTTTAGGCTAATCAAAACATAAAGAGGTTATTATCAGCTTGAAAGACTTAATTATATATATTCACGGAAAAGGCGGTAGCAGTCAAGAAGCCGAGCATTACAAGATTTTATTCCCTAATTGTGATGTAACCGGACTTGATTATAAAGCCTGTACTCCCCGGGATGCGGAAAAGGAATTCAGTGACTGTTTCGATTCCGTTTCCTTCGGTTACGAAAAAATTTATCTTATCGCAAACAGTATCGGTGCGTATTTTGCATTGCATTCTTTGGGGAACAAACATATAGAAAAGGCATTCTTTATTTCACCCATAGTGAATATGGAAAAACTGATTGCCGATATGCTGGTATGGGCGAACACCACCGAAGAGGAACTGGAAATCAAAAAAGAAATTTCTACACCTTTCGGTGAAACCCTGTCGTGGCGTTATCTTTCATGGGTGAGAAATAATCCGATTGTCTGGAACATTCCCACCGAAATATTATACGGAAGCAGGGACAATCTGCAATCCGTCGAAACAATCAACAATTTTGCCGACCGGTACGGCGCAAATGTTTCTGTTATGGAAAACGGTGAACACTGGTTTCATACGGATGAGCAGATGGAATTTTTAGATGAATGGATAATTCAACGGTTTTTGTAAGACCCGGTTATTAAAATTAAATGTAATTCAAGAGCAGTTCATCTAAACTATATCGGGATAATTAACAGTAAGTAGTAATAGGAATACTATACTCCAAACGAGGAGAAGGTAAAACCTAATGGCTTGACACCTGTTAAACACAGATATCAAGCCATTATTGTTACAGTATTTATCTGCCTAATATACGCGCAAGGAATTCCCGGGTTCTTTCCTTTTCGGGATGATTGAAGATAACCTCAGGGCTGTTATCCTCTTCGATAATTCCCTTATCCATAAAGACGACACGGTCTGCGACTTCCTTTGCAAAGCTCATTTCGTGGGTGACCACCAGCATGGTAAGACCGCTCTGGGCAAGGGCTTTCATGACCGACAGCACCTCCCCCACCATTTCCGGGTCAAGGGCGGAAGTGGGTTCGTCAAAGAGAATCACCTCGGGGGACATGGAAAGGCTGCGGGCAATTGCCACCCGCTGCTTCTGTCCGCCGGAAAGCTGGGCGGGCTTGGCGTTTATAAACTGCTTCATACCCACCTTGTCAAGGTACTCCAGGGCTGTTTTTTTAGCCTCCTCGCGGGTACGCTTCAGCACTTTGACCTGACCGATGACGCAGTTTTCCAGGGCATTCATATTGTTGTAGAGATTAAACTGCTGAAAAACCATCCCCACCCGGGCGCGGTAACGGTATAACGAGTCGATTTCGGTCTGAATGTTTTTGCCGTTGTAGAGTATAACGCCGGAAGTCGGGGTTTCCAGCAGGTTGATGCACCGGAGCATGGTGCTTTTCCCAGAACCCGACGCCCCGATTATTGTGACCACCTCACCCCGGCTGACCGAAAGGTTGATGTCGGTAAGCACCTCATGGTCCCCGAAACGCTTGCGGAGATTGCGAAGCTCGATCACGGGACCTGTGTAGTTGTTATTGTAATCAGTCATTCGGTACGGTTCCCCCTTTGATATGTATTTCGGCTTCGGGATCTGTCTGGGAACCGAAGATGACATAATTGTCCTTGCCCGCAAGCTTCTTTTCCGCAAGACGCAATAACCGTGTGACGGTAAAGGTCATGATGAAGTAAAGTACACAGACAATCAGGTAGGTCTGGAAGGTCTGGAAATTCTGGCGCTTGATAATTCCCGCAAAGAAATAAAGTTCGGTGACACCTATGACGTTGAGAACCGAGGTGTCCTTTATGTTTATTACAAACTCGTTGCTGACCGAAGGCAGGATATTGCGTAAAACCTGGGGTAGAATAACATGGAACATAGTCTGCCAGTGGCTCATGCCGACGGCAGCCGCCCCCTCGAACTGTCCCTTGTCTATCGAGATGATACCACCGCGGACTATCTCCGTCATGTAAGCGCCGGTGTTGATTGAGACGATGAAAATACCCGCCGGGACCAGGGGAAGGGTGACACCGCCGGTGGCAAAGGCATATCCCCAGTATATAACCATTGCCTGTACCATCATGGGCGTGCCCCGAAAAATTTCAACGTATATTGAAATTATTATTCTGACTATCTTTTGAAGTACCCTGATAAACCTGTTTTTCGATTGGGGTGCAGTACGGATTATTCCGGTAAACAGCCCGATAAAAAGACCTATGACCGTGCTTACAAGAGATATTAACAGGGTAAAACCCACCCCACGCAGAAGGGATGGGTAGTGCTTTATAAGTATATCTGCGACATCACGTAAAAACTGCATTATTTTTTCTTATAGATGACCACGAGGGTGGACTCGTAGTAAACGTTTGTAAAATCAATTTGTTCTTCCCGTTCGGCTGTGGGGCTCATGCCTGCGATAATGGCGTCAACAGCACCCGACTGGATTGCGGGAAGGAGGGCGTCCCATTCGTAGCTGTATATTTCAAGCTTCATACCCAGATTGTCGGCAATATACTGGGCGACTCTGACGTCATAGCCGTTGGCATAATAGTTTGCGCCCTGGTCATTTGCGATTTTTACTGCGCCCAGAGAGAAATCCGAGGTTTCGGTCCAGTTATAGGGAGCGTAGGCACACTCCATGGCAACTTTGAGAACGCCTTCGGTTGTGTCGGGAGTTTCGGAAACAAGGGAATATGAGGTCAGTTTTTCACCTGCGCTGAGCTTAATCATTTCAAGCATGAGATTGTCCCGCACTTCGTCGGTGATGGTTGCGAGAACTTCATTAATACGCTCTCTGAGATCCGAGCCGGTTTTAAGACCCACTGCGATACCCACGTCGGCGGCGGTGACGGTAAAGCCCGTATCGTTATTCACCAGGGGAATATATGCAAGACTTGAGTCGCTTGAGCACACCGACTTGGCGGTGGGTTCTTCGGCAATATAGCCGTCAATGGTGCCGGTCTGTAGGGCGACTAACATATCGGTGAACTCGGGGTAGGTTGTCAGCTTGACGTTTTCGATCTGTTTTGCGGCATCCGCGTGGAAGGTACCCGACTGCGCGGCGATTTTCATGCCTTTAAGATCGGCTATCGATTTGGCTTCGGCAATGTTGCCGGCTCCGCCGGCGCCGGGTGTGCAGGATACAAGCGTAATGGCAATTAATAATACGGTGAGAATTGCTGCGGTTATTCTTTTCATAATAAATCCCTTTCTATAATTTAATTGTATAAAAATAAAATGCCGTGACTTGGCCAGTCACGGCAATAAACACCAATTTGTCTGCGTTATTGCTATGATAGCGCTTCACATACGTGACAGTCTGACGCATATTCTGCGCCACCCCAGCGTCGGCGGCTTCATTCAAGACCACCGAGCTTCGGCGAAAATCCCTTTGGGCCGACGGTGAATGACCGTTTGTCCCGGCTTACTATTGATTTCCGCGCCTCTATCAAATACTTGTCAATTATGTTATCACACATCGCAAATTATTTCAAGTATCATATAAAAATATTGAAAATTTTGGTACTATATACAAAATATCGGTTTGATTGTTAAGCTATTAAGGGCAATATTACAAAATATTCAATAATAAAGAGGCGGTAATTTTACTTCACATGACATCCTTGTTATGCCTGATAAGTCGTATTAAAGCCTGTAATTTATTAAATCATGTACAAGTCAGCCGTGTGGCACTTTATGCCACGCGGCTTTTTAACTCAGACCGAGGAAAAACTACCGGTATTAAGGACGGAGCGATATTATTTCGATAGCCCATAAACACGGGCATCACACGATTGCGGAGGGTGTTGAATACGAATATCGGTTAAAGTATTTAAAAGAATGCGACTGCGATAAAGTTCATGGATATCCGATAAGCAAACCCATTGATGAGGAACCGGCACTTAAATTTTTAACAGCATAATATTCGGTTCCTTGATATAAATATTTTAAAATATATAAACCCGGAAGTTTTTACTGCCGGGTTTTAATGCTTTATTAAGTTATCAATAAGCAAAAAAATCATCGGCAAGCCGAGCATTTAAAGGCAATTTAAACTTGACAACGGTTTGGAAAAATATTACAATGAGTTACTCTGCAAAAAAATTACGTTTTTATGAGTATCTTAGGAGGCGGAAATTGTGTTGAATTTCTTCCAGAACAGCATTAATAATACCTCTCAAACAGCTAAAATAATAATATCCATCGCTTTGATGCTTTTCGGGGGATTCGCGTTTACCAGGGTGACAAAAAAGCTGAGACTCCCCAACGTTACGGCGTATATTATTACCGGAATACTGATAGGTCCGTATTTTTTAAACCTGATACCCGAACAGGTGATAGACGGCATGGATTTTTTGTCGGATATCGCTTTGGCTTTTATCGCATTCAGCACCGGTGAATTCTTCAGGTTCGGCACGTTGAGGAAAAACGCCGGAAAAGTTATAGTTATAACCTTGTTTGAATCTTTGCTTGCTTCGGTTCTGGTTTTTTTACTGACATATTTTATTTTGAAGCTGAATTTTGCCTTTTCCATGGTATTGTCCGCTTTAGCCGCTGCCACAGCCCCCGCTTCGACAATGATGACAATCAGGCAGACAGGGGCAAGGGGGAATTTTGTCGACACCCTTTTACAGGTGGTTGCCCTTGATGATGTCGTGGGGTTGGTTGCCTACAGTATGGCTATTTCAATTTCTCTTTCCAGCATTTCAGGCGAAGCGTTTAGTGTTATATCTGTTCTGAAACCCATATTTATAAATATAGCGGTGCTTGCATTGGGCGGTGTGTTCGGCTGGCTTTTAAAGGTGCTTATGCCGGTAAAACGCTCTGACGACAATAAACTGATAATCGGAATTGCCGTTTTATTCGCGTTTTGCGGCATCTGTACCATTTTGGACGTGTCGCCTTTGCTCGGATGTATGTCTATGGGGACAATCTATATA
This sequence comes from Clostridiales bacterium UBA1389, assembly GCA_002305335.1. GTDB lineage: Bacteria > Bacillota > Clostridia > Oscillospirales > CAG-382 > UBA1206. Next base: position 24,598 of record DBQR01000015.1, read on the forward strand.
AATGTAAGCAAAGACGAAAAATTTTTCAGACAGATGGGGTATTTCAGCCCCCCGATTTTGCTTCTGTTCTTTGTCCGCAGCGGGCTTTGTTTTGATTTAAGCGCCCTTACTTCCGCCGGTTCCGTGGGAACCACACCACTCATTATCGTGGGGGTTTTGTATTTTGTAATCAGAATCGTAGGTAAATATGCCGGCGCATTCCTCGGGGCTTTGATTGTAAAAAAGCCCGAACCGGTCAGAAATTATTTGGGACTGGCACTGATACCCCAGGCGGGGGTGGCAATAGGTTTGGCGTCTCTTGGAGCCAGAACTCTTGGCGGGGATATGGGGAACGCCTTACTTACCATTATTTTAGCCTCCAGCGTATTATATGAATTGGCGGGTCCCGCCTGCGCCAAGCTTTCCCTTTATTTATCCGGTTCCTATAGCGATAAGCTTGAAGATATCACCGTTATTCCCTCCGGAGAGGAAACAAGAAACAGTGTTGAGGAACTGATTTTCAGAATTAAGCAGATTCAGAAGACATTACCCAAACACGAAGAGGTGTCCGAAGACGAGGAGGCGTTTACCGAAGCCTCCCTGGAACAGTATTATTATGACAAAAGGCGGTACAGAATAAAGAATTGGCGAAAATAAGGTAAAAAGGATATATCATTATTGAATAAAAAAACCGGCAGAGTCGATTCTGCCGGTTTTAGTATATTTTCGTTAATACAGCTTTCTGTACTTTTTAACGCCCCAGGTTCTCAGGCAGTATTCCAGTAACACCATAATCAGAAGGTAAATAACCAGCAGGCAGAGCATGACTTCGGTAATGCTTATGCTTAGATTACTCAGCGCCACCACCGAAAGTATGATTATAAGGGTGTTGAATCCTATTGAGGCAAACATGGATAGCATCACGCTTGCCGACTGCTTTATAACCTGGGTTTCGTTCTTCCAGTTCATCTTGGGGAAGGCAAGGTTGACGATAAGCCCGAAGTAGGAGGAACAAATCACCCCCACTATGGGGACAAGCATTACAAGAATAAGGTCAATCATATCCATCTTTAAGAGAAAGGCATATATTATCCCGAAAATCACGATAAAGGGGATATAAAGCATCTCGTTGGCAAGGGCTTTGGCTTCGAAAACGGTTTTTTCGTCCACCGGGGCGGTTTTGTATATCCAGAAGGTTTTTGCCTCAAGGGAGAAGGTACAGCAGGTGGTGGAAACCATGGTACAGCACACCATTATTGCGAACATCGCCACCAGAGGAGCATATTCGGCTCCCGCAAAAGTAAAGCTGAATCCGTTTGAGCCTGCGCCCTGGAACAGGGAAATGCTGAATACCAAAAGCATGATAATTCCCACACCGCAGTTGAGGATATATACCGGCGACGAAAAGATTTTTTTGAATTCCTTTCTGAAACAGGTGTCGATCTTTTTTGCCTGCTTCTGGGAACGGAATTTATAGTCCGCCTTTGCCGACGACGAGGCATAGGCAGCCACTATGGAGGCGAAACGGGTTGAAAGCAGGGGAAGGAGGATTACCATCGGCAGAATATTTATAACCGCAAACAGTAAAAAGCTTAAAATATCGCCGTCAATGGCTTTCACCAGCAGTCCGGCGGGGGGATAGTAGGACTTGATTGCCTTGAAAATGTCGGCGCTGTGCTCGACAATGTATTGCTGAAGGGAAGTCATATTGAAAAAGATTATTATGGCAACGGAAACCGCAACCGCCATAATGGTGGTTATAGCCTTTCTCTGCTTAACTCTCCGTAATGCCAGCCCCACTAAGTAGGATATAAGCACTCCTACCGTGAGGGGGAGGAAGGGGAGAATAAAGGTTCCGATTATTATCACAAGCCATCCCATTAACCCTGCGGAGGACTCAACACAGTAAACAACCCCCGACACACCGAAGATTATCATCGAGAACATAAGGTCGTAGAAATAAAGCATTAAAAATTTTGAAATAAAGATGTCCCTGTGGGAAATGGGGAAGGAAAACAGCATATCCAGATCCTTGGCGCCGAAAAGATAGCCGTGGGCGGAAAAAAAGCAGGTTGTCAGAATCATAAAGCTGGCGCCCACCATGAATATGCCGGGGATGAGCAAGTCTAAGTTGGCTTCCTTCAGACTGCCGTACATAAAATGGGTCATGCCCCCGACAAGGAAGGCGAAATAAATAATTATAAACCCGAAAAGAATTGAATAACCGATTTTTTTGCCTTTGGAATCGGTATCTTTATTGGATACCACCATCATGGGGGAAAGCACCGAGGTCAGATTAACCTTAGTAAGCAACAATAATTTGTTTTTCACTTTTACACTCCCTCATTCCGCAAGTTCAAGGAACAGATCCTCAAGGGAGGAATCCCCCCTCACTTCGTCGGTATTTCCGCTTCTTATAAGCTCTCCGTTCTTTATGATGGCGATTTTGTTGCAGAGCTTTTCCGCCACCTCCAGCACATGGGTGGAAAAGAATATCGACCCGCCCTTTTTGCAGATATCATGCATAAGCTGTTTCAGGATATGGGCGGCTTTGGGGTCAAGCCCCACAAAGGGTTCGTCAAGCACAAGGAGCTTCGGCTCATGCACCAAGGCGGAAATAAGCACCAGCTTCTGCTTCATACCGTGGGAGTAGGAGGATATGGGGGAACCGAGGTGCTGGGTCATTTCAAAGGCGTCCCCGAAGCGGCGGATATTGGCGTCCCTTATATCCTGGGGGGTTTCATACAGGTCGGCAATGAAGTTGATGTATTTTATCCCCGACATGGATTCGTATATATCCGGATTGTCGGGAATATATGCGAGATTGGATTTGAACTTAATGGGTTCCTTGGCAAGGTCGATGCCGTTGAAGATAACCGTTCCGTTGTCATAGGGGAGTATTCCCGTGATTGCCTTAAGGGTGGTGGTTTTTCCCGCCCCGTTGTGGCCGATAAAGCCGTAAATATCCCCGTCTTCGATGGTAAGGGAAAGGTTGTTAACCGCGAATTTCCCAGGTGTGTAGGATTTTGACAGGTTTGAAATGGTAAGCATTTTCAAATTGCTCCTTTATATTTACAATTTTGTATTCAGAATAAAGGTAAGTTTCGTTTATTTTGAGATATTTGTCTGTTATTTATATTATCGCCTTTCAGAATTGCGGTATATCAATCTTTTTACCGTCCTTCATAGCCGATTCGTGGGCGCAGATACCGGCGGCGCAGATATTTGCCGCAAGTTCCGCCGATACGAAGGGTTCCTTATCCTCCGCAATCGCCGTTACAAATTCATGCACAAGATGGGGATGAGAGCCGTGATGACTGCTGCCCTCCTTGGCGGATAAAATCCGTTTTGTATCTTCTGGGTCTATGGGGATATTTGCGGAAAACCTGCGTAAGTCTTTGGGCAAACCCTCGTTATGGACCGGAATTCCGCCGTTGTATATCTCAAAGATACCCCCCCTGCCCGTGTATGCAGTATCGGCAGCGGTTGTGATGTACGGGTCGTTATATTCGGTAAAACCCCATTCAAAGGACTGCTTGCTGCCATAGACAAATAAGCCTTCCTGTATCTCCTTCGCCGTTTCGAACAATGAGCGGGTTACTTCGGCTTTGATGTTGTTTTCAAACGTCAGCAGCGCGGTTTCTAGGGGGTAGGGGTTGCCGTACTGTTTGGTCAGGGCTTTATCCATTGTGCCCGAGCCCAAACATATAACGCTCTTTACTTTCGAACCCGCCAGTCCCACAAGGGGAGCTATGGCATGGGTTGCGTAATACATGGGGGGCAGTCCTCTCCAATAACCCGGCCAGCCCGCCATCTCCTGATAATGAGCGCCCCGTAAAAACTGGATTTTACCGAGAGAACCCGATTCAATCAGATGCTTTACATGGAAAAAGTGGTATGTGTACATACTTGTTTCCATCATCATATACTTTTTGCCGCTGGCGTTCTTGGTCTTGACGATTCGTTCGATACCCTTCAGGGACATTGACATGGGAACGGTGCAGGCGCAGTGCTTGCCGGATTCCAGTACCGTAACCGACTGTTCCTCGTGTAAGGGTATGGGTGTTACGAGATGAACCGCATCCAGGTCCGGGTCATCAAGTATCTGTTTAAAGCTGTCGTAAACCGACAGGCGGGGATCTGCTTGGGCAATTTGTTTTAACAGTTCTCTGTTTGTGTCAAAGACGGACACCTTTGCGACATCCGGGTGCGCGAGATAAATATCGGTGAACATCCTGCCGAAACCCATTCCTACTACGCAAATATGAAGCTTCTTAGGATTGCCGTCCATAATGATTTTAACTCCTTGCATATAGGATTTTTCATCTTAAACTACCGGAATCGCTTTAAGAGATTTTCAATAAATTAGCATCAGTTGAACATTCTGTATATATTATCCATTTGCCGAATATGATTGTATCATATGGTCAAGTGATTGTCAATACCTTTTATAAAATTTTTAATAAAAATTACAATAAAAAAGCGGGGCGTGTTTCACGCCCCGCTAACTTTATGTGTTAATGGATTATAGCCTGTTCGGTTTCCTTGTCGAAGATATGGATTGCCGAGGTATCTATGGCTACCTTTATGTTGTCGCCTGCTTTTGACTTGGAACGGGAGGGAACACGGGCTATCATATTTATTTCATCCTCAAGTTCGTCGTCGGTCTTGGCGACGGTGAGGTAGAGGTAAATTTCGGAACCCATAAGTTCGGTGAATTCCACATAGCTGTCCAAAAGGGCTTCGGGATTCTTGCTTACGTATTCGGGATCGTCATGGAGGTTTTCGGGACGGATACCCACGATAACTTCCTTGCCGATATAGGGCTGGATTGCATCTTCTTCAACCTTTTCCTTGGGAACGAGGAACTTCGCCCTGCCGTTGGCAAACTCGAAGTAAACATTGTCGCTTCCCTTGGGCTTAACCAGCTTGCCGTTAAGGAACTTCATGGGGGGAGTGCCTATAAAGCCGGCAACGAAGGTATTTACGGGGTAGTCATAGAGGTTTTGAGGTGTGTCAACCTGCTGGATAAAGCCGTCCTTCATAACCACTATGCGGGTTGCCATGGTCATGGCTTCCACCTGGTCGTGGGTAACGTAAATGAAGGTGGTTTTAAGTCTCTGATGGAGTTTTATAAGCTCGCTTCGTGTGGTGGCACGGAGCTTGGCGTCGAGGTTGGAAAGAGGTTCGTCGAGAAGGAACACTTTGGGTTCCCGCACTATAGCACGGCCAAGCGCGACACGCTGTTTCTGACCGCCGGACAAAGCCTTGGGGCGTCTGTCAAGAAGGTGGGAAATGTCAAGGATTCTTGCGGCTTCTTCAACGCGGCGTTTGATTTCTTCTTTTCTTACCTTACGGAGTTTAAGACCGAAGGCCATGTTGTCAAAGACCGTCATGTGGGGGTAAAGAGCGTAGTTCTGGAACACCATTGCGATATCCCTGTCTTTGGGAGCTACGTCGTTCACCCGCTTGCTATCTATGAAAAGCTCGCCGTCGGTGATTTCTTCAAGACCGGCTATCATTCGTAAAGTGGTGGTTTTTCCGCAACCGGAAGGACCAACGAGAACTAAAAATTCCTTATCCTTTACTTCGAGACAGAAATCCGAAACAGCGGTAACTCCGCCGGGGAATCTCTTATAAATGTGTTTGAATAAAACGCTTGCCATGTATTAACCTCCTGATTTGCAGTTTAATACCCTGCATAAATTACTAACGTATATCATAACAAAAAAGATACCGGAATGAAAGAGGATATTTACCTAAAAATTTATAATCCCGTTTGGTTAAATTGCATAATGCGGCAGATAATTAAGAAATTATACATTATTTTTCAATATTCTGATTTCCTCCACGGTAAGATGCCGGTATTCCCCCTCTTTCAATTTTTCATCCAGGTATATACCCCCGAAGGCAATCCGCTTAAGGAAGGTAATTTCGTTGCCGACACAGCCGAACATCCGTTTTATCTGGTGGTATCTTCCCTCGGTGAGAGCAATTGTTCCCCTGTTCCCGTTACAGTCTATCTTGGCGGGTTTTGTGGGGGCGCCGTCAAGAACAACCCCCGTTTCAAGGCGGGAAATATCCTCAGCCGAAAGGGGGTTTCTGCATTCGAAATAATAAAGCTTTTCAATGTGTTTTTTGGGGGAAAGCAGGTTATGGGCAAGGTTTCCGTCGTTGGTGAGAAAGACAAAGCCCACCGTATCCTTGTCCAATCTTCCGGCAGGGAACAGGTTCTGGGGCAGGTCCTTTTTGTCAAGGAGATTAAGTACGGTGGGGGAAGCCGGGTCGTCGGTGGAACAGACGTAACTTGCCGGTTTGTTCAGCATGATATAGAAAAACTCCCGGCGGTTTATCTGAACGCCGTCAAGGGAAATGATATCCTCCTCGGACACCTTTTCCTCAGCCGATTTTACAATTATCCCGTTGACGGAAATCCGTCCCTGCCTTACTGCCGTCCTGGTACGGGAACGGCTTAAAACGTTGCTCTGGGACAAAACCTTATCCAACCTTGTTTTTGAACCCGGCATTGTAACCTCCGATAATAATTTATCCCGTGAAATACCTGTTTACCGCCCGGTAGATGTAAATAAGCTCCGGGAAGACGATAAGCCCTATTATCATAATTATAAGAATGACGCAAAACCCTATTATCATTCCGGCTATAAAGGGGTGCTTTGTCATAATTATCCGCCTTTCGTTCTGGTCTGGCAGATATATTATAGCCGGAAAAATTTATTTTAAGTCCTTTCAAAACCGTGGACGAAACCCTCTCCCTCCATACCCGTAACGTCGCCGCCGATAATGCGGTTTTTGTAAACAAGGAGGGTTATCATAACCTTGCCGTTGTAGCCTTCGTAGTTGGTTACGTAATAGGAATACCTGGTTACGGTTTTGCCCCGGTAGGATTTGAGATTAAGTCCCTGGGACCGCTGGATTTCGTTGTATTCCACGTAGGCGGCGTCAAAGGTTTCGGGTATTTTCACCGTTTCGGTTTCGTAGCCTTCGGGGTTCACCGCATAGCCGAAGGTGGAAATAAAGCCCACCCTGTCGCCGTTGGTTTTGACCTTGCCGTAATTGATGGCAACCACAGCCGCATCCCCGGCGGAATCATATTCCGGGATAACCGAAATAAGGGTGACCAGGGCCGCCACGGACAAAATGAGCACCAGAAAGAACTTTAGACTTGATGCCTTTATGGTATAGATGAACATACAGTTTCCTCCCGTTATATTTATGTTATATTTATATTTCCGGGAGGATATTATTATTCGCAGTTTTCTTCCAGGGTAAGGTATTCGTCGTAAAGAGAATCCAGTTGTGCCTTAATGCCGGTTATTTCCTCATAAAGTGCCCCCAACTTTACATAGTCGGCGGAATATTCCGAATATTCCTTTTCAAGTATTTTAAGTCTTTCCTCAAGGCGGGGGATTTCCTCAGACAAAAAACCAAAACGCTTTTCCCTTAACCGCTTCCGGCTTCTTGCCTTCTTTTCGGCCTCGTATTCCCCCCGGGAGGATTTAGTCTTATCGTTTGATACTGCCGGGGGAATCTTCTGCCGCTTCTGAAGGAACAGTTCATAATTTCCCTTAAAGTCGAAATACCCGTTTTCATAACCTTCCTTATCGATTTCGATAATCCGGGTGGCTATGGTTTTAATAAAATACCTGTCGTGGGAAACGGCAAGGACGGTGCCTTCAAAGTTAAGCAAAGCCTCCTCGAACACCTCCTTGGAGGGGATGTCCAGGTGGTTGGTGGGTTCGTCGAGAATAAGGAAGGTAACCTTTTTCAACACCAGTTTGGCAATGGAAAGCCTTGCCCGTTCCCCCCCGGAAAGATTGATTACCTTTTTGAAAGCGTCGTCGCCGTAAAAACCGTAGGATGCCAAGATATTCCTTGCCTGGGCGGGGAGAAGGGAATTGTCCGCTTCAATAAGCTCCTCAATCACCGTATTTTCGTCGTTTAACAGCATTACCTCCTGGTCGTAGTAGCCCACAACCTGGCTGTAGCCCGGCTCACAGACCCCCTTATCGGGTTCCGCGATACCGTTTATAATCTTTAACAAAGTGGACTTGCCGCAGCCGTTGGCGCCGATTATTACCGCCTTTTCACCCTTGGTTATCTCAAAGGAAAGGTTGTCAAACAGCTTATTGTCCCCGTAGGACTTGGAAAGCCCCCTCACCGACAGCACCGAAAAGGAGGAGGCGGTGGTGTGTATGGAAATATTTATCTTTTTCGGCCCGGCTTTGGGGCGTTCCACCTTTTCCATACGGTCTATGGCCTTCTGCCGGGAAGCGATGGTTATAAAATTCCGTTCCTGTCCCCACCGCCGCTGGGTTTCGATAAAGACCTCCAGCCGCTTGATTTCCCTCTGCTGAAGTTCGTAATGCTTCTGCTGAATTTCCCTTAACTGCTTTTTCTTTTCCTTGAAAGCGGAATAGGAGCCGGTATATTTGGTGGCGGTAAGGTTTTCAATCTCCAGGGTTTCGGTGGTGGCTTTGTCAAGAAAATACCTGTCATGGGATATGATTATAAAGGTTTTGGGCGACTGGGAAACGAACTCCTCCAGCCAGCGGGTGGTGTCCTCGTCAAGATGGTTGGTGGGCTCGTCGAGGATGAAAATATCCTTCCCCGAAACCAGCAGGGAAGCCAAAGCCAACCTTGTCTTTTGCCCCCCCGAAAGCAGGGAGGCGGGGGTATCCCACTTTTCAGAATCGAAACCGAAGCGGGAAAGCATTGACTTAACCCTTGTTTTATACTCGTTGCCCCCCCTAATTTCGAAATCATGCCTTAGTCTTTCGTATTCTCCCGCAAGGGAGGGGTTTTCGGGTATTTTCGAAAGCAGCGTGTCCAGCCGTTTTTCGGTTTCAAGAAGGCCCGAAAAGGCGGAAAGGGCGAAATCATAAAGGGTTTTGTTTTCGAATTCCCCTTCGTTATGCTGGGCAAGCATTCCCACACTTACGTCTGAGGGGATATAAACGTTGCCGGAGGTGGGGGTGATTCTCCCCGCGATAATGGAAGCAAGGGTGGATTTGCCCGCCCCGTTCACCCCGATGATTCCTAATTTCGCCCCTTCGTTTATGGAAAAGGAAATGTTCCTTATTATTTCTTTAGTGCCGTATGACAGGCTTATTCCGTCACAAACCAAAATGCTCAAGATACAAACTCCGAATAAATAATCTGTTTTTATCGATTATAACAGAAAATTTCGAATTTTTCAAGTACCCGGCAAAGGGGGAAGTTTATAATTGACAAATCCCCTGCCGGGGTGATATAATTAGCTGATTTATAATATATGAAAGCGGGGAAAAACAATGGGACTTATAAAAGCCTTTTTCGGAGCCGCCGGCGGCGTTCTTGCCGACGAATGGCGGGAATACTTTTACAGCGAATCCCTTGACAGCGACGTGCTGGTCACCAAGGGGAAAAAGCGTACTTCAAAAAGAAGCTCCAACACCAAGGGAAGCGACAATATTATTTCCAACGGCTCTATAATCGCCGTAAACGAAGGTCAGTGCATGATTATCGTCGACCAGGGTAAGGTTGCCGAATTCTGCGCCGAACCGGGGGAATTCCTTTACGACACCTCCACCGAACCTTCTTTGTTTTACGGCGGTCTGGGTAAAGGCCTTGTGGATACCTTTAAAAATATAGGCAAGCGTTTCACCTTCGGTGGACAGCCCCCCAAGGACCAGCGGGTTTATTACTTCAACACCAAGGAAATCGTGGGGAACAAATACGGCACCGCCAACCCGGTGCCCTTCAGGGTGGTGGACAAAAACATAGGTCTTGACATTGATATAGCCATCCGCTGCCACGGGGAATATTCCTATAAAATAACAAACCCCCTGCTGTTTTATACAAACGTCAGCGGAAACGTGGAAAACAGCTATTTTCGGTCCGAAATAGATTCCCAGCTCAGAACGGAGCTTATGACGGCTCTGCAGCCCGCTTTTGCCAGAATTTCCGAAATGGGAATCCGCTATTCCGCCCTTCCGGGACACACCCAGGAGATGGCCGACGCGCTGAACCAAATACTGTCTAAAAAGTGGGGGGAACTCAGGGGTATCGAAATCGCCTCCTTCGGGGTTTCCTCGGTCAAAGCCCCCGAAGAAGACGAGGAAATGATTAAAAATCTCCAGAAAGCGGCAGCCTTCAGGGATCCCACCATGGCGGCGGCGAACCTTACCGGCGCCCAGGCAGATGCCATGAGGGCGGCGGCAGCCAACGAAGGGGGAGCCATGATGGGCTTTATGGGACTGGGCATGGCGCAGTCCGCCGGCGGCGCAAACACCTCCCAGCTCTTCGCCATGGGGGAAAAGGCAAAACAGGAAGCCGCTCCCGTCGCAGACACTACCGTAAACACATGGGACTGTTCCTGCGGCAAAAAAGGGAATATAGGCAAATTCTGTCCCGAATGCGGCGGCAAGGCTCCCGAAGGCATAGTGGGCTGGAAATGCGAATGCGGGGTAATAAACAAGGGTAAATTCTGCAGCGAATGCGGTAAGAAAAAGCCCGACGGAATACCCAAATACAAATGCGACAAGTGCGGCTGGGAACCGGAAGACCCCTCCAAGCCCCCGAAGTTCTGTCCCGAATGCGGGGATGTCTTTGACGAAAAAGATAAAATTTGAGGCTGAAAGCCAATGGATGACGATAAATTAAAGGAAAAAATCGCCAGGACCGAAGAAGAGACCGACGAAAAGTGTCCCGCCTGCGGCGGAACCCTGGTATATAACCCCGAAAGCCAGAAGCTGAAGTGCGAATACTGCGGCACCGAGGTGGAATTTGAGGAACCCCTCCCCGAAATCGCTCGGGAAATTGATTTTGACGAAGCGGAAAGCTACGAAAGCCGGGATTGGGGAGCCGAAAAAAAGGTGGTAATCTGCAATTCCTGCGGGGCGGAATCGGTTTACGACGTACTTCAGATTGCCGACGTCTGCCCCTACTGCGGTTCCAATCTTGTCACCGAAGCCGGCGGGGAAAAGGGAATGGCTCCGGGGGGCGTACTGGGCTTTCTCATCACCGCAAAGCAGGCGGTGGAACGGTTCAGGACCTGGATTAAAAGAAAGATATTCGCCCCTAAGGAGGCAAAGCTTACGGCAACCCCCGACGCCTTCAAGGGGGTTTACCTCCCTTACTGGACCTTTGACAGTCGCACCACAACCCACTACACCGCCAGATACGGCCGCAACCGCACCGTTACGGTGAACGGAAAAACCCGTACCGTGGTGGACTGGTACGGGACAAGCGGGGTTTACTGTATGGACTTTGACGACCTGCTGATTCCCGGCACAAACCGCTACGATAAAAAAGCGCTGTCGAGGATAGGCTCCTTCGACACCTCCCAAAGCCGGATTTACAAACCCGAGTACATAGCCGGCTTTATCGCCGAAAAGTATACGGTGGGGTTGAAGGATGCCTGGGAAAACGGCAAAGTCAGTATGAAGGGCATCCTTGAGGGAAACATAAGCAACCATATAAGACGCACCTGCCACGCCGACCAGGTTTCCTCCCTCAGGCTGTCCACAAGCTATGAGGACGTCAAGTTCAAATACCTTCTCCTTCCCGTATGGATGTCCTCATTTAAATATAAAGGAAAGATTTACAACTTTATGGTGAACGGCCAGACGGGGAAGGTGGGGGGAAAGGCTCCCGTATCCCCCTGGAAAGTGGCCATTGCGGTTATACTTGGTTTGGTTATACTCGGTACAGTGTTTTACCTGCTGTCCCAATTCGGCGGCAATACCGACGACGGGGGATATTATTACAACTCCATCACAGCTTTCTTGGAGAAAGGATTTTAATTCATGAAAAAAGTTATTTGCGTTATGTTTGTCTTTTTGCTTGCGTCATTAGCCCTTATAAACACTCTTCCGGGACAAAGGGCAAGGGCGGACGGTAATATAGTTTTAGGGGTAAACGACATTAACAAAAGCGGGGGCGAGGGGCATTCCCTTATTTTAACCCCCTCCTATGCCAAAACCCTTGCCGGCATCTCCCACGGGTTCAGGTGGTGGCGGTCGGCAACCTTCGAATGGTCCGACGCCGATGAGGCATATATTGTAAGGTCGGTAAACCTTACCGCCGACGGCACCAACGACAAGCAGCATTATATTCCCGAAAACGGCTTTGTGCTGGCAGTGAACATCGGCAACGATTACGGTAATGTAAATTATATAAACGAACTGTCATCCGACTGCTATGCCAACCTTGCAAAAATCGCCGTAGGGGACAAGGCATATCTTTCCGGTATCGATATAGCATCCGGCACGGTGGATGTCTCGGCGGGTGATTATTACAAAGACGGCTTTGTATCAAACGCCAAAATTTATATAGGCGAAAGGCCTTCGGGCGTTGAAATTTATACCCCCGACACCTCCGCACCCCGCCTCGGGGAGGTCAGCGTCGCCGTTAAGACAAAGGTCGCTATCAGCGAAGGCATAGTAATCAACTGGGCGGAAGCGGAAAACGCCGAATATTACATACTCAACGTCAACACCTCCACCACCATTGAGGATGGGACACTTATCGTCAACAATCTGAAGGTTACCGAAACCGCCTACACCATTCCTTCAGACAAGCTGATGGCGGGGGGAAAATATACCGTTTCGGTTGCCGCTTACGGCGAAGGGTACAGATCCTCCTTCAATTCCCGCAAAACTGTTTCGGTACTGAGCGACAACGCCGCCAACAGCAAGTTCAAGGATAAAACCGTTGTCGCCTTCGGGGATTCCATAACCTATATCCCCGGCTGGGTCACAATGCTTTCCGGCGAGCTGGGCACCGACGTCATCAACGCCGGCGTTGGAGGGGATAAAACCACCGAAGCCCTTGCCAGAATCGACAGGGACGTGATCGATAAAAACCCCGATATAGTTATTATTCTCTTCGGTATGAACGACCAGGCAATTTATATGCCCACCGGCAAAAGTCTTGTGGAAAAGGAGCAGTACAGGGAAAATTTCCGCACCATAATCGAAAAGCTCCATCAAAGCGGAGCAGAGGTGGTACTGCTTACCGGCAATAACGTCTGCACCGACAGCGGCTATTACAAAGCCGGGCAATACGATTTAGACTACGGCACCGGCAAACTTTCCGAATATTACGATATATTAAGGGAGCTTGCCGGGGAATACAACCTCAATATCATAGACATGAACAAGCGAATAGCCGACGAAGGCATTGCCGACAGATCCATATGCGCCTCCGGCGACGGAATCCACTTAAGCAACGAAGGCAAGGCGAAGTTTGCCCAATGGATTGCCGAATATATGTACAACGAATTTTTCGAAGGGGGATATAGCGACCCGTCGGAAACCAGCGAAGAGGAATCATCAGAGGAGTCAGAGGAATCCGACGAAACCAGCGAAACCGCTAACTCCGCGGCTTCCGATGAATCCAAGGACTGGGTTATAGGTGAGGAATCGGAGGAAGAAGACGAATCAAACGAATCCGCATCCTCCGCTGAGAAAAGCGAGGACCGGCCCGCCACATTACGGGACAAAATAATCGTTTTCGTAATCGCCGTGGGAATACTCGGATTATTAGCCTTCCTGTGTTTCGGAAAACCGAAAAAGAATAAAAAAGAGTAAATTAGAGTAAAAAAGCTTAATATGAATAAGTTCCACCGGCATCCGCCGGTGGAATTTTTATCACCGTTATAAATTGATGTTACGGCAAGGAGGTGGGGCAAATTAAAGCCTTCCGACTTTCGGGGAAGGTGTCAGCCGAAGGCTGACGGATGAGGGGTAGTGCCAACGCAAGCGGAAGAGAAGGAAAACAATAAAAAACCCCGGAAAAATCCGGGGTTTTTACAGTGAAAACCTTAATTAGGGTTCATTTCTACAATTCCGAGTAAGTGGAGCCTTATGGCTATATAGTCCGTAACGGTTATGGCGTTGTTACCGTCGACATCGGCGGCATATTTCTGTTCCTCGATAAACGCGCCTATGCCGAGAATCATAAGCCTTAGCATAATATAGTCGTCTTTTTCGATGGTGCCGTTGCCGCTCATATCCGCCCTTACAACCAGTTTGCGGGATTCCTTAAGCACTCCGTCGGCGTAGGATTCCAGCAGGCAGCCGGTCCCCACAAATGCGGTGTCGGAAAGCTGAGCGCCGTTTTTGGTTATTTTTAATTCGGTGTTCCTGAATTCCTTAACCAGCAGGGAAGGAGTGGTCTTAAAGCCGATTCCGGTTATAACGCTGCCGTTGTCGGTGAGACGGCTGGAGGACAGGGGAGTGATTTTGCCGAATTCGTCGGCGCCCAGTACGTTGACCGTAACAGCCTCGGTATAAAGGGTGTAGGAGGTATTGTTGGGGGTCTTGGTGGTGTAGTAGAACACCAGCTTGGTCTGCCCCGCCTTAACTGCGGTTATTTTGCCGTTTTCAACGGTAACCGAATCGCCGGAAAGCACCTTAACCTTGGCTTTGGAGGTAACGTCGGCGTTTACTCTGCCGTAGGTAACGGAGGAAACGTTGTAATCAAAGGCTTTACCGTTTAAAAGATTGACTTCCTTAACATTTGCGGAAATATATTTGACCGTGTTTTTGGTGTACTGGGAATCGTTGGTGGTAAGCCCGCCGTAGCCCCATATAAAGGCGTTGGTGAACTGGGTGGCGGAGCCGGTGGTATAGGTCCAGGGCCATATGGTAACGCCCCTGATTACGGCAACCTCGGCAAGCCTGTCGGTGATGTTGCCGTTGCTGGGGTTAAGGGTGGTGTTATAATCCAGAAGGGAGGGCATCATGGTGAACAACGCGGAGTTGGCAAGCCGCTGGGAGCTGGCCTGAGTCACTGCGCTGGTCAGGTAGCCGCAGGATACCTCGGGGGCGTATATCTGCATGTTCTTGCACTGGACAAGGGAGAAGGAAATAACGCATACCTGATTTACCATGTCGTATTCCCTTAACAGATCGGCGATATATTTACATATTATATCTTTGCTGGACTTTATTTCAATAAAGACCTTTAAATCCTTGCCTTTTGCCAGTTCAAGGAGTTCCCTCAGTGTGGGGATTTTTTCTTCGGGGTATTTATTCCGGTAGGCATCGTTGTCACCCCACAGATAATACTGTTTTATTTCTTCAAGGGTCATGCTCTCTATGTTGCCGGTACCGGTGGTGGTACGGTCGATGCTGCCGTCGTGCATAACAACCACTTCGTTGTCTTTGGAAAGGTACACGTCGGTTTCCACGATGTCGGCGCCGTTTTCAAAGGCAAGGGCATAGCTGGATATGGAGTTTTCGGGGGAAAGTGAGGGGTTTCCTCTGTGACCTATGATAAGGGGGGTTCTGGTGAGGGTGTCGGCTTCAAACAGGGAATAGGCCTCGAACACCTTGTTGGGGTTGGGGGATAAAATGCCGTGGGTTCCCAGCACCAGAGATTCTGCCGCCTCCTCCGGAGTGGCACAGTCGTCATACGCCCAGACGGTAAGGAGAAGTTCGCAGAGTTCGTCAACCGCAAGCCTTGACAGGCAGGAGGAATTTATAACCGCCGTCTTGGCAAGATTGGCGTTTACCGTCTTTCTTATCGCGGCGATTTCCGCCATAGAAAGCTCTTTGGTGTATTTGTCCCTGAAGTCGATTATGCCTCTTAAGAGTTTATAATTCGTTCTTGTTCTGGCATACTTGACAATCGTAGGGTCGTTACTCATAACGGCGGCGTCGTTTGCCGACTTGCTTATAAGCAGGTCGATAACCCCGTTTACCGCTTCCTTGGTTTTGCAGTAGAAAACGGGAATGACGTTTTTGCCGATACGATCATAAACCTTCGAAAGATCGTCTATTGCCGTTCCGTCGGGAGCAGTGATTTTTACACCGTCGGTATAGATAACGGCGGAATGGGAATTGTTAAGGGTGGTGAAGGATGCTGCGTTTGTGATTTCCGCCACATTGGCAAAGGCGTTTTGAATGTTGTTTACGGTGGCGGTGGTTTCTATAAGGGTGGGGGACACGTCGTAATCCGGGGTGTCAAGCTGTAACGCTACGGTTATTTTATCAACGTACATTACCGAATAGTTTGCCTGAAGCCCCAGCCGTCCCACCTGATAGTCCTTCTTGTCGTCGTTGAAGACGACATTTTTGTTGTTGAAGGAATATAAAATTACATTGTTTTTAACCTTTACGGTGTAGGTGTAGTATGTACCCGTCACCTGATTGGAGGAATAGGAACCGGTGGTCACCACGTTCCAGGCGTTGGCGGGGGTGCGTATGGCGTATTCTATGCCGTTGGATGTGGAGGTGTTTTTCCGTACGCACATATGATAATAAGGATAGTTGTTGTTCTGAATACGGTACATTATGGAATTCCAGCGTCCCGTATCCTTTTCGTCGGAGGAGGACACCGAAGCGGTTATCTTGTAGTTGCCGAATTCCCCCAGCCAGGCGGGAAGGAGTATCCTTCTCGAATCGGTGGTTATTGCGTCAATGACAAGCTTTGAATCTTCAACCTTTATGTTTGCGTCGTTGGCTATAAGCGCCTGCCAGTCGCTGATTGAATCCTGACTGTCGAAATCGTTGGTATAAAGCACATAATCGGTGTCGTTTGCGTTTTTCGCCACCACATACACATTTTTGCTCTTTGTGCCATATGTTGCAGTAAGGGGATAAACGCCTGCCTGGGGAGGGGTGAAGGAGGTTATTTCACTGTCCCCGTTCTTCCATTTTATATTGGAGGCATTTATGGTTTCGGTGGCGGAAACGCCTAAATGAATCTTGGTAAGATCGATGTTTTGTCCCACATTGCAGGGTATGGCGGGTTCGTTCCATGCTATGACGGAAATTTCAGCCTCACCCGCCGCGGTAGTCTGGACAATCAAAAGGGGTAAAACGAAAATTGCCGCTAAAATCGCCGCAATAAGGCGTTTTTTAAAAAAGCGTGAATTCATTAAAGATACCATTCCTTTCATTCACCCTGATTAAGGTATTTTCCTAACGGGATTATACATCAAAACTTAACCTGTTGTCAAGCTAAGCGGGGTTATTTTCCGATTTCTTTTATATATGCAATGGCGTCTGCGGCAATGAAGTTAAACTTTTGAAGCGCCTCAAGGGCGGTAGCTTCGTCGCACCCCGTTTCGGCGGCAATCATATTGACTGCCCTTGCCACCAGCTTTTTATTGGAAGGCTTCATATATGCCATGCGGTTGCCTATGGTGCGCCCGATTTTAATCATGGCTCCGGTGGAAATCATGTTCACTATCATTTTTTGTGAAGTTCCCGCCTTCATCCGGGTTGAGCCGGAAATAACCTCGGGTCCCACCACCGCCACTATGGGAACATTAGCAAGTGGGATAAGAGGGGAGTTGGGGTTGTTGGTTACGGCGATGGTTTTCGCCCCGATGCTGCCGGCGTAAATCAGCGCAGACTGAACACACTTTGCCGAACCGCTGGCGGAAATGCCGATAAGTAAATCTCTGCCTGAAAAATCAATCTCCTTCATCTGGGAAACAATGGAGTCTTCCGAATCCTCCGCGTCCTCTATTGAGGCATAAACCGCTTCCTTCCCGCCGGCGATTATACCCATAACCGTTTCGGGGGAAACCCCGAAGGTGGGGGGACATTCGGAAGCGTCGAGTATTCCTATCCTGCCGGAGGTACCCGCCCCGCAATAAACCATCCGTCCGCCGTTTCTTAGGCAGTCAGCCGCCAGTTCGATACCTTTTGCGATTTCCTTTAATGCCTTTTCCACCGCAAATGCCACGGTTTTATCCTGATCGTTTATTATTTTAGCGATTTCCAAAGGGGATTTTTTGTCGATATCCCTTGATTCTTCAAGCACACTTTCGGTTTTGAATGATTGATAGTTTTCCATAAATTCGCTTCCTTTCCGGTTGCATATTATCATCAAAAACGGCTTATGTCAACAAATTTTGTTATTTCTCTTGACATATCCTTACTCCTATGTTAAAATGCACATAACAATTTTGATTTTTTCATTAAAACTATGCAATTTTTCACGGAGCATTTATGCGGAAAACATTGGTCATACCCTTTACTATAATCGCCGTTGCGATATGTATATTATTGAACACGGCCTTCTCGTCCCCCGACGACTTTGTCACCGACAAAGCTTTTGAAACCAACTCGACAATTACGGGGATGGAGGCTGTTAATAATATTCCCCTTGACGAGGTTTTCACCGAAGACCCCTTCAAAGTGGCTTTGGTGGACAACGGCAACATTAATCCCGCAAGGGAAATATCGGGTATAGAACAGCGGAACAAAATAACCGGGGCAGCTTCCTATGCCGCCTTTATGGATTCCGAAATTGACCTTTCCAAGGTTGACGTTAAAGTCCAGACTTCCATCCTTACCGATATGATTAATAACTATAATTTCGGAAAGGACAAGATAACCTTTATCCCCGGCACCACCGGCACCCTTAAAGGGGACACTTCGACTCTCCAGGCCCTTATAGACAAGAAGGGCAAAAACGTTTCCTTCTTGGCAATAAGGTTAAGGGACGGGGCCGCCGCGGGCTATAACGTGGACAGCTTTTATCAGTCCTGTTCCACCATTAAGACCCCCCTTACCCTGTATGCCGCTCAGCTTATCCAGCAGGGGGAACTGTCCTATAACGACATATTCACCTACACTTCCTCGGCATATATTAGCGGTTCGGGGGTTATCAAGAACTACCCCACCGGCACCCGGTTTAAGCTCAAAACCCTTGTTACATATGCCATTACCGAATCGGACAACATTGCCTACCAGATGCTGTGTCAGAATTTAGGGGTAAAAAACTTCTATAATTACCTTGACAAATTAGGCTGCGATACTCTAAGCGACGACAGGGACACCAACCGCTACTGGCCGGATTCCAACTGCCGGTCGTCGGCATTGTGGTGGAGTCAGGTTTACCAGTTCAAAAATTCCGGCGACGTGGGCAAATGGTACTGGGGACTCTTCGGCGACGCCCCCTCCCGCATCGACACCGCCTTGGGACACGCCAAGGAATGCTACACCAAGTCGGGTTCCTCCACATATTCCATGCACGAAGCGGGGATAATAATGGGCGACGAACCCTACCTCGTGGTTATATTCACAAACTCCACCTCGTCATCTGCCAACACCGAATCCTACTTCTATCAGGTGGCAAGGGAAATAGATAAACTTATCTGCAGTTAAAACACAGGTTTTAAATTGCCGTCTTGGCGGCAAACGGAGAACAAGGAAAATGGAAAAAAAGCTCCATACAATAACGGTTATAGTACCCTGTTATAATGAGGAGGAGGCTCTTCCGTTTTTTTATAAAGAAATATGCCGCGTTGCGGAAACCCTGAACGAAACAGTCTTTGAACTTTTATTTGTTGACGATGGCTCCAAAGATGGCACTTTGGAAATACTCAGAAAGCTTGCCGCCTTCGACAAAAGAGTAAGATATGTTTCGTTTTCTCGTAATTTCGGCAAAGAATCGGCAATGTACGCCGGACTTGAAAACGCCACCGGCGATTATGTGGCCATAATGGATGCGGATTTGCAGGACCCCCCCGCTCTCTTGCCCCAGATGCTGGAAGCCATAGAAAAGGAAGGCTACGACGCGGTGGGGACAAAACGGTCAACCCGCAAGGGGGAACCGGTCATACGCTCCATGTTCGCCCGGATGTTTTACAGGATTATAAATAAAATCTCTAAAGTCCAGATGATCCCCGGGGCAAGGGATTTTATCCTGATGAAGCGGAACGTAAAGGAAGCCATACTCAGTATGCCGGAATACAACCGCTATACAAAGGGGATTTTCAACTGGGTGGGCTTTAAGGTCAAATGGCTTGCCTACGACAATATACAACGGGTAGCGGGGAAAACCAAATGGTCCTTCTGGAAGCTGTTTAAATATTCCATTGAATGTATCGTCGCCTTTTCCACCGCACCTCTTGCAATCGCCTCGTTTTTCGGATTTTTGTTCTGCTTCCTTGCGGTGGTGGGTATAATTATAGTGGTGATAAGGGATTTGGCGGGGATTCAGTCGGCGGCGGGCTGGCCTTCCATGATATGCATAACATTGTTTGTGGGGGGAGTCCAGCTTTTCTGCACGGGAATTTTAGGCACCTACCTTTCAAAGACCTATCTTGAATCCAAGCGCAGACCCATGTATCTGACTTCAGAAACCGAAAAAGATTTGGATAAGGAGAAGATATTAAATGAAATTAGGGATTATAACAAGCCACGACAGGACGGGAATTAAACAGGTAGCGGATTTAGGATTGAAATACGCCGAATTTGACGTAAACGGCGACGATATAAGCTATCTTACCGGTAATGAAGAAGGTATAAAAGCGGCAATGGGGGAATTCGGCGTTGAAATCGCCGCCGTCGGCAGATGGGGAAGAAACCGCCTGAATTCCGACCTTACCGTAAATACAAAGGAACAAAAGGACGAATTCGACCTTATTGATTTCTGCGTCAATGTGGGCTGCCCCGTATATATAACCGGTATTAACTATGTCAACGGTTTTTCCTATTATTCCAACGTTTCCGCAGCCATTGGGTATATTAAATCCCTCATAGCTTACGCAAACGGGAAGGTTAAAATCTGCACATACAACTGTGAATGGAACAGCTATGTGGATAAACCCAGGGAATGGGACATAATCCACGACCATATAAAGGAACTGGGGATAAAGTACGACCCATCCCATGCCGTAAACGCCGGAAGGGATTATATGGCGGAAATCGTAAAGTACGGAAACCGGGTTTATCATATACATCTGAAGGGTACCATCAATTCCAACGGAATTCACCTTGACGACCCCCCCGCAGGGATGGATATGATAAACTGGCCTGCTTTTGTTTCGGTGTTCCGCAGGTTCGGCTATGACGGTGTTTTGTCAATAGAGCCCCATTCCGCCACCTGGACTGGTGAATTAGGGGAAAAGGGACTGAAATACACCATCAAATATTTCAAATCCCTGCTGTTCGAAGAATAATATGGGAATCTTCAAAAAGGACAAACCCCCGAAGGACACAAATTCGGTGGAATTCCGCCGTTACATGGCAAAAAAGCTGAACGAACGGAAGATAAGATATGTCCTTGAAAAAGAGGAAACGGTAAACCGGGTTATCGGCAAGGACGGATTTTTTTCGGTTTTCGGCGGTGAAATTTCGGTCATCTGCGGGGAAAAGACCCTTTTCCGCTCAAAGGTGGACACCCTTTCCGCCTGCTGGGAATTTTTAAGCCTTGAAGGTGTAACTATAACCGGCTACGACCTCACCACCGGCAAAGAACGCACTATTTTGGCGTATTATAAATATTATAGAAGTTGAAATATCATAAAAAGCAAAGAAGCTAAAGCCCCCGTGTATCGCGGGGGCTTTTTAATGAAATCCACAGCCGATGCTATGGATAAAAAAGCCTTCCCCNNCGGGAAATAAACAAAATGAAATCCACAACTATTGCTATGAATAAAATCCGTTGTTTCCAACGGATGAACTCCGCCTTCGGCGGGTTTATATCACAACCCGTACTTTACCCTAATCCTGTTAAGCTTCTCTCCCACGAGTTTTGCCAGCACCCACACAAAAACCCCGTTTGAAACCGCATACAGCACCGTAAAGGGAAGGGAAGTCAACAATGCAGTTGTGTACAGCTTCAGACTGAACACCCCGCTGTACCAGTTCACCGTAAAAACATCCATCAATAACGAATATAACACCCCTGCAATAAAGCCGTAAACGCTAATGCTTATCCGGCTTTTTTTTAACGCCTTTGACAGCGCTCCCGCAAAAAAGCCGCAAAACCCAAGGGCTATCATCTGAAAAGGGGTCCAGGGACCCTGACCGAAATAAAAATTGGATAAAAAAGCCGTCAGAGAACCTATGAAAAACCCGGTTTCGCTTCCCAAATACGCTCCCCCGATAACCGTAAGGGCGGTCACGGGTTTGAAAAGGGGAATAAACCGGCTTATTACCGAAAGGGAAATCAAAACCGCCGAAACCACCAGCCTCCGGCTGCCGATCCGCTTGCTGTCAAAGCCGGCAATAAACAAAAACAGGGTTAACACCGAAATGACAAGGGCAGTATATATATACGTTTTTTCAAACGGCAGAAGGCTCCCCACCGCCACCGCCGCCGGTATCAGCAGAAAGGGGAGGACAATTTTAAGCCGTTTCCGGACTGCGGGGTTTTTAACCGTCAGCACTTTTTACCCTCCCGTTCAGGCGGCAGAGGGCTTCCGCATCCTTCACCGTCACCGCATTTTCAAAAATCCCCCTCGTCATACGGCTTATCGCCGTTGTATAAAAGGAATTCCGGCTGAAAAATTCCCGGGGCGTCCCCACGGAGGTTATTGTCCCCCTGAAAAGCAGTCCGCAACGGTGGGCAAGAGAAGCGGCGAACTCCACATCGTGGCTTACTATAAGCACCGTAACCCCCGAATCCGACAATTCCCTTATTATTTTTCCGATTCCCTTTTTGGTGTGGGCGTCAAGTCCCTGGGTGGGCTCGTCGAGCAACAGCAGGCGGGGTTTTCCCGCTAAGGCCTTGGCAAGGGCTACAAGCTGCTGCTCTCCCCCCGAAAGGTCATAGGGGTGCTTATCCAAAAGATTAGACAAATCAAAGGGAAGTTTTTCGGTTTCCGCCTTTGCGTCGGCAAGTTCCTCCTTTACGGTATTTTTCAGAAACACCGTCTGGACATCCTGGGGGAGCAGGGAAAGGCAGTTTTTATACAAAGACTGATTTTTATATTCCTTGATATTTTTACCGAAAATTTTAATATCCCCCGAATAGGGACGGAAAAGCCCGGCGGCTGCCGAAAGCAGGGTGGTTTTCCCCGAACCGTTCCCCCCTAAAATGCAGAAGATTTCCCCCTCATACACCTTAAAATCAAGGTTATAAAGGACATCCGGCGACTGACGAATATAGCGGAAAAACACCTTTGAAAATTCCAAAGCCACACTTATGTTTTGTTTATATTCCCCTTCGGGGAGGTTTTTTATTTTATTTTCGAAATTATTTTCAATAAATTTTCTGCCTTCCCTGACGGTAAGGGGGAAGGGGGTGGCACCAAAGCCCCCGAAGCGGGAAAACAGGCGAAAAGCCGCCGGCATACCCTCCGTCAGGGAGGGTATTTTGCTTATTTTTTCAAGGGTATATCCGGTTCCGCCGAAGGCAAGCATTTTTCCTTCGTCAAGGACAAGGAGCCTGTTTGACAGGGGGATAACCTCCTCAAGCCGGTGTTCCACTATTATTACGGTAAGCATAAGTTCCCGGTTAAGCTTTGAAAGGGTTGA
Source organism: Clostridiales bacterium UBA1389 (assembly GCA_002305335.1). Classification (GTDB taxonomy): domain Bacteria; phylum Bacillota; class Clostridia; order Oscillospirales; family CAG-382; genus UBA1206. The sequence goes on from DBQR01000015.1 coordinate 47,808, forward strand.
CAGAAATTCGGAAGCGGCAATGGGGTCAAGGCGGGAGGTGGGCTCGTCCAAAATAAGTATTTCCGGCTGCATTGCCATAACCGACGCTAAATTCAAAAGCTGCTTCTGTCCCCCCGACAGGGTGGAAACCTCCTTTTCGAACCATTCCTCAATACCGAAAAAGGAGGCGGTTTCGGCAACCCGCCCTTGTATAATTTCATTGGGAAGCCCTAAATTTTCAAGGCCGAAGGCAAGCTCGTGCCACACCTTGTCGGTGACAATCTGGTGTTCCGGGTTCTGCATTACAAAGCCGATTTTTGAAACGCTGTCAAGCTCGTCAAGCTCAAAAAGAGGTGTTCCCTTGTATTTGACAACCCCCGAAATATCACCCTTAGGGGCAAGCTGCCGCTTTAACAGTTTAAGCAGAGTGGTTTTGCCGCTCCCCGTTCTGCCGCAGACGGTTACAAAATCCCCTTTTTCCACACCGAACGACACGCCTTCAAGGGCTTTTTTATTACATTCCGGGTAGGAAAAGCCTAAATTTTCGACACTAAGTATTTCCATTTTATCCTTTCCCCCGCCTCAAACAATACGGGTAGGGCAACGAGCAGAAAATATGATAAATATGCCGCAGCCGAAAGGGGAATCGTCTTCGGCGGCAGAATTTCCGGGTAAAAGTTAAAGTCAAGAGCTCCCGCCAGAACCGCGGATAAAGTAAAACCGAACAGCAAAACCGACAGTACCAGAAGGAAAAAATCCCTCTTATCAAGGACATAGCGGGAATAAAAGCTGCGTTTTGTAATGCCGTACCCCCTGGACGCCATGCTGTCGGCGGTGATTATCCCGTTTTCAAGTCCCCAGGAGGTAAGGGCGGAAAATATCCTTACCTTTCCCCGGACTGTATCAACGGCGTTGTCCTCTTTATAAAGCCCCAGCGCTTTCTGGGAATTGTTGATTTTTTTTGCCTGATTTACAAACAAAGGCACAAAGCGGATCGCCATTGAAATCACAAGGGAAATCTTCGGCGATACAAAGCCCAGCAGATAAAGCAGCTTGTCGCCGGTAAAATAAAAGGTAAAAAGCCGAAACCAGTATATCACCGCCACAATCATTCCCGAGGCGGTTAAGCCGTAAAACAACGCCTCAAGGGTTATCGGGTTATTGTTTATAAAAAACAGCACAGTCACCCCGTTATGGTAAAACAAAGGGTTGATTATTGCACTTACGGTAAAAAGAAGGGCAAAATACAGATGAGGACGAATCCCCCTTAAGCTCCTGCTAAACACACAGGAAACAACCCCTCCCAAAAGGGATAGGGAAATTATAATCGGGTTCTGACAGAACATCGGTATAAAAACCACCGCAAAAAAGTAAACAAACAGAACCCTCGGATTGTATGACGCCATATCCTTCAAAGCAAAAACTCCTTCAGTTCATTCCCTTTCCGATGGTCAGGGAATAATGCCATTCGATTTCCTCCCCGTCGGACAGAACATAGGAAGCGCAGCCCAGGGCGGGATTAACCCCGTTCACCTTATACATCCACCCCGAAAGGTCGCCGTAGTCGTATTCGTATATATAGTTGATTCCCGAAACGTAAATCGTCCCGTTAATGCTTGAACCATTGGTTTCTATCTGAATTTTATTCGCCTTGGCAGCCTCGATAAGAATATCGTAAACCGTATCCCCGTTTTGAATATCGAAAAATTCCTTTTCAAGGATAACCCCGCTTTTGGGGATATATTTGCTTTCCTCCCCGGCAATAACGTCGCACCTTACGGTTATGCTGACTTTTCCGGTTATATTGGTTTTGGAAGTCGTGTCGTTGTAATATCCTTCCGGAGAATGAAAATCGGTCAGCAGTACAACCAAGACCGCAATAATACCGATTGCCACAGGCATAATATAGTTTTTGATTTTACGTTTCTTTCTTATAAACAGCACAAGACAGAGGGTAAAGGTCAGAAACACAATAACTGCAATCACCCAAGCTTTATAACCTGGTTTTTCTTTATCGGTTCCGCTGATTTCGGAAGTTTCTTCCGAAGGAGTGCTTATATTTGAGCTTTCCTCCGGCCCGGTTGTTTCGGTTAGTGATGATTCTGCCTGCTCTGACGAATCCTCTTGGCTCTCATCACCGGGATTTTCTGTCTGCCTTGAAAAATCGTAAAAAGCTCCTTTTTCATTATAAAAACGGTTTGCCGCCGTAAAGGCGCAAAGGGACTGAACGGTGGCGGTGTGGCTGAAACCGCCTTCAAGCAGGTGAGAAAAGCTCCCGTCCTCCAGGCGGTATTTTAACAGCCCGTCAAGCAGGGTGTTCCCGTTTTTTATAAATCTTTCGTCGCCGAAGGGGTCAATACCTAAGGAAGTCAGGGCGATAATCACCTGACACACGCTTTCCGCATTGGCAACGCCGTAGCTTATAAAATCCCCGTCTTCAAGCTGCTTCTGGGAAAGCAGAACCAAAGCCCGGTCAACGGCGGTCATAACCTTTTCGTCGGTTAAGTAAAAGGGGGACAAAGCCTGTATTGCCATAGAAGTGACGTCCACGGTATCGCTTAAAACAGACCAGCTGCCGTCGGCTTTTGCCAGCGAGAGCAGTCTTTCGATAATCGGCTCGATGTCAAAATTCCTGTCGCTGTTATTCAGCAGATGAAGGGTAAAAATTACCCCCATTACGTTTAACGTTTCATATCCCTCCGCCGATTCGGCAATGGTTTGCTTTACAAAGTCGCTGTCTTCAAAACCGCAGGCAATAAGGGCAAGAGCATACTTCTGACGGGTGACAAAGTTGGTGATTCGCCTGTTTTGGACATAGTCAAGCAGGGAGGAAGCATATTTCGAAAAATCATATTTTTCCCCCCTTTGGGACAGGGCGATTATATACCATTCGGAATCGTTCCCCGCGTCGGCGGCAAGGGAAGCGTCTATCCATTCCTGAACGGATCCATTATGATTTTTTATATTGAAATCGATTATATCCTCGGCATAGCCTTGTATCCGGCTCTCATATTCGTTATCCGCCGATACGGCGGGGCAGAAAGCCAGAACAACAGCCAAGCAAAGGTATAATGCCGAAAATTTACTTTTCATAATTGCGGGATCTGCGGAGTAAGTATATAATCACGGCAAAGGCCACCGCCCCGGCGGAAATATACAGCACATAGCCGAAGCCGTCAAAGGTCTTTGGCGTGGACGCCGTAACATTTGCAAAACATACCGGGGGGAGAAGGGTTAAGGTGTCGGATTTTGCGCTTATAAGGCAGCTGCCCTCGTTTTCGATTTTCAGGGTAACCCTGCCATCGTTATCCGTCACATATCCGGTTTCTGCCCCGTCGAAGGTTATTACCGCATCGGAAACGGCGGAAATAACGGGGTTCCATTCGTCGTCAAGGGTGAGGGAATAAAGGGTAAGACTTATTTCCTCCCCGGCTTTTACCGTTACCGTGTCGCTGTCGAAATATGTGTAGGTGTCGCCGTAGGTTATGGTATCGGTATAGGCAAAGGCGTAAACACGGTCGCCTTCATTAACTTCGCCTGCCAGGCTGAAAGCCATGGCATTGTTTACATAATATCCGTAGCTCCCCCCGTTTTCCAAACCCCAGAGCCTTATCATGGATATACCGAAGGCAGTTACTTCCGAAAGATAGCCCTCGCCATCGCCCTCGTAATATTCCCTATGGGCGGCAATCAGGGAATCGTTTATGGTTATTTTCCCGTCACTGTCCTCGTCAGTGACGGTGACCTCCTGCCTGACAAGCATTAAATCCCCGTTTGAAATGGTTACATAAACCTTTACTCCGGTTTCCTCCGCATTGGCGTACAACATAAACACACTTAGTACCATCGCAAGGGATAAAGTTAACATAATAAGCTTTTTCATATATCATTACTCCTTTTTTTCGCTGCTTTTTTATCTATAATTCTTTTTTGTTTCGCCCGTATTCGTTTTTCCCTGTTCTTTGCAATCCGGTCAGCCGGGGGAGGCGGTTTTATCCCCGCCGCTTCCAGAGCCCTCGGCCAGGGACCCAAAAAGGCTTTAATGGCAACAACCTCCTCCGGGGAAAAGTCCTCCCGTTTAGGGTGCCGTTCCAAACCCCGGGATGCCAAAAATTCCTGCTTTTCAATTAACAGCTTGACACAGTCGTCCTTTGTGTATTTAACAGGCATAAATCCGCTCCTTAAAAAAATAATACGCCTTTAACCTTACGGCAAAAAGCGCAACACGTAATGAATCCCGGAATGTAATTTATGCATTCGGAATTTAAACGGTTGCACCTTTCACTGCCCAAAAATGCCTTGTTTACCCGTCGTTATCAATGGTACGGCAAGTGTTCCGACTTATGGTTTTACCCAATTACGGTAATGGCGGTTGCGCCGGATTTTCACCGGTCTTCCCTCTGATCCGGAAAAAATTATCCCGGAACCGTATCATTTAATATTCGGTTTTTTGCATTGTAGCACTTAAAATCGGGAAAGTCAAGTAAATTTACAAATTCGGGAAAATCAATTGCGGAATTTCAAAAAGCATGTTACAATATGTTGGAAACAACGTAAAATGCAATCTTTTTTCAAGTAATCAACCCGGCATTTCCGGAATATTATTCAACGGAACGATATTTCGGAAGGATAAGTTGATATGTTTTCCTACATACTCATGCACATAGAATGTATGCTGTTTGAAGGGTACTGCCTGTTTTATCAAAGCAGTTCGGATTACGCCGGACTGGTATCGGTTAAGGTGGCAAATTCGGTTTCCGAAGACAAAAGGGACAAAATAACCCTCGAATGGGATGACAGGCAAATCCTTCACACCTGTTCAAAGTCGGCTTATATAAGAGCAAAGGTGTTTTTACCCGACGATATACCTGACCTTTGCCACGCTCTGGCGGATGCCTTTGACCTTGATGTTTATTCCCCCGAAGGGCGAAGGAAGTATCTTCTTATATTTTCCCTTATGAAAGGCCCCGCAAACCTTTGTAAAATCAATAAAATGCTTATGGAAAGATGGGTTTTCGCGGATAAGCAGTAAAAAAGTTACCAAACCTGCAAGTGAAAATTAAAGCAAAGGCAGTGAAAGCAAAACCATGCCTTCTATTAAAATACCCGAAAATCTACTGACAGTTATTCAAAAGCTGGCGGAAAAGGGCTTTTCCGCCTATCTTGTGGGCGGCTGCGTCAGGGATTTTCTGTTGGGAAAAGCCCCCCATGACTGGGATATATGCACCGACGCCCTGCCGGAGGAAGTGATAAGCTGCTTTCGGGATTATAGCGTTGTCCCCACCGGTATTGCCCACGGCACGGTATGTGTTGTCATAAACGGCGAACAGTATGAAATCACCACCTTCCGCAGGGAGGAAGGTTATACCGACAGCCGCCGTCCCGACCGGGTGTATTTCGACGCCAACTTAATAAAAGACCTTTCCCGCCGGGATTTTACCATTAATGCAATTGCTTACTCTCCTAAGGAGGGTATTGTCGATTATTTCGGAGGATTATCCGACCTTAAAGCTAAAACTATAGACTGCGTGGGAAACCCCGACGAAAGGTTCGGCGAAGACGCTTTAAGGATATTAAGAGCAATCCGCTTTGCGTCGGTACTGGGCTTTGAAATAGGAAAGGACACAAAGGAAAGCATATTAAAAAATGCTTATGCTTTGCATAAAATTTCCGCAGAACGGAAAAGGGAGGAGCTTTTTGCCTTTATTTCCGGGGAAAACTGCAAAAAGCTCATGCTTGAATACCGGATTGTTTTCGAGTCGGTTTTCCCGGAAATTTTAAAAGATGATTATAGTTTTAAGCCAACAATACCGCCGGATGTATGGGAATACACTTCGGCTGTTGTGTCAAACTGCCCTACCGACAAAATTACCCGCCTTGCGGGACTGCTTAACAATGCAAACTCCTTTTATACCGCCGGTATTGACAAAATTAATACGGCAAGGGAGATAATGAACGGTCTGAAATTCGACAATAAAACCAAAGCCCGGGTTTTGACGCTTATAGCTTACGGCGACACCTCCGCAAAGGCTGAAATCCCCTGCATTTTAAAGCTGTTAAACGAAATAGGCAAGGACAGTTTTATAAAGCTTTTGGAACTTAAAAAAGCAATAGCCGAAGCTTCGCTTTACGGCAAAGCCTTTAAGGAAAGCGTAAATCATATTGAAAAAGTCAAAGCTATTGCAAATGATATTTTCAGCCGAAATCTCTGCTATTCAATAAAACAGCTTGCAATAAACGGCAAAACTCTTATTGACGAAGGCTTTCCGGAAGGGGAGCAAATCGGCAAAATCCTGAACGACTGCTTAAATCAGATAATATCCGGCAACCTCGATAACACAAAAAATGACATCCTATTATATGTAAGGATAAAATATAAGTAAAACAAAAGTTCAGCCGTGGCACCAACCGCGGCTTTGTTAATTGTCTCTTAATCGGCAGACTCCATTTTTGATAATCTATTGTAAATATATAAATAATATAGTACAATATTGTAAAATTTTGATAACAACTCGATAACAATTTAATTACATAATGGAAAAAAGGGGTGAGGACATTGGCTAAAATACTCATCGTGGAAGACGAAATCCCCATTAACAATCTGATTAAGAAAAATCTGTGTCTTGTCGGCCATGAATGCAGTCAGGTTTATACCGGAGAAAAAGCGGTTGACGCCACGCTGGCGGAACACTTTGACCTTGTTATCCTTGACATTATGCTCCCGGGTTCATCCGGCTTTGAAATAATATCCCAGATACATAAAACGCCGGTTATATTCGTTACTGCAAAAGACGGTATTGCCGACAAGCTGAAGGGGTTAAAGTTGGGTGCCGACGATTATATCGTAAAACCCTTTGATATTCTTGAACTTGTGGCACGGGTGGAAGCGGTACTACGCCGGACCAAGGGGACAAACCACTCCTTTGCCTTCGACGACATTAACGTGGACTTTGACGGCAGGCGGGTGTTAAAGAACGGCAGGGAGATTTTTCTGAAACCCAAGGAATTTTCCCTCCTTGAAACCCTTATCACCAACCGGAATCTTGCCTTGTCAAGGGATAAGCTGATTGTCCTTGTCTGGGGGTTTGACTTTGAGGGGGATACCCGTACGGTGGACGTGCACATTCAGAAGCTTAGACAGAAGCTGGGTCTGGCAAACCGGCTTAAAACCGTCTATAAGACCGGGTACAGGCTTGAAATATGAAAATGCGGTTCTGGCGGAAAATCTACATATTTACTTTGGTTTTATTTCTGTTCTGTCTGAATGCGGGCATATTAATCCCCGCATATTACACTTACAACAAAAGTGTGAAGGCGGAGGAGGATTCCTGCAGGGCGGAGCAGTCTTACATTGGGGAAAACTTCGAACGGGATTACAACGACATACAGTCAGAAGGAAAGGGCGAAAGCCCGTTTCTGCTTATGAAGCACTACGGCGAAAATCAGCATAATACCTTGCTGGCATTTATTGAAGACGGCAGTGTCGTTTTTTCCTCGTTCCCGGAATATTTTGAATTCCCGGCGGTAAATAAACCGGTTCACAAAAAGCTGAACGGTATCCGGTATATTATAATCACCGGAAAGGTATGTGAAGGGAAATATACCCTCATTTACGGTAAAAGCGTGGAATCCCTTGACGAGGATTTCAAAACATTTATTTTAACATATTCGGCAACCGCCGCCGGCATATCGGTGTTTCTTGCCCTTTGCCTGTTTTTCATACTGAAAAAGCTGTCGGTACCCCTTGAAAAACTCCGTATTGCCACCGAAAAAATATCGGAAGGGGATACAAGCGTTACGGCGGACGAATCGGGGAACGACGAATTATCCCTATTGGCGAAAAGCTTTAATTCAATGGTACATAAAATAAACGAACAGATGAAGGACCTTGAAACCACGGCGAAGCAGAAGCAGTCGCTGGTGGATAACATGGCCCATGAACTCCGCACCCCCCTTACCGCCATCCGGGGATATGCCGAATATCTTGAAAAAGCGGCGATAAGCGAAGAAGAAAGAATCGATTCGGCAAAATATATTGTTTCCGAAGCGAAACGCTTACAGAAAGTTTCGGAAATCCTGCTGGACATTGCTTATATCAAAAATATCGGCAACATTGAAAAATACCAGGTGGATTTGGTTATGCTTTTAAACAAAGTGGCATCGGAGCTTAAGCAGAAGGCGGATAATCAGGGGGTCGAAATACGCTGCGAACTGGATAAATCGGCGGTAACGGGGGACGAAATCCTCCTTAATATGCTGTTTTACAACCTGACCGAAAACGCTATAAAGGCCTGCGACAAAGGGGGAAGGGTTACGCTTAAATGCCGGGGGCTCAACGCCATGGTTATCGACAACGGAAAAGGCATACCGCAAACAGAGCTTGACAACATCATGGAACCCTTTTACCGGGTTGACAGGTCCCGTTCGAGACCGGAGGGGGGGTGGGGCTGGGTCTTCCCCTCTGCAGACAGATTGCCATTATCCTTGACGCGGAAATACGTTTTGAATCGGAAATCGGCAGGGGAACCACGGTTTTTGTAGATTTTACAAGTTGATTACATTTTGAAAATAAGTCCTTTATACGGATTATGTATTATAATGTATAAGGGTAACAAATATGTTTGCCCGGCGGCATCTCTCCCCCGAAACAATCGGGTATTTACTTGTATTTAACAACATGTGCATTCATAGACAGTCAGATGATAAGCTCCGGGCTCCGGTTCGCTATATGCGGTCGGAGCCCGGGGTTTTTATATGGTTTTTTATCTCGCATTTACTTACTGAAAATATTTACAAACCTCCCCTTGACAAGATAGACTTAAGATGATATATTATGAAAATGTTTAGCTAATTAACAGTTAACAGGGTAACGATTGAAGGAGGGAGATAAATGGACCTCAGTCCGGACGCCAACAAGCAGGTGATAATACAGCTTATCGGTTTTGCCGTCAAGCACCGGCGGGTGATGATGAAATATTTGGAGGAAACCGGGGTTTACCAGTCCCAGCACCGGCTGCTAATGGAAATTTCAAAGAACCCCAATGTGTCCCAGAAAAGCATATCAAATCTTTTGGACATTTCCGCCGCAACGGTGGCGGTGTCACTGAAAAAGCTGGAAAGCGGCGGGTATATAAACCGAAAAATAAGCGAAACCGACAACCGGCTTAACCAGATAACCCTGACCGAAAAGGGAAACGATGTTGTAAAGCAGTCAAGAGAAATATTCAAAACCGTTGACCAGAGGGTTTTGGAGGGCTTTTCGGACAGGGATAAGGAAACCCTGGCTAAGCTTCTTTCAAAGCTGGATGGCAATTTGGATAATCTGGAAGCCGAAATAAAACAAAAAGCAAATTAAGAAGGAAAAGTATGAAACGGTATTTCAAATATGTAAAACCCTATCTCCCCGCTTTTATATTAGGGCCTATTTTAATGATTGTGGAGGTTATCGGGGAGGTAACCATACCCCTGCTGCTGGGAAAAATCATCGACGAAGGGGTAACCAACGGCAGAGGGAGCGCCTATATCATCACCATGGGAGTCGGTATGATACTCACCGCCCTTCTTATGATGGCGGGGGGGGTGGGTGGCGCTTATTTTGCCATTAAAGCCTCCACCGGCTTTGCCAACGATTTAAGGAAGGATCTGTTCAGATATATACAAAAGTTTTCCTTCAATAATATCGACAGCTATTCCCCCGGTTCCCTGGTGGTAAGGCTGACCAACGATATCACCCAGATTCAAAATATAATTCAGATGATGATGCGGATGGCTCTCCGGGCGCCGGGAATGCTTATCGGGGCATTGATTATGGCCTTTACCCTGAATGCCAAGCTTGCCCTGACCATACTCTGCGTCATACCCCTGCTTTCCGCGGCGATTTATTTTATACTCAAAACCGCCTTCCCCCGCTTTTCGGAAATGCAGAAACGGCTGGACTCCCTTAACACCATAACCAGGGAGAACCTGACGAATATCAGGGTTGTAAAATCCTTTGTGAGGGAAAATTACGAAGAAGAGAAATTCGAGGACGCTTCCGTTAAATTGAAAGACACCACCCTTGGCGCCATGAAAATCGTTATATTCGCCATGCCGGTCATGATGCTTGCCATGAACTTTACCACCATTGCGGTTGTATGGTTCGGCGGAAAGCAGATTATCGCAGGGACCATGACCCCCGGGGTGCTGACTGCCTTCGTAAACTATGTTGTTCAGATTCTCATGTCCCTTATTATGGTGTCCATGATAGTTATAAACTCCTCCCGTTCCTTGGCTTCCGCAAAGCGGATAAACGAAATTTTCAATACAAACATCGACCTTACCGACGATAACGCCGGTAAAAAGGATTTTACCGTTAAGCAGGGACAGATTGAGTTTAAAAATGTTTATTTCAAGTACTATAAAAACAATGAAAAATGGGTGCTGGAAAATATTAACCTTGTAATAAACCCCGGGGAAACGGTGGGAATAATCGGCTCCACCGGCTGCGGCAAGTCAAGCCTTGTCCAGCTTATCCCCCGACTGTACGATACGGACAAGGGAGAAGTACTGGTGGACGGGGTTAACGTTAAGGATTACTCCCTGGAAAACCTCCGCAACGGGGTGGGGATTGTCTTACAGAAAAACGTGCTGTTTTCGGGAACCATTAAGGAAAACCTTATGTGGGGGGACGAGAACGCCGCCGACGGGGAAATATATGCCTATTCGGAAATCGCCCAGGCTCACGGGTTTATATCATCCTTCCCAGAAGGCTACAACACAGAACTGGGGCAGGGGGGAGTAAACGTGTCCGGCGGGCAGAAGCAAAGGCTGTGTATCGCCAGAACCCTCCTTAAAAAGCCGAAAATCCTTATTTTCGACGATTCCACCAGCGCGGTGGACACCGCCACCGAATCGAAAATAAGGGAAAACCTCAGGCAAAAGGGGGACGGAGCCACCCGAATTATTATTGCCCAGAGGATTTCGTCGGTTATCGATGCGGATAAAATCATAGTCCTTGACGACGGGAAAATCGTGGGAGCCGGCCATCACAGCGATCTTATGGAAAGCTGCAGCGCTTATTCGGAAATCTATTATTCTCAAATTGACAAAGGAAAGACGGCATAATGGGAAGCATAACCGAAGAAAGAAAAGAAACATTGTTAAAAAGATACGGCGGGAGCAAAAACGGCACTCCTTCCGGCATGGGAAGACGCGGGGGCTTCGGGGGTCCTCCCCGGGGGGGAATGGCCTTCGGCAAGCCCAAAAACGCTGTGTCAACCATAAGCAAGCTGCTTGAATATATCGGCAAAGACAAAGCCAAAATCATTTTTAGTCTGGTCTGCGTGATTATCAGCTCGGTTGCCAGCCTTGCCGGCAGCTACCTTCTCCGTCCCATTATAAACGGCTTGATTAAAGAGGAATTTACCGGTACCCAGAAGCTTAACAACCTGATTACGGGGCTTCTGATAATGGCGGCGGTGTATTTGGCGGGGGTGGCATGTTCCTACCTCCAGCAGAGGATAATGATAGGCGTTTCCCAGAGTGTGCTTTTAAAGGTGCGGGGGGATCTGTTCACCAAGGCCCAGAAACTCCCCCTAAAGTACCACGACACCCATACCCACGGGGATATTATGAGCCGTTTCACCAACGACCTTGACGCGGTGGGGGAAATGCTTAACAACACCATGCAGCAGATCGTGTCAGGGGCCTTTACCCTTATCGGCACCGTTGTGCTTATGTTCGTAATTAACTGGATGCTTGCATGTGTTATGATCGTGATAGTGCCTCTCCTTGTCTTTGCGGGAAGGTTTATCGGGCAAAAAAGCCGTAAATACTTTACGACTCAGCAGCAGTCCCTTGGAGCGGTAAACGGTTATATAGAGGAAACCATTAGCGGTCAGAAGGTTATTAAGGTGTTTAACCACGAGGAAACGGCAGCGGAGGAATTTGCCTTTTTAAGCGACGAATTAAGGCAGAAGCAGATGAAAGCCCAGTTTTTCGGGGGTATCATGGGCCCGGTGCTCGGTAATTTGGGACAGGTCAGCTATGCCGTTTCCGCCACGGTGGGGGGAATCCTCTGCCTTACCGCAAACTTCGACATCGGCGGTCTTACGGCTTTCACCAACTATTCCCGGCATTTTTCAAGACCGATAAGCGAACTGTCGTTGCAGATGAACATCATCTATGCCGCTTTGGCGGGAGCCGAAAGGGTGTTTGAGGTTATGGAGGAATCCCCGGAAAAGGCGGATGAGGAAAACGGGGTGGAAATCTGTTCCGGGGACTGCAGGACCGAAAAGGGTCATATTATAAAGGGCGAAGTGGTGCTGAAGGATGTTTCCTTCGGCTATGTTCCCGGCAAGACGGTGCTCAAACATATCAATGTCACCGCCGGACCGGGGGAGAAAATCGCCTTTGTGGGCTCCACCGGTGCCGGAAAAACCACCATAACCAACCTTATAAACCGGTTTTACGAGATTGACGAAGGGGAAATCCTTATCGACGGCATAAACATTAAAAATATTAAAAAGGATTCCCTTAGGGGAAATATCGCCATGGTGCTTCAGGACACCCATTTGTTTTCGGGCACCGTCAGGGAAAACATACGGTACGGACGACCCGACGCCACCGACGACGAGGTAGAACTTGCCGCAAAGGTGGCATACGCCCAATCCTTTATCGAAAGACTGCCGGAAGGCTATGATACCCTGCTTGACGGGGACGGTGCTAACCTGAGCCAGGGGGAACGGCAGCTGTTGAATATCGCTCGGGCGGCAATATCCAAAGCCCCCATTCTGATTCTTGACGAAGCCACCAGTTCGGTGGACACCAGGACCGAGAAATTCATTGAAAAGGGTATGGACCGACTTATGAAAAACCGTACCACCTTTGTCATCGCCCACCGGCTTTCCACCGTAAGGAACGCCGACAGAATCGTGGTGCTGGAACAGGGGGAAATCATAGAGGAGGGTACCCATCAGCAGCTCCTTGATAAAAAGGGAAGATATTATCAGCTTTATACCGGCCTTGCCGAGCTGGACTGACAGGAGGGTATATATGGTCTGGGTAAACGTTTCGGGTAAGTAATAACACGGCATACGGATAGGATACAAAATGCGCCTTTTCGGGTGCATTTTTGCTTTATAGATAAAATTCTAATAATTTAGTTCCTTTATAAATTTCGATATTAAAATAGAATATTCATTTTAAAAATCACTTAAAATCGGCTTATTAAGAAAAAAGATAAAACCTGCGTAATAAAAAATACAAAATTTAGCCGGACTGTATTGAAAAATATCGAAAAAAGATATACAATAATAAAGATAACACTTAAACGGGAAAAACAATAAATCCTGTAAATAAACGACGAAGGATGTATAACAATTGATTTTAGCGCTTGTATTGTTTCTTGTAACCTATGTGCTTTTGCTTGTGCTCCCCAAGTACAGGGCGTATGTGGCACTGGCATCAGCCGCACTGTTCGTTATACTCGGCATACTGCCGTTGGGTAAGGTATTTTCATCGGTTGACTGGAATGTCATTATGATGATAGCGGGAACAATGGGGGTTGTTTCCTTGTTTATCGAATCCAAAATGCCCTCCCTACTGGCGGATATTATTATCGCCAGAACCCCCAACGTAAAATGGGCGATAATATCCCTGTCCCTTTTTGCGGCGATAATCTCCGCCTTCGTCGATAATGTGGCGACGGTGCTTATGGTCGCCCCCGTTGCCCTGAATATTTCAAGGAAACTTAACACCTCGCCGGTATACGGCATAATCGCCATTGCCATTGCCTCCAACCTTCAGGGGGCGGCCACGCTGGTGGGGGACACCACTTCCATCCTTTTAAGCGGCCATGCCGGACTTGACTTCCTTGACTTCTTTGTCTATAAGGGAAAACCGGGTATGTTCTGGGTGGTTCAGGTAGGGGCTGTTGCCTCCACATTGGTGCTTTTATGGGTATTCCGGAAGGAAAAACAAAAAATCGACATAAAAGACAAAACATTGGTTACCGATTATTTTCCCACCGTTCTGCTTGCGGGAACAATTCTTCTGCTTATTGCCGCCTCCTTTATCCCCGAAGGCAAAAAGCCGGAAACCATAAACGGTTTAATCTGCATGGGGCTTATGGCTATCGGTATTATTCGGGAAATTATCAAGAATAAAAACTATGAAGGATTAATAAGGACAGTCAAGGAAATAGACTATTTTACCCTGCTGCTGTTAAGCGGTCTGTTTATTGTAATAAGCGGAATAACCGAAGCGGGGGTTGTGGATGAAATCTCCAAAATTTTCGTTAAGGTAAGCGGGAACAACGTCTTCTTAATGTATACACTAATTGTCTGGGCGTCGGTGCTGTTTTCCGCTTTTATAGACAATATTCCCTATGTGGCGACCATGCTTCCAGTAACGGGAAAAATCGCGGCGCTGATGGGGGTTGACCCCACATTGCTTTACTTCGGCCTTCTTGCCGGAGCCACCTTGGGCGGCAACCTGACCCCAATAGGGGCTTCCGCCAATATAACCGGACTGGGCATACTCAAAAAAGAAGGCTATGAGGTTTCCGCAAAGGAATTCATGAAAATAAGCGTTCCCTTTACCCTTGCCGCCGTACTGTCGGGGTATATTCTGGTATGGATTATCTGGAGATAATAAACGGATTTTAATAAATTAAAATTTCACCGCAAAAGGAGTTTTATATGAGAAAGCTTACAGCTTTGGTTCTGACACTGCTTTTGTTATTCGGTTTGATATCCTGCCAAAAACCTTTAACACCATCAGAACAGTCCTCGGAGGTAAATATAGTTGCCGAAAATGACATAATAATTCTGTTTACAAGCGACGTTCATTCCGCCGTGGATTCCGGTTGGACCTATTCCGGCATAGACGTTATCAGAAGGGAACTTATTAAAAAGGGAAACAAGGTCGTTCTGGTGGATAACGGGGATTCGGTGCAGGGGGAGGTCCTTGCCACCATGACCGACGGCGAGGCAATCATTAAGCTTATGAACGCCGTGGGCTATGACATTGCCATTATGGGTAACCATGAGTTCGATTACGGCATGGATAAATTCTTCGAACTTGTGGAAATGGCGGATTTCCCCTATATAAGCTGTAACTTCAACCGACAGGGGGAACCGGTTTTCGAATCCTATGTTATAAAAGAAATCGGTGGTGTAAAGCTTGCTTTCGTGGGTATAACCACTCCCTGGACCCTTAAAAGCTCCACCCCCAAATACTTTATGGACGACAGGGGAAACTACATATACGGCTTTATGCAGGGGGATGACGGCAAAAGTCTGTATTCCGCCGTTCAGAAGGCGGTGGACGACGCCAGAGCCGAAGGGGCGGACTATGTGATAGCCATGGCTCATTTAGGAAACGAAGCGGAGCTTTCCCCCTACACCTATGCCGACATTCTTTCCAACACCACCGGTATCGACGCCCTTGTCGACGGCCATTCCCACGATACCGACAGGGTGGAAATGAAAAACAAAGCCGGCGAAACGGTGTACCGCATCGCCTGCGGCACAAAGCTGGAAGCGGTGGGTTATGTCCGTATAACTCCCGAAGGGGAAATTGCCACCGGTCTTTACAGATGGCAGAATAGCGAAAACGCCGTTTTGGTCTTAGGGCTTGAATCGTATCTGAATAAAGCGATAGCCGACGCCAAAAACGAATTAAGCAAAGCTTTGTCCCAGGTGGTTGCCAAAAGCAACGTGGATCTCCTGATTAACGACCCCGGCACCGGCGTCCGCCTTGTAAGGAACCAGGAAACCGCCATAGGCAATCTGTGCGCCGACGCCTTTCGCTATGTTTCGGGGGCGGATATCGCCTTTGCAAACGGGGGCGGGGTAAGAAACGACATATTGAAGGGGGACATCACCAAAGAGGATATTTTAAAGGTGCATCCCTTCGGGAATATGCTCTGCGTCTGCGAGGCCACCGGGCAGGAAATCCTTGACGCCCTTGAATTCAGCGCGAGCGCCTGGCCTTCAGAAACCGGCGGGTGGATCTGCCCTTCGGGTATAAGCTATGAAATACATACATATATCCCATCGGGCGTGGTTAGGGACGAAAACGGTATGTTCGTTAAGGTTGATGGGGAATACCGGGTTAAAAACGTCTTAGTGGGCGGCCAATCCCTTGACCTGAATAAAACCTATACCCTTGCGGCCCATAACTATATGCTCCAGAACATGGGGGACGGTTATACCATGTTTACCGACAACGTTTACACCCAGGACTGCGTAATGATTGACAATCAGGTGCTGATTACCTACATCACCGAAGGCCTTAAGGGGGTAATCGGCGAGGAATATGCCGAACCCCAAGGCAGGATAACCTTTGTGGAGGAACAGCCTTAATTAATTTATAGATGTTTCATATTTTAGCGAGGAAGGCAGATATATTTAAAAGCCTTCCCCTTAGGGTAGCGGGTGTTAGATATCGGAAATGATAACAACCTGAAGCGTAATAAATAAAAGCGAGCCGAANNAATGCGAAGGTGAATAACAATGACAACCGAAAAACTTATGTCAATATCCAAAGAGGATATAAACGAGGCGGCGAAAAGGCTTGAAAAAACGGACTTACCTGACCTTGTGGAAATGCTGTCGCTGAAAGAGGATAATATCCGCTATCAGGCGTTTCTGCTGCTTATGAGCAGATCGGCGATTTTCAATGATGTTTACCCCTTCTGGGATATATTTTGCGATAAAATTAAATCGGAAAATTCCTATCAGCGAAGCATCGGCTTAATGCTTATCGCCGAAAACGCAAGGTGGGACACCCGAAACCGGACGGAAGGCATAATTGACGACTATCTTGTGCTTTTACAGGATGAAAAACCGATAACCGTCCGCCAGTGCGTTCAGTCGTTAGGAAAAATCGTAGCATATAAACCGGAATTGAGTTGCAAGATCGCCTCCAAGCTGATTTCCTTCGATATTTCGGCGGTAAGGGAAACCATGCGTAAGGTTATACTGTTTGATATTTTGAATGTGCTTATACTTATCCGGCAGAAGTATAAAACAGATGAAATGGAGAGCTTTATTCAAAACGCCCTTTCCTCGGGTATTTTAGATGAAAAGTCCAAAAAGATGATAAAGGTGCTTTTATAAATAATTCCTATTTGCATAACAGACCTTAACTAACCGTTCATCAAGAAGAATGTAGGGAAATTAAAAGATTGACAAAAAATATATTATTTGGTAAGATTAAATCAAGAAATAAGAAAGGAATGATATTATGCTTAATCCGGAAGTAAAGCGGCTTCTAAACGAACAGATTAACAAGGAATTCTTCTCGGCTTATCTGTATCTCGATATGGCAAATTATTATGCCGACAAGAATTTGGCCGGCTTTGAAAACTGGTTTTACGTTCAGGCCCAGGAGGAACGGGACCACGCTATGCTGTTTCGCAAATATCTCCTTAACAACGGTGAGGAAGTAACCTTTACCGAAATAGCCGCCCCCGACGTTAAATATGATAACTTCAGACAGCCCCTTGTTAAGGCATTTGAGCATGAGCAGTTCGTTACCGCTTCGATAAATAAAATTTATGCGGAGGCCATTAAGGTAAGCGACTTCAGGACCATGCAGTTTTTGGACTGGTTTATCAAGGAACAGGGGGAAGAGGAAAAGAATGCCGACGACAACATCAAGCGTTATGACCTCTTCGGCAACGACCCCAAGAGCCTTTACATGCTTGACAACGAAATGAAGGCAAGAATCTACGCACCTCCCACATTGGTATTGGATTAAAAGTAAAATCCCTACAAAAAAGGACTTCTTAACCGAAGTCCTTTTTATTCTGAATTGCCGTTACCGCATCTGACAGGTCATGACCGCTGGGACCCTGATAAATCCGTAAATCAAATTCCGGCACCACCGCAAGGATGTGGTCGAAAACGTCGGACTGAATTGATTCGTAGTCCACCCAGGCGGTGGTGGAGGTAAAGCAGTAGATTTCAACGGGAATCCCCTTGTCGGCGGGGGCAAGCTGCCGCACCATGCTTATAAGCTCTTTGTGAATTTTCGGGTGGTTCTTAAGGTATGCTGTAACATAAGCCCTGAAGGTGCCTATATTGGTTAAATGCCTTCCGTTGACGACGCTTGAATTATCGTCAACCCCCAAAGCCTTGTTGTATTCGGAAATTTCGTCTATCTTGCCGTTTATATAGTCCTCTATATAGCGGATTTTTTTAAACCTTTCCAGCATTTCGTCGTTACAGAACCTGATGCTTGTCATATCGATGTAAACGCAGCGTTTTATCCGTCTGCCGCCGGTTTCGGACATTCCCCGCCAGTTTTTAAAGGATTCGGAAATCAGGGCGTGGGTGGGAATAGTGGTTATGGTTTTGTCCCAGTTTTTTACCTTAACGGTGTGGAGGGTTATGTCGATAACATCCCCGTCGGCGTTCCGGCTGGGCATTTCGATCCAGTCGCCGATACGCACCATATCGTTTTCGGTAAGCTGAATCCCCGCCACAAAGCCGAGGATGGAGTTCTGGAAAATCAGAAGCAGCACTGCCGTAGCCGCTCCGATTCCTCCCAGCAGGATAAGGGGGGAACGGTCCATCAGCACGCTTATGATAATGACGCACGCCACAATATAGACAAAGATTTTTATTATCTGAAGATATCCCTTTATGGGTCTTGTCTTGGAAATTTCGTATTTCCTGTAAATGTCGTTTACCGCATTTAAAAATTTGTCAAATGCCAGAACCACGCAGAAGATTATAAAGGAATAAGTAATCCGGCGTATCCATTCTCTCCCCGAAGGAAAGGAGGGGGCAAACCAGTTAAGCACCAGGGCGGGGATAATCAGAGCAAGGCGGTTGAACACCTTGTTATTTACAACGGCGTCGTCCCATTTGGTTTTGCTTTTCTTTGCTATGACGGCAAAAAATTTCAATATTATCCTTTTTGCGATAAAATAAAGGGCAAAGCCGATGATAAGGGAAAGGATTATCAGTGAAAGAACCGAAAGCACTTCGGCAAGACTGCTTTCCAAGCCCTTTTTTATAAGAAAATCCTTAATAATATCAAACAATTTTCGTCCTCCTTTATAAACTTTGTTTTTATAATTTTATCATGCAAAGCAAATCCTGTCAACCCGAAAACCTTCTATTCCTGTCAGCCTTCCCCTTGAGGGGAAGGTGTCAGCGAAGGCTGACGGCTGAGGGGTAGAACCGCACTTCTCGGAAAGAAGTGAAATTAAGTAAAAGTTGTTGCTATTAATTAATTTCCCTCCATAAACATATACACAATCATGCAAAAATATACAACATTTTTTATTATTATGTAGACAAACAGACAAAAATATTGTATAATAAAGCCGTAAATAAATTTCGTGAGGACAGCGTGGAATTAAAGACGGTAATGCTTATGCTGGCGGTGGGGTCCTATATTTTCGGCCTACTGCTTGTGGTGTTTAAAGTTAACAATAACAACCCCAAAGAGGTGCCCTACCAGATTACCGCAAAGATGCTTCAGGGCACCGGCTCGCTTTTATTATTCATCCGGACGGACGTATATGACGGCCTGACCATGGCGGCAAATCTATTCCTTATATCGGGATGCGCCTATGAGGCGTGAGCGGTAAGGATATTAACCGGAAAAACCCCGAACCGTAAAACCCACATTTCAACCACCTTCGGCATTGCCTTTTTGTGCATTGCCACCCTTTGCATTCATTCCCCCTACCGGGGAGGGCTGGTGTTTTTGTTGCAATTTGTATTTTATCTTTTACCCTGCCTGTTTTTAACCGGCAAAGTCGAAGGCAGGCTTTCTTTAAGATTCATAATGTCAATATGCTACCTTCTTACCTCCCTTGTGTTTTTGGCGGCGGCAGTCATAAGCTTTGCCTTCCCCGGCTTTGCGAAAATCGCTTCATCCCTGCCGGTTTTCGCCGCTATACCTGCCGTCAGTTTCAGCATCTTCCTGATAAGCGGCTTTATCCTCCTTATGCTTGCCAAGGAAAGAAGCGATTTCGAGGTGGCGAAAATACAGGAAAGCCTTAAGAAAAGCGAAATCCGCTATAAACATATCACCGAATTATCTTAAAGAAAGGGAGAAAACAATATGGCCGAACCGAAAACCAAACCCCACGACGGGGACGTGTTTGAATTTATCGATTCCTTTGCCGACAGCGAACAAAAAAAGCAAGACAGCTACACGCTTGTCGGATTTTTCAGGGAAGTTACCGGCTTTGAGCCCAAAATGTGGGGTAATTCCATGATCGGTTTCGGCAGTTACCATTATAAATCCCAGAGAAGCCGTCAGGAGGGAGACTGGCCGCTGGTGGGCTTTTCCCCCCGCAAGGCCGCAATAACACTGTATGTCCTGTCGGGTTTACCCCAACAGGAGGATATGCTAAAAAATCTCGGCAAATTTACTTCGGGAAAAGGCTGCCTTTATGTCAAAAAGCTGTCGGACATCAATCCGGAAATATTGAAAAGCATTGTTTTGTCAACCGTCGGATATCTGCAAGAACAGTATGGAAAACAATAAAGTTTACGAATTTGAGACGGTAATTCAAAAAGTGCCGGACATTGACGGAGCATATGCGGTTTTCCCCTATGACATTAAAAAGGAATTCGGCAAGGGCCGGGTTAAGGTTTACGCTGCCTTCGACGGAGTCCCCTACGAGGGGAGTATAGTAAACATGGGGGTTAAGGACCCGGACGGCAAAGTGTGTTATATTATCGGTGTCCGCAAGGATATCCGGGAAAAAATAAAAAAGCATCCCGGCGACAGCGTTAAAGTAACCGTAAGGGAAAGGACTGAATAGAGTATATGTCCGAAATTAAGTTTAACACCATTGACGAATATATCAGCATGCAGCCGGAGGAAGTACGTCCTCTTCTGCAAAAAGTAAGGCAGGTTATAAAGGAAGCAGCTCCCGATTCCATCGAAAAAATATCCTGGAGTATGCCCACCTTCTGGCAGGGGGAAAACCTTGTCCATTTTGCCGCCTTTAAAAATCATATCGGGTTTTACCCCGGCGACCGGGCGATAGTATTCTTTGAAAAACGTCTTGAAGGAATAAGCCACAGCAAAGGGGCAATAAGGTTTCCCTATGACAGGGAAGCGGATTTCGCTTTAATTTCCGACATTACAAAATGGCGGCTTAAAACGGCGGGGGAAAAGAAAGGGAAATGACTGTTTATTCATCCGACGAACTTATAAGAGCACATTCGGCTTTGCTTTCCACCCTTAAAAAATGCGAAAAGATAAATAAGGACAAGCTGGGTAAATCCCAGAAAACCCTCCTTGAAAGGCGGATATTCGCCCTTAAGGTGGCAGTGGAGCTTATCGAAAGGGAAATGAAAAATGAACCACAGAATTTATAAAACCCCCTTTTCTGCCGTTTATCCCATGTACATTCAGAAGGCTGAAAGAAAGGGAAGGACCAAGGCGGAAGTTGACGAAATAATACGCTGGCTTACCGGGTATGACGAAAACACATTGAATACCCTCATAGAAACGGGTGTTGATTTCGAAACCTTTTTTAACAACGCAAAAATCAACCCTGACGCCGACAAAATTACCGGGGTAGTCTGCGGCATAAGGGTTGAGGAAATTCAGGACCCCCTTATGCAGAAAATAAGGTGGCTGGATAAGCTGATTGACGAACTTGCCAAGGGAAAGCCCATGGATAAGATATTAAGGGGTTGATTTACCCAAGATATACCCTTTGTTTTTGTTATAGTTCTTATTTCACAAAATAGCAATATATACTACATATATATACAAATCGTGAAAAGATTGCAAAAGATTGCGAAACTTTATTTTTTATGTCCACCTTTGACATACTTCGACAAGGCAAGTATGTTATTAATAGGGTGCGAGTTGATATTCGGTTCGTGTCAATGAAAGGAGGTTATAAAATGAGGACCAAAGCTGCAATCGAAAGCATATACGGCGATATCGCCCGTCAGAACGGCGTTACCGCCGACGAAGTGAAAGAAGAAATCAGAAATGCGCTGAACATGGGGATTCACAGTTCCGACCCGGAAGCCAAAGAATTTTGGAAGAAAATTACAACGGATGTTGAAAATCCAACCATAGATGATATCATTCTGTATATTGTTTCCGGCTTAACGCAAAATGTCTGACAAAAACGAATTTGAGGTCGGTTTATCCGGCCTCGGATTTTTTTAGGGGGGAGTTATACTCCCGGAGGAATTTTTTGGGCAAAATAGCTTGACTTTTATGTGTTAAAGTGGCAATATGTTAAATACTTAAGAAAAGGTAGAAAGGAGAAATTAAAATGCCGGATATAACGGATCCGTTGATAAAATTATTAGGCAACTGGGCTGAGGAAATAAACTTTCTCTCGGTGCTGTTCAGATTTTTCCTGTCCTTAACCTTTGCCGCCGTAATCGGGTGGGAAAGGTCAACCAAACGCCATGCGGCGGGACTCCGTACCTTTATTCTGATTTCTTTGGCATCCACCGGGGCAATGCTGCTTGACGCTTACCTTATGGGGCATTATTATTGCGAATTTGCGGTTATTTCCGCCGCATCGGTTATCGCCGTTGCCGTATTAAGCAGCAATTCGGTGCTGTTTTCCTCAAAAAATCAGATAAAGGGACTTACCACCTCCGCGGGACTGTGGGCAACCGGAATCATCGGCTTATGCCTGGGGGCGGGTTTTTATACCGCGGCGTTAATCTGCTTCGGGGTTATGCTGACCGTCCTTTCGGCTTTCCCCTCTCTGGAAGCTTATCTGAAGGACAAGTCCAACCATTTCGAAATCCATCTGGAACTGAAAAACAAATACAACCTTACGGACTTCGTAACCACCATCCGCCGGCTGGGGCTTAAGATTGACGATATAGAGTCAAACCCCGCCTACATAAATTCCGGATTAAGCGTTTATTCCATATCCCTGACCATAAGCGTTGAGGAACTTAAAAAATATAAGACCCATGAAGAAATAATCGAAGCGTTATCCACCCTTGAATATGTAAATCATATAGAAGAAATAAGATAAAAAGCAAGGAAAACGAAAATGGAAAAAATCAACGTTGGAGTAATAGGTCTCGGCCACAGGGGCATGGGGACACTTCAGAATATCCTCTGCGAAAGGCAGGACATTAATATCACCTATGTCTGCGACGAATACCCCGACCGTACAGAGCAGGGAAGGGCGACTGTCGAAAAAAAGATGGGAAAAAGCCCCGCCGCCACCACCGTCTGGCAGGAGGTTGTTTCCTCAAAGGACGTGGATGTCATAATCAACACCACCGCCTGGGAGGGGCATATCCCCATATCGGTGGCCGCCATGGAACTGGGAAAGCCGGTGTGCATGGAAGTTGGGGGAGCCTATTCCCTGGAGGACTGCTTTTTACTGGTTGACGCCTATGAAAAGACGGGAGCCCACTGTATGATGGCGGAAAACTGCTGCTACAACCGGGACGAACTGATGGTGCTTAATCTTGTCAGGGAGGGCTTGTTAGGCAAGGTTGTCCACTGCGAAGGGGGATATTTGCACGACCTGAGGGAGGAAATCTGCTTCGGGGAGGAAAACCGCCATTACCGGCTTCGCAACTACCGACACCGCAACACCGAAAATTATCCCACCCACGAACTGGGACCTATAGCAAAGATAATGAATATAAACAGGGGAAACAGGCTGACATACCTTGTTTCCATGGCCTCCGGCTCCTGGGGGCTTAACGAATACGCTAAGCAGAACGACAAGGTTAATCCCGAACTTAAAACCTTCCCCTTTAAGCAGGGGGATATCGTAAAAACCCTAATAAAGTGCCGGGGCGGGGAAACCATAGCCATCACCCTTGACACCACCCTCCCCAGATGCTATTCAAGGGGGCTGACCGTCAGAGGCACAAAGGGATTGTACTTTGAGGACGGCAACGGGGTTTATCTTGACGGAATGTGCAGCGAATGGGGAAAGGATTACTACAACAACAAGAATGAATTTTTCGAAAAATACGAACACCGGCTCTGGAAAAGCGACACCACCAAAAAAATAACCTTCGGCCACGGGGGAATGGACTGGCTGGTGTACGAAGCCTTTTTCGAATATGTGAAAAAGGGAGGAAATCCCCCCATTGACACCTATGACACCGCCACCTGGATGGCAATAACCCCCCTTGCCGCCACATCCATCGAAAAGGGTTCAATCCCCGTTGAAATCCCGGATTTCACCAAGGGGAAATGGCAGAACCGAACCGATATCTGCACCGGCTATTTCTCGCTGGATGTGTGATGTTTGGCAGTAGGAGCGGATATATAAAAGCCTTCCGACTTTCGGGGAAGGTGTCAGCCGAAGGCTGACGGATGAGGGGTAGTGCCAACGTGCGGCGATTATGGAATAATGATATCCGCAATTTCGTACGGATGAAACAGCTATTCCCGCAATAGCCTTTGGTTTTTTAAGTGACCCCGATTTTTTCCTAAAAATCTTTTTTATAATAGCTGTGAGGTTTTTCTGTTTTTGTTGTGTAATAAGTGAAACCATTTGAAAGCGCAAAAATACCTTTCAGAAAGGAGTCAGTCGATGGATAATGGTGCAAGTAGCTACCGCCGTTTCCATGACGAAGGTGATGAAAGGGGATTAGCAGAGATTATAAGGGAATATCGTGACGGATTGATTTTTTACTTAAGCGGCTTTGTTGCTAACATACAGATTGCCGAGGAGTTGGCCGAGGAAACGTTTGTCTTATTAGGGACTAAAAAACCCAAGGACAAAGGAAAAGGCTCGTTTAAAACCTGGCTATACACAATCGGCCGTAATATAGCGCTTAATTATCTTAAGCGCCAGGCAAAGCGTTCGGAAATTTCTGTCGAAGATTACCCGGAGCTTGTAAGCGATGAAGAAAATCTCGAAAAAGCCTTCATTAAAGAAGAACAAAAAATAATGGTACATAGAGCGTTGAAAAAATTAAAGCCCGAATACCATCAGGTTCTTTGGCTTATATATTTCGAGAACTTCGGCAATAAAGAAGCCGCCAAAGTAATGAAAAAATCTGTTCACGGCATTGAAACACTTGTTTATCGTGCTCGAATGTCACTTAAATCACAATTAGAAATGGAGGGCTTCGTTTATGAAGAACCATGATGAAACAATCAATTCTGTTTTTGAACGTATTAACGAATACAAAGCAGATAAAAAACGCCAAAAGAAAGATAT
>DBQR01000022.1 GCA_002305335.1 Clostridiales bacterium UBA1389
ACCAACAGTCTGTGTACTCGTTTGAGCACCCTGCGAAAGCCGTAACCGTAATAACCAATACAACAAGGCAGATGAACATGCGTCTTTATAACATTATAACAGTTGCCATTGTATAAACCCCTCTTTCTTTAAATTATAAACGGATAAAACCCCTTGTACGCATAATCCCGTAAATACCCGATACAATTAAAATTCATGGCAAATGACGGGATAACATATTTTAACATATCTGATCAAAATACGTTAGCGTTTTACAGGGGTTTTATGTTTAAAAATGAGAGGCTGTTTTATTAATTCGCATACTGTTTCAATTCGTCGGTTATTCTTAAAAACCTCTTGTCGTTCCTAACCGGATCGAAAACCTTTTCACTAAGCCATTTCAGACAAAGACCGCACTGATTTTCGGTATAGTTTTTAGAAGTATCACTGTGTTTGTAATAGGTCTTATTTACAATAAAGGATGTATGCTTGAAATCCGGCTGGGTATCGGCAATAATCGCATGCTTTTTCATATTGTCAAGAGCCGTAAGGCATTCCTCATAGGCCTTTTCCCACAGTTTCAGCTCCACCTCGACATCCCCTATATTTGAAAGCCTTTTGCTTTCTTTTTCATATCCCTCAATTGCTTCTTTAATGCGGGCTTCGTCCACCCCCAGGAGGGTATCCACCGTCACATTAAAATACAATGCGATTTTAGGAAGCAGGGTTATATCCGGATAACCCCCCCTTTCCCATTTTCCCACCGACTGGGGGGTTATGCCGAGAAAATTCGCCAGCTGCTCCTGGGTCACATTTTTTTGTTTTCTTAATTCCCTTAAAGTTTTTGTCATATCAATATTCATAACAGCATCCTCCTGTAATAGTAATAAGCATTATTGCTTATCCCTATATTGATTATAACAAAAACTGCTAAAAGCGCAAGCACCGCACAGTTGAGTAACGGTTGTTTTTTACAACTATTAGTATATGTGTTTTATTCTGTCATGTTTTACGATGATAATTAAACAAATAGTATGTAAAATCTTAAAAACATTGTCAAAACTATATATTTCCTATTTACTTTTTTTCCTGTCAATGTTATATTAATATAAGGTCAATTTATATTTATCAAGG
Organism: Clostridiales bacterium UBA1389; assembly: GCA_002305335.1. GTDB lineage: Bacteria > Bacillota > Clostridia > Oscillospirales > CAG-382 > UBA1206. Next base: position 1,114 of record DBQR01000022.1, read on the forward strand.
AGGAAAAATTATGTTTTGTCCAAAGTGCGGCAATCAGCTTCCCGACAGCGCAAAGTTCTGCAATTCCTGCGGTAATCCCATCGGTCCGGTAAATCAATCCCAAAAACCTGCTGCTCCCTTCAGATTACCCACCCTTGCCGAAAGATTTGTTTTGGGCTACACCCTGGTTATGTTTATCTTTATGTTTTTCGGCTGGTTCAGGGTGTCGGGGGGAAATACAACCGCTTCACTGTTTTCGGGTAATTTGTTTGAAATAAGCGCCCTTATTGGCATTGCCAAAATTGTAGCCATACTTAATGTGTTTGTATTTGCCGGATATGTATTCTTTACATATGTTAATATCAATAAAACCGGTTACGGGGTTTCCTCCGCATATTTAAAACGGCTTTGCGGATTTATTTTTTACGGCGGCTACCTGTTTATGCTGCTTTTCACCCTTATAGGTGCTCTTACGGCAGAAGGTTTCATCGATTACACAGTTTCAGCGGTATGGTATTTTGCCCTGCTGGGCGGCGGATTGGGCTTTGTAATGGTTCTCCTCCCCGGTCTTGTAAGGCAATTTATAAAAGAATAAAATACTTCAAATAACATAAAAAGGCCCCGGAAAACCGGAGCCTTTTTGATTTTTCCCTTAATAATTCTGCGCTTTTCTCTGAAAATAGGATTTGGGATGGGAGCAGACGGGGCAGAGTTCTGGGGCCTTCTGGCCGATATGGATATGCCCGCAGTTGGCGCACTGCCAGATAACCACGTCGTCGCTTATAAACACGGTGTCGGTTTCCATTCTGTTTATGAGCTTGCGGTATCTTTCCTCGTGTTCCTTTTCGATGGCGGCCACCATCTCAAACAAAGCGGCGATTTTGGTAAATCCTTCTTCCCTTGCGGTCTTGGCGAAGCCGGCATACATGTCGGTCCATTCGTAGTTTTCACCGGCGGCGGCGTCGTTGAGGTTTGCCAAAGTAGAGGGAATATCCCCGTCGTGGAGGAGCTTGAACCAGATTTTTGCGTGTTCCTTTTCGTTGTTTGCCGTTTCTTCAAAGAGGTCTGCTATCTGATTGTAACCCTCTTTTCTGGCTTTGCTGGCGTAATAGGTGTACTTGTTTCTTGCCTGGGATTCCCCCGCAAAAGCGGCAAGCAGATTTTTTTCGGTTTTTGTGCCTTTAAGTTCCATGATAATTCTCCTTTATATTTATTTTAATTTTATATAACCGCTGTTTCCTTTTTTTCGCATTCGCTGCATTTTCCCCTTATAATCAGATCCATTCCCGAAGCGTGAAAATTATTGCTTGCCAAAACCGTCTTTTTTATTAATTCAAACAGCTGGTCCTGTTGTGAAACGTCGGCGAATGCTCTGCATTCGTCGCAGAGGGTGTGAAGATGGGTGGTAACGGTTTTGTCAAAGCGTTCGGGGGAGGAAGGAACGTTGATTCGGAGTATAAGCCCCTCGTCGGCAAGGTTGGTGAGATTGCGGTAGACGGTGGTAAGGCTTATGTTGGGGAGCTTTTTCCGCACCGCCATATAAACATCCCTTGCGGTGGGGTGGTCGCTCCGCTGGCTTACTTCCTTGAGTATATAGGCGCGTTGCCTTGTGTTCCGCTGCATTTTCATCCCTCCTTATTAACAGCAATCATTGTTATTAGTATAGCCTTTATTTAACGGCTTGTCAAGGGATAAAACAAAATTTTTTTGACATTATATTATTTATATGATAGAATTTGCAAGGGGAGTGATTATGTTTTTACCCGTAACTTTTAATGATATGACTTCCAGAGGCTGGGACAGACCGGATTTTATAATAATAACCGGCGACGCTTATGTTGACCATCCCTCCTTCGGTACGGCGATAATAAGCCGGGTGCTGGAGGCGGAGGGTTTCAGGGTGTGTATTATCCCCCAACCCGACTGGAGAGATACAAAGGATTTTATGCGTTTCGGAAAACCGAGACTGGCATTTTTAATAAATTCCGGCAACGTGGATTCCATGGTCGCCCATTATACCGCTTCCAAAAAAGTCCGGACCGACGATTATTATTCCCCCGGCGGGAAGGCGGGATACCGTCCCGACAGAGCGGTTATAGTCTACTGTAACAGGGTAAGGGAAGCCTACGGCAGTGTTCCCATAATCATAGGGGGCGTTGAGGCGTCAACAAGGCGGTTTGCCCATTACGACTACTGGACGGACAAGGTACGCCGTTCTATACTTATCGATTCGGGCGCGGACCTGCTGTCCTACGGCATGGGGGAAAATTCGTTAAGACGAATCGCCTTCCTTCTTGACAAGGGAGCTTCCGTAAAGAAACTTCATGATATAAAAGGCACCTGTTTTGTTACCGACAATAAAAGCGACATCCGTTTCGATTATGAAGAAACCCCGTCTTACGACGAACTTAAAACAAATAAACAAGCCTTTACCGGAGCCTTTTTAATACAGTATGAAAATCAGGACCCCTTTTACGGCAGGGCGGTGGTTGAGGATTACGGCGGCAAATACCTTGTCCAGAACCCGCCCATGCCCCCGCTTACCCGAAAGGAAATGGATTTCGTTTACTCCCTGCCTTATGAACGGAACTACCACCCCATGTACGAAAAGGAGGGGGGCATTCCCGCCATTGAGGAGGTTAAATTTTCAATAACCCACACCCGCGGCTGTTTCGGTTCCTGCAACTTTTGTTCAATAACCTTCCATCAGGGGAGGATAGTCACCTCAAGAAGCATCGAATCGGTGGTGGAGGAGGCGGAACTCATTGCATCAACCCCCGGCTTTAAGGGCTATATTCATGATATAGGGGGGCCCACCGCCAACTTCCGCCATCCCGTCTGTAAAAAGCAGACGGAGCAGGGCACCTGTAAAAACCGCAAATGCCTTTTCCCCAAGGCCTGCCCCAACCTTGACGCCGACCATTCCGAATATATAAAGCTCCTTGAGGAAGTGGAAAAGGTTAAAGGGGTAAAAAAGGTGTTTATCCGTTCGGGGATAAGATACGACTATATGCTTAAGGACAGGGATAAAAAATTTTTCCGCCGTCTTGTGGAAAAACATATATCCGGTCAGCTTAAGGTGGCGCCCGAGCATATCTGCGACAATGTGCTTTCCCTTATGGGAAAACCGAGCAGGGAAGTTTACGATAAATTCATGGCTGATTTTTATAAGATAACCAAGGATTTGGGAAAGGAACAGTATCTTGTGCCCTATCTTATGTCCTCCCATCCCGGTTCCGCTATAAACGATGCCATCGAGCTTGCCTTGTATCTTAAAAGAAACGGCATAAATCCGGAACAGGTGCAGGATTTTTACCCCACTCCGGGGACAGCCTCCACCTGTATGTACTATACGGGAATCGACCCCTTTACTATGAAAAAGGTGTATGTGGCAAGAAGTTATGAAGAGAAAAAAGCCCAGAGAGCCCTTTTACAGTTTTATAAACGGGAAAATTTTCCCATAATAAGAAAGATACTCGTTTCCGCCGGAAGGGAGGATTTGATAGGCCAAGGTAAAAACTGTCTTGTGCCACCGGAAAGCTTCCGATTCAGACCGTCGGACAAAATAAAAAATAAAAGAAAAACGAAAAAATAGTACCAAAAAAATTCAAACAAATGCCAAAACCGTATTTCATCGGGGTAAACGGTTTTTTAACAGGTTTTATTTATTAAAACAGCAAATTCATTCTTATTTCTTTCTACATATTTTTTGTTGCGGGACGAACAATAACACCACGGACGAAAAATCAAGGTAGGTAGAAATATGAAATGTAAACAAAAAATTCCTGCGTTCGCACTGCTCTTCGCACTCCTTCTTGCCATGTGTGTCGCCGTTCCCTACGGCGCGCTGGCTTCAACCCTTGCAATAAACGAAAGACAGCGTATTTCCCTTATTCCCTCCGGCATCCCCTTCGGGATAAAATTTTACACCAAAGGGGTAATCGTGGTGGGGGTAACCGACATCGAAACCTTCGAGGGCTTAGCATCCCCCGCAAGGGACGCCGGCATAAGGGCGGGGGATATAATAACTAAGGTTGATTCCACCGAGGTAAATACTACCGAGGAACTGTCTGAACTTATCGACGAAAGCGGCGGAAGGAAAATGGTTTTCACCGTCAGCCGTTCGGGAGGGACACAAAGCTTTGACGTTTATCCCAAAAAGTCGGTTGAGGATAATTCCTACAAGGCGGGATTATGGGTGAGGGATTCCACCGCCGGCATAGGCACCGTCACCTATGTGGACGCGGATGCCAACCGCTTTGCGGGTTTAGGGCATGGTATCTGCGATTCTGAAACCGGTTCCCCCCTGCCGTTGCTTAAAGGCATTGTTACGGGGGTAACCATAACCGATGTAATAAAGGGGATAGAAAACGCCCCCGGCGAGCTTAAGGGGGAATTTTCGGCATATAAGATCGGCAGCCTTTACAAAAACACCGAAAGCGGGGTTTTCGGGGTGTTCGATTCGGTAACCCCTTATATATCCCAGCCTATGGAAATATGCTTCAGGGACGAGCTGAAAACCGGAAAAGCCTATATACTAACCACCGTTTCGGGCTCATCCCCCAGGATTTACGAAATAAATATTGTCAAAATTTACCCCAACAGCGGGAAAGTCAAAAACTTTCTTATAGAAGTCACCGACAAAGAGCTGCTTAATATAACCGGGGGGATTGTCCAGGGTATGTCCGGCTCCCCCATAATACAAAACGGCAGGCTTGCCGGCGCCGTCACCCACGTTATGATCAACGACCCAACCAGGGGGTACGGCATATTCATCGAAAATATGATTGACGCATCCGATTAGAATTTTATAAAAAAGCCGCCGGAAAAAAGGCTAAGCCGAAAATCCGGCGGTTTTGTTATACTCTGAATATACCCTTAATCCCATGTTAGTTTACATAATATTTCCTTGACATTTTTATTTTATCTGCTATAATAAACTTTAGGAAATCGAAATATATTTATATGGGAGAAACAACATGAAAAAGCCCTTAAAACGCTTTAAAAACAACGTTACCACAACCCTTTGCATTATACTTGTATTTCTATTTGCATAATCAATACTGGCCTCCTGCGACACCGAAAATCCGGAGGATAAATCCGCCGGTCAGTCACAACCCACGCTTTCGGAAGCCGAAAGTAAAGAGGAAACCACCGATGCCGAATCTTCTGAAGATTTCCGCTACGGCACCGAAATTGAGGTTAAAGACCTTGACGGTAGGGTTATAAACGTATTGTGCCGGGACTGGGGAAGCAGTTCCATCCAGGGCTACAACGGGGAAATAATCCAGCGGGAGGATTTTGACGAAACCACCGCCGATATGGTGGATGTGGCAAAATACGAAATAAAGCTGCTTATCCAGGAACGCTATAACTGCAGAATCGAAGGGGTATTAATAAAGCCTGCAACCCAGGACGCCCTTAACGTGGAGGTAAGAAAATCAATTGAGTCCGGGGACTATACATACGACATTGTGTTCGATGCCTACAGCTATGCATCCCCTTTGGTTACGGAAGGCTTGTATCTTGATTTGTTTTCAATCGAATCAATTGATTTTTCAAACCCTTGGTGGGACCAGAATGCGGTAAATGACCTTTCTATCTGCAATAAGCTGTATTTCGCCTGCGGGGATATAAACACCTACGACAACGACGGCACTTGGGTGATATACTTCAACAAGGAACTTATGGGGAATGCCTTCCCCGATATCGACCCATATGACATGGTTATGAACAACAAGTGGACCTTTGACAAATTCGCCGAAATGGCAAAGGAGTTTTCCGCCGACACCGATGGTATCGACGGCATGACTGAGTTCGACACCTGGGGCTTGGGTACCGAAAAATATAATATTTACGTCCACACTTTGGCCGCCGGCCAAAAGGTATGCAAAAAAGACGGGGACGATATGCCTTATTTAGCCTACAGGGGCGAAGGTATGTATAACATCCTTGAGGATGTGCTTGAGCTTTATCTTAACCAGGACAAAATAATGGTGGCCGACAGCGGTAAATATACGGGATATCCCAATACATGGGAATATACCGTAATAAAGGCCTTTCGGGAAGAAAGGGAACTGTTCTACATGGGCGGGCTTATAAACGCAGTGGCCTTCAGGTCCCTTGAATTCCCCTACGGGATACTTCCCATCCCCAAGCATACCGAAGACCAGGACGACTTTTACCATTCTGTGTCCTTCAGGAATATGTCCTGCATGTTAATACCGGTGGGGAAGGCCGATGAGGAATACTATGATTTAGGCCTTGTGATAGAGGCTTTGGGGGCTGAATCCAAAAACACGCTCACCCCGGTTTATTATGAAAAGGCCTTAAAGGGTAAGAATGCCCAAACTGAAGATGATGAGAAAATGCTTGACATTATATTCGGCTCAAGGTGCTTTGATTTGGGGGCGGCCTTTGACTGGGGCGGAATTATCCAGGAATTCATGAAGCTTGACATAAACATTTCCTCCCGCTTTGACTCCACCTTTGACAGCGTTAAAGAGGCAATGGATGACACCATAAATCAGATTTTAGTAAACAATTAAGGTTTATTTGTAATGAATTTTTTAAAAGGCGTTTTATACGGCATGCTTCAGGGGATAACCGAGTTTCTGCCGGTATCCTCCTCCGGTCATTTGTCCCTTATGGCCAACTTTTTCGGGCTGGACAACCTGGAGGACAACAACCTTACCTTTATGGTGTTTCTCCATCTCGGCACCCTTGTGGCGGTGGTTCTGGTTTATTACAGAGATGTCTATAACATTATAAAAGGCTTTTTCACCCTTATGGGAAAACTGTTCACCGGCAAAATAAAGCAGGGAATAAATCAGGACGAAAGGCTGTTTCTTTTGATTTTTACCGCCACGCTGCCCCTGACATTTGCGGTTTTCCTGACCGATAAGGTGGAGTTTATTTCCTCAATAAGCTGGGTTATCGGAATACTTTTAATTTTAAACGGCATTGTTCTGTATATCGCCGATAAAATAAACAAAAACACCGTTTCACTGGAAAGCGCCGGAATAAAACACTCCCTTTTGGTGGGGTTTGTCCAGCTTTTAGCCATACTCCCCGGCATTTCCCGTTCGGGTTCAACCATCACGGGAGGAAAACTGGCGGGCTACAACCGGTCGGACGCGGTAAAATTTTCCTTCTTATTGTCCATCCCCGCAATACTGGGAGCAAATGTATTTGAACTTTTCAAATTAAAGGACAATCCTCTGCCGGAAGGCAGCCTTCCGGCGGTAATAGGCGGGGTGGCAGCCGCGGTGGTGTCCGGCCTTATTGCCATAAAGCTGCTTGAGTACATAGCAAAGAACAAAAAGCTTTCGGTGTTTTCCCTGTACTGTGGGGTTGTCGGCGCCGCCGTAATTATTGCGGATATTCTTATGTAGTTTAAATCAAAGGTGAAATAAATGGGAACGAAAAAAACCGCCGTAAAGGCAAAGGTTAAAAAGACCTCCGCCAAGGAGGAAAAAGTAAAAAAGGAAACCCCTAAGCAGGAAAAGGAAAAAAGGCCGCTGGCCTTTATGCCCTACCTGCTTACCCTTATTGCCCTTCTCCTTATGCTTATGTTCACAATGGACCAGACCGGTTATTTGGGGAGCATTCTGACCCCCGCCCTTATGGGGCTTTGGGGGTACGGCGTTTATTTGATACCCTTTTATCTTATAGTGATTGCGGTGTTCTGGAAAACCGACCGGGAAAACAATACCCAGCTGGCAAGATATCTGCTTTGCGCTTTGAATTTTTTATTTGTCCTTGCCTTGATACACCTTCACACCACAACGGAAGGACAACGCGCATTTTCCCAGCCGGTATTTTACAAGACCTTTTTCCTAAACGGCATTGAGGGTATAGGCGCGGGCGTAATCGGCGGCACCATAGGCAGCGGGCTTGATTTTCTTATCGGTTCTGTACTGACCTATATTTTAGGCTACCTTACCTCCGTAATCACCCTTATTTTCCTTATCGGTTTAACCCCGGCGGTGATAATAAAGGGAATAGGTAAGATTATAAAGAAAATCTCCCTGTCAATGAACCAGATAAGGGAACGGGAAGCGGTACGAATCAGAGAAGACAAAGAAACCAAAAAGGAAGAGCCTGTCAGTAAAAAGACCAAAAAGCCGGAAGTGGTGTATATAGAGCCGGAAAACACCGCCCCTCCGGTTGAAAGCAAGATTGTTTCTCAAAACGACAACGAATACAAATCCATCTTTGATGAAAAGGACGATATAATTTACGAACCGAAACCCGAACCGGCAGGGAACAACACACCGGCGGAACCCGAACCGGCAGAGTACTGCGGCACTTCGGCGGAAGTCCGGCTGGAAAGGGCAAATCCCGAAGAAGAGACCGGATTGGCAGAAGACGCAGGCGAAATAGCCGAAACAAGGGAATTGGATTTAACAAAGCCCGACAAGGTATATGTTTTCCCCCCTTTGTCCCTGCTTTCCGAAGGGTCAAGCGACTTTTTAAGGAACTCCTCCCAGAATATCGCTTTGACGGGGCAGAAACTAATATCGGTACTGCGTACCTACGGCGTAAAAGCGACTCTGGTTTCCACAAGCCGGGGACCCGCCGTCACACGGTATGAGGTCTTGCCCGACGAGGGGATAAGGGTAAACCGTATAGAAAGTCTTGCCGACGATATCCGTATGCGTCTTGCCGCCTCCAGTGTCAGGATTGAGTCCAACATTCCCGGCAAAGCCGCCATAGGCATTGAAATACCCAACGAAACCGCCTCAATCGTAAAGCTAAGAGACCTTATAGACAACGACCTTTTCCGGGGCAATCCCTCCAAGCTGTTCGTCTGTTTAGGGGTGGACGTGGGGGGAAACCCGATTTATTTCGACATCCCCGATATGCCCCATCTCCTTATCGCCGGCGCCACCGGCATGGGGAAATCGGTGTGTATCAATTCAATTATAATATCCCTGCTTTACCGGGCAACCCCCGACGAAGTAAAGTTTATCCTTATCGACCCCAAAAAGATTGAGCTTTCCTGTTATAACGGCATCCCCCATCTGTTGGTGCCGGTGGTGAACGAACCCCGCACCGCCGCCGGGTCCCTTAACTGGGCGGTAAACGAAATGGAACGCCGCTATACCCTTATGGAGCAGGTGGGGGCAAGAAACCTTGAGGAATACAACGACAGTATCGAGGGGGACGAGGAAAAGGACAAGCTCCCCTATATCGTAATCGTCATAGACGAGCTGGCCGACCTTATAATGTCCGCCAAGGATGCGGTGGAAAACTCCATCTGCCGCCTTGCCCAGAAGGCGCGGGCTGCGGGGATTCACCTTATAGTGGGTACCCAGCGTCCCTCCACCGACGTTATAACCGGCCTTATAAAGGCAAACATCCCCTCCCGTATCGCCTTTACCGTTTCCCAGTCGGTGGATTCAAGAATCATCCTTGACGAAAACGGCGCCGAAGCCCTCCTTGGCAAGGGGGATATGATTTACGCCCCGGTCAAGATGATGAAGAAACTCCGGGTTCAGGGCGCATATGTGGACGGCAAAAGCGAGGTTACCGCCGTCTGTCAGTTTATAAAGAACGCTTCCCAGGTGGAATACAACGAGGATGTCATTAAACTGATTGAGGAGGAAGCCAGACACTGCGGGGAAAAGAACGGCAAGCGTAAAACCGAGGAATCCGGCATTCCTGCCGGTGAGGAAAAGGAAGACCCGCTGTTTGTCGACGCCATCGGCATTGCCTTCGAGTATGACACCATGTCAACCTCCCTCCTTCAGCGGAAGCTGTCGGTTGGCTACGCCCGGGCTCAGAAAATCATCGACATGATGGAAGACCGGGGCTATGTGGGTAAGTTCGACCCCGCCACCAAAAAGCGAAAAATCCTTATCACAAAAGCCGAATACGACGAAATGCGGCTTGCCAAAAGCGGGGAAAACGCCGATGCGTAGAATATGTATTTCTTTGATATTGGTTTTTACTATATGTCTTGGGCTTTCCTCCTGTTCCCGTCAGGCGGTGCGGATTACCCGTACCGAAGCCCTGCCTATACAATATATCATTGACGGAATTAATAAAAACGATCCGGAAACCTACCGTAAAGCCTTCCCGCCGGACTACAATTCGGCCATCGAAGGGGAGGAAGCCATGTGGAAATATGAGGATTCCACGGTCTATTCCGACTATGACAGCTACCTAAAACCGATTTTAGCCCTTTCCAAAAACACCCGTCTTGAAAACTACGGCAAGAGAAACGGTATCGAATATATCGTGGAGGACGTAAAACCCATTGAATTTACCGATTACCCCCAGTATTTCGAGAAATACGATGATCTGTATGTTTACAGCTACGACATCGACCCGGTAGAAATCCAGAAGGCGGCAATGGTCAAGGGAAAGCTGAATGTATGGGGAAGCAAAAAGGAGGAAACCAAAACCGCCGAATTCGTGGTGATTTGCATAAACGGCGTCTGGTACCTCCACCCGGTTTACTATTACACTTCGTTAAGTTAAAAAAATCAGGCTTATCAGCCTGATTTTTTATTGTTTAGTCGTATGAATTTGCCGCCCTTTAATGAAGTTACGGTTCTGACCGAAACGGGAACCCTTAACGGGGGAACCGGATTATCGTATGTTTTGTGTCCGAACAAGCGGCGCTTAACTATTACAAAGCATAACAGCTGAACCAAAAAGGTGGCTATCCAGGATATGGGGTAGGACACATACAGAGATTCAAGATTGTGGTAGGCCGGGTTGTGGAAAACGGTGTATATCCAGCCTATCCTTACCCCGCAGACGCCGATAACCGAAATAAACATGGGTATAAGTGATGACCCCATACCCCGTATTGCCCCCGTCATAACGTCCATCATACCGCAGGCAAAGTAGGTAAGGGCGATAAAGGACATCCTTAATATGCCGTAATTGATTGCTTCCGCGGAATCGGTGTATATTGAAAGCAAAGGCCTTCCTAAGGCAAAAGCCGCAAGGCCGAGGGTAATTCCCACCCCTGCCACTAAAATCAGGCAGTAGGCAAGGATTTTGTTTATCCGGTGGTATTTTTTCGCCCCCACATTCTGACCGATAAAGTTCATGGCCGTCTGGTAGAAGGCGTTCATTGACACATAGACAAAGCCTTCGATGCTGGAGGCGGCGGCGTTTCCCGACATGGCGATTTTTCCGAAGGAGTTGATTGAGGACTGGATAATCACGTTGGAGATGGAAAATACCGTTCCCTGAAGCCCCGCGGGAAGTCCGATTTTGGCGATTTTAATCAATTCCTCTTTGTGGAACTTAAGCTCCTTAAGCACCAGCCTGCAGGCGTCCTCCCGCTTTATTAAGGCCCTTATCACCATTACCGCCGCATAGGTCTGGGTGAGGGTGGTGGCAAGAGCAACCCCGTCCACGTCCATTTTGAAAACCAGCACGAAAAACACGTTTAAAAAGACATTCATAACCCCTGCGGTGGTAAGGTAAATCAGGGGGCTTTTGGTGTCGCCGGCGGCGCGTAAAATTGCGGCGCCGAAGTTGAACACTAAAATGGGGATAATGCCGGCAAAGTAAATCTGCATGTATAAGGTGGAAAGGTCAAGCACCTCTGCCGGAGTCTTCATCCAGGTCAGAAACTGCCTTGCCCCGAAAATGCCTATTACGGTAAGCAAAACCCCGCCTACTAAGGCGGAGGGAATTGCGGTATGGACTGTCCGTTTAACCGCCGTATCGTTTTTTGCCCCCAATCCCTGGGCGACGGCAACCCCTACACCCACCGAAAGCCCCATAAACAGGTTTACGATAAGGTTTATAAGGGAACCGGTGGAACCGACGGCGGCAAGGGGGGTATCCCCGCAGTAATGCCCCACCACCGCCAGGTCTGCCGCATTGAATAAAAGCTGTAGCAGACCTGTAATGATAATGGGCAGGGTATAGACTATTATATTTTTAAAAAGGGGGCCGTTTGTCATATCAACGGCTTTTTTATTGATATTCATATAACCTCGGAATAAGCCGAAATAAGTCACGAACATTATATAACCGGTTGACATAAAAAACAATTGTCAAAAGGAATAAGAAAAAAGGGCATAAACGCAAAAAATTTGCGATTATGCCCGTAAAGGCTAATTAATATAAACTATATAAAAAAATCAAGCCTGCTCAAGCAGTAATTTCATTATAGCGTCGATATGAATCTGCGTGGTGTTTATCGTGGGGACGGACACATCCCCTTCCTTAATCATAAGGGGGATTTCGGTACATCCCAACAGCAAAGCGTCGGCGGTGTGATTACCAATATACCTTTCGGCGATCTCAACCATACGCTTTTTGTCCTTTTCTATGACAATCCCGTTTTCAAGATTGGGATAAATTATATCCCCTATTTCCTTCATATCGGTTTTATCCGGTGTTATGGGCGTAACGCCGATTTTACTCAAAGCGTCGGAATACAGTCCGCTTTTCATGGTATATTCGGTGGCAAAAACCACAACCTTGTTATATCTTTTTGATAGTATGTAATCACAGGTTGCCTTAACAATGCTTATTACCGGAATGGGGCTATCGATTCCGAATCTGTCCCACATAAGATGGGGGGTGTTAGATGCCACCGCCGCGAAGTCGGCGCCGGCATTCTTAAGGTTTAATACGGATAGCCTTATAATTTCCGAAGCCTTTTTAAAATCCCCTTCAGCCATAAGGCCCAGCAGCTTTCCCATATTAACGCTGTCGATTACGATTTCGGGGTAAACGTCGCTACCTGACTTTGCCGAATACCTGCTTATTATCCCCATGTAATAGTCAACGGTGGAGGCGGGACCGAGCCCCCCCACAATACCTGCCTTTTTCATAATAAACCTCCTATAAAGAAACGGGGATAAATTTGATATCCCCGCAGTTTTATTTATATATTGACTTCCGCTTTTATTCCCAAAAGGCTTTTGTTTCTTTCAAGTACAGGCAAAACCGTGTCGTGTAAAAATTCCCCGGTCTGTTCATTCGCCCTTCCGGTTAGTTTAGAAGGGTCTGCAATACTTTCAAGCTCCTCTTTGGTTAAATCAAACAGCGGGTCCGAAAGGATTTTATAAAACAAATCGTTTGGTTTTCCGTTTTCCTTAATTTCTTTTGCGGTTTCCACCGAATGACGCCTTATGGCTTCATGGAGTTCCTGCCGGTCACCCCCCTTGCTTACGCAGTACATCAGGATGTTTTCGGTCACCATAAAGGGCATTTCCTCGTCAAGATGACGCTTAATAACCTTCGGGTAAACCTTTCCGCCCTGAACAATGTTAATATACAGCGTCAATATGCCGTCAATGGCAAGGAAAGCTTCGGGTACGGCGATCCGCTTGTTTGCCGAATCATCAAGGGTTCTTTCAAACCACTGGGCAGAGGCGGTTACGGCGGGGTTCAACACATTGCATATCACATGTCTTGACAGTGAACAGATCCGTTCGCTCCGCATGGGATTCCGCTTATAGGCCATGGCGGAGGACCCCACCTGCTTTGATTCAAAGGGTTCGTCGAATTCCTTAAGATGGGACAAAAGCCGTATATCGTTGGCAAACTTCGAAGCGCTCTGGGCAATACCGCATAAAACCGAAAGAACGTTGTAGTCAACCTTCCTCGAATAGGTCTGCCCCGAAACCCCGTAGCAGCTTTCAAACCCCATTTTATCGGCAATCAGCTTTTCAAGCCGTTTTACCTTTTCATGGTCGCCGTCAAACAGCTCAAGAAAACTGGCGGCAGTGCCGGTGGTGCCTTTACAGCCGAGAAGCTTTAGGGAATCAAGCTGAAAATCTATGGCTTCCAGGTCAAGCAGAAGGTCCTGAATCCACAGCGTTGCCCGCTTTCCCACGGTGGTGGGCTGGGCTGGCTGAAAGTGGGTATAGGCAAGGGTGGGAATATCCTTATAACGGTCGGCGAAGTCGTAAAGGGAGGAAATGCAGTTTACAACCAGCTTTTTTACAAGGGTCAAGGCCTCTTTCATCAGGATAATGTCCGTATTATCCCCCACATAGCAGCTGGTGGCGCCCAAATGGATTATCCCCTTGGCCTTGGGGCAGACATCCCCGTAGGCGCGGATATGGGCCATAACATCATGACGAAGCTGCTTTTCGTATTCGGCAGCCCTGTCATAGTCGATATCGGTTATATGAGCCTTCAGTTCCTCAATCTGTTCGGTGGAAATATCCAGCCCCAGCTCCCGCTGACTTTCGGCAAGGGCAACCCAAAGCCTCCGCCAGGTGGAAAACTTGTGGTCGGGGGAGAAAATTTCCTTCATCTCCCGTCCCGCATAGCGGACACACAGGGGGTTTTCGTATATATCCTTCACAACCGTTCCCGCCTTTCAAAAATTCATCTGCGGTATCTGTTCAAAAACCTTTCAAGGCGGCAGACCGCCTCCTCAAGTATTTCCACCCGCGCCAAATACACCAGACGGAAATGGTCGGGTTTGTCCCAGTTAAAGCCGGTGCCGGATGTCAAGAGTATTTTTTCCTCCCGCAGAAGTTCCAGCACAAATTCCTGGTCATTTGAAATATTATACATTTCAAGGTCGATTTTGGGGAATATGTAAAATGCGGCATCCGGCTTTTCGGCGGAAAGGCCGGGAATCGAATTCATGGCATTCCAGATAAATTCCCGCTGTTCGTAAATCCGTCCGCCGGGCTTTATTAGCTCGTCGCTGGACTGGTAGCCCCCGAGGGCGGTCTGGATAATGGACTGCCCCGGCACATTCGAGCAGAGCCGCATTGAGGCAAGCACGTTAAGCCCTTCTATATAACCGCTGGCGTGTTCCTTTTCCCCCGCAAGGCACATCCAGCCGGTGCGGAAACCCGCCACCCTGTGGGATTTCGAAAGACCGTTATAGCAGACGGTCAGCAAATCCGGAGCCAGCGACGCTATTGCCGTATGCTTTTTTCCGTCAAGGACAAGCCGGTCGTAGATTTCGTCGGCAAAGATGATAAGCTCGTTTTCCCTTGCGATATTGACGATTTCCTGAAGCACTTCGGTGCTGTACAGCACGCCGGTGGGGTTGTTTGGGTTTATAACCACAATCCCCTTGGTATTTTTGGAAAGCTTGGCTTTTATGTCGTCAATGTCCGGGTTCCAGTGATTGGATTCGTCGCAGCGGTAGTGGACGGCCTTCCCCCCCGAAAGGACAACCGACGCCGTCCATAGGGGATAGTCGGGCATGGGGACAAGGATTTCGTCCCCGTCGTCAAGCAGCGCCTGCATGGACATGGTTATAAGCTCGCTTTCCCCGTTGCCGGTATAGATGTCCTCTATACCCACATTGGGAATCCCCCTGATCTGGCAGTACTGCATTATGGCTTTCCGGGCGGGGAACATCCCCTTGGAATTGGAATACCCCTCCGAAGTCCGGAGATTGTAAATCATATCCACGACGATTTCGTCGGGGGCTTTGAAATCAAAGGGAGCGGGATTGCCTATATTTAATTTCAGAATATCGATACCGTTTGCCTCCATACGGTAGGCTTCCTCCATAACCGGCCCTCGTATGTCATAGGCTACATGGTCAAGCTTGCGGGATTTGTTTACTTCCCTCATAAAATATAGTCCTTTCGCTGTTATTTTTCGTTATCCCTCCCGTTTTGCTTCCGGCATTCGATGGAAGTTCTTACAAATTCCAAAAACAGCGGGTGGGGACGGTTGGGCCTGCTTTTGAATTCGGGATGATACTGAACCCCCAGGAAGAAGGGGGAATTTTTCAGTTCAACGGTTTCCACCAGATTTCCGTCGGGGGAAAGTCCGCTTATGACAAGCCCTGCCTTTTCAAATGTATCTTTATAATTATTATTGAATTCGTAACGGTGCCGGTGGCGTTCGTGAATGAGTTTGGCTTTATAGCAGCGTTCCATGACCGTTCCGGGAACTATCCGGCAGGGGTAGCTTCCCAGACGCAGGGTCCCCCCTTTTGCAATGGAATCGCTTTGCCCTTCCATAAAGTCTATAACCTTATGGGGGGAATTTTCGTCGAATTCCCTTGAGTTGGCGTCGGCCAGCCCTAAAATGTTCCGGGCGTATTCGATAACCGCCACCTGCATACCCAGGCAGATTCCTAAATAGGGCACATTGTTCCTGCGGGCAAAGCCCGCCGCAAGGATTTTTCCCTCAATCCCCCGGTTGCCGAACCCTCCGGGAATAAGTATGCCGTCGGCGTTTTTGAGTAATTCTGTATGATTTTCTTCCGTTATGGTTTCGGAATCTATCCAGTCAATGTTTATCTTGGAATCAAGGGCGTACCCTGCGTGGTTTAGGGCCTCCGCCACCGAAAGATAGGCATCGTGAAGCTGTACGTATTTCCCCACCAGGGTGATGTTGACTCTGCCTTTCCTGTTTTTAATGTGTCTTACAAGCTCCTCCCATTCCGAAAGGTCGGGTTCGGGAGTGTCCATATACAGTTCCCTGCAGACGATATGGGATAGGTGGGATTTTTCAAGCATCAAGGGCGCTTCGTAAAGCGTGGGGAGGGTTATGTTTTCGATAACACAGTCGGGCTTTACGTTGCAGAAATTTGAGATTTTACGGAATACCGACTGGTCGGTTATCTGCTCGTCACACCTCAGGACAATGATATCGGGGGAAATCCCCATCCCCTGCAGTTCCTTAACCGAATGCTGGGTGGGCTTCGACTTGTGCTCGCCGGAGGCTTTAAGGTAGGGAACAAGGGTAACGTGAATAAAAAGGGAGTTTTCCTTCCCCACTTCATGGCTTATCTGGCGGATTGCCTCAAGATAGGGCTGGCTTTCTATGTCGCCGGTGGTACCGCCGATTTCGGTTATAACCACATCCGCCCCCGACTTTTTCCCCACGTTATAGACAAACCTTTTTATTTCGTCGGTGATATGGGGGATATACTGGACGGTGGAGCCGAGATACTGCCCCTGGCGTTCTTTGGATATAACGTTTGAAAATACCTTGCCGGTGGTAAGGTTGGAATATTTATTTAAATCCTCGTCAATGAATCTTTCGTAATGGCCCAGGTCAAGGTCGGTTTCGGCGCCGTCTTCGGTGACGTAAACCTCCCCGTGCTGGTAGGGGGACATGGTCCCCGGGTCAACGTTTATATAGGGGTCCAGCTTCTGGGCGGCCACCTTAAGCCCTCTGGCCTTTAGCAGCCTTCCAAGGGATGCGGCGGTTATTCCTTTTCCCAAACCCGAAACCACTCCGCCTGTAACAAAAATGTATTTGGTCATACTGATTCCTCCGGCATTAATTTGGCGTAAATCGAACAAGGCGTCCCAGTAATAGCTTTCTGCGACGCCTTTATGATTATACACTTTCCTTAAGCGTCAAGCCGATATTCCGACGCCTTTGCCGGAATTAGCAACGACCCTTTGCAAATACTTAAAAAATGATACAACAACATTTGCAATTTGTCAATAGCTTTTTTGCATTTCGGGGGTGTGTAAAAAAGCTGTCAAAAGAAATAAAACGCCCATATATATGCAATACAGACGTTTTAAGTGCAAATCAGTGTTAAGGAAGGGAAAAAATTGATTCTTTAGAGGGTTAGTAATTACTATCAGTTCCCGGTGTATTCCTCCCAGATAAGACCATCCGGGAATTTATAAATGTCGTCTTCATAATTAAATACCGGTTCCCGGTTTTCTTTTTCGGCCGATTCGATTTCTTTACGGTAAAGATAATTGATATATGCTTCCACGGAGTAATCAGATATTTGATAGTTTCCCGACTCTTTGTAAATAGGATTTGCAACTTCCGAAGGGTTTTTCCGGGCTTGGGTATATTTCTTAACCAATTCCGATTGGGAAATGCTATCCTCTGTAATACCCTCCTCAATGGGGACAATCTCATAGGGGGAATAGGAGTACAGCTTTTTGCCGTCAGTCGTTGAAGTGCAGGTAAACATATATAATTTGCCTTCTTCCGGTATTATCTCCTCCCCGGCAAATTCCACCCCGTCGTCATATATGGTTAAACCGCCGAATTTAATAAAGGGGATTTCAAATTCAGTAATAAACTGCTGCTTTCTGTAATTTCTCGCGTTACCATCAACTATGCTGTAAACCGGAATAACCCTGTATTCGATATAGGGGTAGCCTTCCTCGGTTATTCCGAATTGCCCTTCCCCTGTAACTTTACCAACAAAAAAGTAGTTGTACTGTCCTGCCAGCTCGGCAAGTTTAGATTCAGTAAGCTGTTTTGAATAATCAACGCTCTTTTCCCCGGTATTTAAAAGTTTTGAAATGCTTTGGGTTGATCTAAGTTCATCTGTTGAATAAACAGGCCTGCTTTTTGCGTCGTAAACCGACCTGACACTGCTTTGTGTTATTTTATCACCGTTCATATATTTCGGATTTTCACAAGAAGTAAACATTTTGGCCACGACTTCGGAATCATATAAATTCCCCTCGCTTATTCCGTTTTCAAGGGGGATTAGGGCGGTTGGGGTTGAAGTATATAAAACCGAACCTTCGTCAATTGCTATGGAGCAGATTATATAAAGCTTACCTTCCTCCGGGATAATATCTCCTTTGAATAAAATATATTTCAGCCCGCTTTTATCCACCCCCCCGTACTTTTTCCATAACAGTTCCTTACCGGTTTCAAGATTTCCTTGAATGTTCATTATAGGCGTTACATTGTAAACCGAATAAACATCATACATACTTTTTGCCCTGAACTCAAGAACACCCTTATAACAAAATGGATTGGTTTATTATGGTGTGGTGCATGAATCTCGAATTGTATGATACTTAATAGCTTAAGACCAAAATACACTTTACCGGGATTGGAGAAAAAGTATATAACAGGTTTAATTAATTTGTTTATGCTACTAAGTATTCCAACACCTTTCCAAAGACCAAGTACAAGCCCAATTGCTGCAAATCCCGCTGTTAAAGCTGCTAACGGTTTACCTGACAGTTTTAGCGCTCTGCCTATCGCATAAGCAATGCCCCCGAATATCGCTGCGCTTGCTGCCGCAACGATTACTCTACCCCAAAACATACCAGAATGGTCAGCATTCATAACCGGATTATTTGCACAATAAGCAAATAAATTCGTGTCTAAAATGCGACCGGTTTCTTTTGCTAATAACAACATCTCAGGAACATCAGCATTTATGAAGCGACCAATCTCCGGGTCATAGTAACGAGTAGCTGTACAGTAAAATCCCGTCTCGGTGTCGAAGTAATAACCGCGA
>DBQR01000024.1:0-143 GCA_002305335.1 Clostridiales bacterium UBA1389
ACACGAGGATTTTCAGTCCTCTGCTCTACCAACTGAGCTACAGAGGCATAAATCATTGAATAGTTCTGGCGATTCGGATGGGGCTCGAACCCACGACCTCCAGCGTGACAGGCTGGCGTTCTAACCAACTGAACTACCGAACC
>DBQR01000024.1:154-12491 GCA_002305335.1 Clostridiales bacterium UBA1389
TTTTGCAATACCTTTTTTCAAAAAAAATAAATTTTTTAAGGTTTATTTTCTGGTGTATTCTGTCGGAAAAAGTCGCCTGACGGCGGGGTAAAAAACCGTCGTTTTTGCTACATTTCCTCAAAAAATTCTATTATTTCCCCGGCTGCCCCTTTTACAAAACATATCTTAACGTTATACGGCGGGACGGAGGGTATGGCAACCTCTTTAGGTCCGATTATTATTTCAAAGCCCTTTTCTTTCATAAGAGAAGCATAGCCTTCGCAGTCACGGCAGGACAGGGCGATATGGCGTAACGAGCCTTCGGAGGGTACTTCGCCGGCTTCGGGGTCGGACATGATTTCAAGGCAGGAATTATCGCCGGTGGAAGCCATAACCGCCCTATACTCCCCTTCCCCCCAGGAACGGACAATTTTAAGATTTAACAGTTCCGTATAGAAGGACACAACCTTCTGAAATAAATCGGGTTTTACCTTTATGGCTATATGATGGATTCCCGTAATTTTCATATTATTCCTTTCTGTTATTCAAACCAGCCGTAGGCTGCGGATATCAGTTTAACCGCGTCATCGTAGCGGGAGGAGGCGGTGGAGGATTTCATTACTATAATAATCATTTCGACGCCGTTGTATTTTGCCGAAACGGCAATGCAGTAGCCCGCTTCGTCGGTGGTGCCCGTCTTCAGACCGGTTACGATTCCCCAGTAGCTTCTGTATTCCGTGTCGGTTATCAGCCGGTTGTTGTTGGTGTAGGTCACCCCGGCGCCGTCGGCAAGGGTATCGCTTGCGGTCTTCTTCTTAACCACCTTTGAAATAAGGGGGCTTTTTAACGCTTCCTTTGAAATAAGTACGTAGTCCCAGGCGGTGGTGTAGTGGTTGTCGTCGTGATAACCGTCGGGACAGGCAATGTTTGTACCGGTACAGCCGATGGATTTGACATATTCGTTGGCAATGGCATAGAAGCTATCAAGGGCGTCGTCAACGGAGGCGTTGGGATTATTCAGTACCTTCCGTCCGACAGCCACGGCGGCGGTATAGGCGGCGTCGTTGCCGGAGGGCAGCATCATGGCGTCAAGGAGGACTTCCAGCTTCATTTTATAACCCACACCCAGATAGGCGACGCTTGAACCCCTGCCTATTCGCTTTATTTCCTCACCGACGGTAATTATTTCGTTCTCGTCTAGGTATTTCACCGCAAGGAGGGCGGTCACCAGCTTGGTCAAGGATGCGGGATAGCATTTTTCGTTCTGATTTTTACCGTATATATATCTGCCTTCGGTTACATTGTAAACTGCAATGTAAGACGCGGTTACGTTATTTTCAATGTAATTGACGGGAAAGCCCTCGGCGGTGCTTTGTTCTTCCGAACTTTCGTCTTCTTCCGAACTTTCCTCGGGTTGGGATTCTTCCGAAGATGTGCTGCTTTCCCCGCCGGAATATTCATTGCTTTCCTCGCCCGAAACAAGGCTTTGATCGGTAGTTTCCTCCGATTGCTCGGCGATAACCTGGGAGGCGTTCTGGGACCGGTCATCGGACAGACTTTCGGAAACCGTACTGTCGTTGTCGGAACTGCCGGTAAACCGGCTTACAGCCAAGGCAAAGGTGAGGATAACGCAGAGGGTTATGAATATGTATAATACTCTTTTGATTTCGGTTGCCATTTGATTATGCTTTCTTTTCCTTTATGAAAGTAATTGCCTCGATTTTGATTTCGCCGTTGAACTTCAACAGCTTGAAGTATAAAGGCTTGTACAGGTCAGACCCCACATCCCCCCGGAAGGAGCCGTTGTTGTTCATTATTTTATAGCTTACTTTGTAATGCTCGATAAGGGCGGTGGTGCCTTTATATTCAATTTCCTCACGGTTGTACAAGTCCACGGATATATCGTAGATTTTCTGCTTAGTAAACTTTTCGGGGATGGTGTAATAGTTGAAAAAGTTGTCGGTGAAAAATCCGGGGTAGTTTTCATAATCGCCGGATATAAGACAGATGAAATAATTCCTGAAAAATACCGCCTCGTCGCCGTATTTGGCGTATTCCGATTCCGGCGAAATCCCCTGCCATTCGTCGGTTCCCCCGTAGCTGTCGCCGATAAGGTAACCGGTGCCGTATTCATGGTAGGATATGTTCCGTTCCCTGCCCACATAAATGGGGTCCTCGAAAATGTCAAGGTCATAATCCACTTTGGCAAATCGGATTGATTTGTCCACCACCCGGGTGGGGATTTTTTCCCGCTGTAATAAAAAGGATATTCCCCAGAGAATCAAAAGCAGGGCAAGCAAAGCCAGTGTCGCGATAATGAATATCCGCGACAGCGTTTTCAGCTTTTTCTTTTTGGCAAGAATTACGTCTTCCATTTGTCACCTGCCCTAAACAATGGGTATGGGGTGCTTTCGGCACCCCATACCTTATGCCGTATATTAGCCTAATTGTGCCAAAATCCGCTTTAGGTTCTTCATCCCTACGGCTATGCCCACAAGGGGGTCTTCCATACCTTCGAACTCGATGATAAGGTAGCCGTCGTAGCCCGCCCGCTTAAGGGCGGCAATACACTGTTTGACGGGAACGTCGCCGTGGCCGATTATGGAGCCTCTCAGGAAGTTGCTTCCCCTTGACTGGAAGAAGCCGTCGCCGGGGTTTTCGCCGTTGCCCGACTTGATGTGGAAGTCCTTGGCATGGGCGTGGAAGGCATAGGGAGCCACGATACCCACCGAACGGGGGTTGTATTCGTCGGCGCAGGAGAAGTTGCCGATATCCACCAGAGCCCCGAAATTGTCGTGGGCGACGGCGTTTATCAGCTTTTCGATTCTTTCCGCGTCCTGGGCGAAAAAGCCGTGGTTTTCTATGCAGGTCTTTATTCCCTTCGCAGCCGCATATTCGGTGACTTCCCGGTAGCCCTTTACAAGGCGGGGGAGGGCATTATCAAAGCCCCTGGAATGCTTCATGGCGGCGTTGTAGCCATAGGTGGCGTCGTGGCGTATAAGCTTAAAGCCGTAGGCTTCCGCTAAATCCACTTTTGTTTTAACCCTTTCGATTTCGGCGTCAATGTCGCCGCCGGAACCGTTTATAAAGTCGCTTCCCACACAGTAGCAGCCCATCTCGATTCCCACTTGCTTGCAGTAGGCGTTGATGTCCCTTGCAAAGTCAAGGTGCTCTTCCTGAGTGGCAAAGGC
This sequence comes from Clostridiales bacterium UBA1389, assembly GCA_002305335.1. Lineage (GTDB taxonomy): Bacteria > Bacillota > Clostridia > Oscillospirales > CAG-382 > UBA1206. The sequence goes on from DBQR01000024.1 coordinate 3,325, forward strand.
GGGGCCCTCGCTTATGTCGATGGCCTGGCCGCCGAATTCCACGACCTTATCTATGCAGCCTTTATAGCCGAGTTTGTCTTTATAGCCGTGAAAGCTGTATAAACTGACACCAATTTTCATATTGTTCTTCTTTCTTAGTCAAATATAACAACGGGGATTTTTGTCCAGTCGTTTCTTAAAATGATTCCGCCGCCGTCGCGGTATTTAATGTTTTTCCACTTCCTGGGGGTAGCTTTATCATCTGCTTCGTTGGTGGAGTTGATGGATATGGAAAGGCCGAATTCCTTGCCGGCTTCCACTTCGCTTATGCCTATTTCGGTCCAGGGAATGGAAACTTCGTAAATGGTAAGCTGACTTTCTTCGTCCCTTAAAACTTTTGCCTCACCGTTGAATGCCTTATCTGCTTCCGATTTAGCCATCCATACCACATGGATAGTGTCATTGGACTGGTGGTTGACGGCAAAGCCGTACTGCCTTATATGGCCTTCGTTCATAGCTGTTTGATCGATGGCATGATCGTAATGCTGAAGCATATAGTCGGAAATGGGGGACTGGTCGGTTATGTTCACCTGAATGCAGCAGTAATCATACATACCGCTGGGGCTGGCAGCGGTGGAGGGGCAGTAATGATCGGGAGTATCCACCACAACCGCAAAATACAGATTGTCCTGGTCATAGGTGACGTAAATTCTTGCGGTTATTCCGTAGTTGTTGATTTCAAACTGAGAGTAATCCCAGAATTCGTTAGTTTCGTTGACATCATCGAAAAGGTAATCGTCCCATTCGTTAAGGCCTAATTCTCCGTCGATAACCGGAGCAGTGGCTGCCTCTTTGATTTTATAATCCTTTGAGTTTACCGGGTAGCCGTGGACGAAGAACTTATCGCCGGCTTTAATGTTGTCGAGCTTTGTATGGAGGGCTTCGTTATCCTTGGAAACCGCCAGCACAAAGCCGTCGTCGGGGATTTCGATATCCTTTTTGGACTGGGTTGTGTCATACTTATAAAGAGCTTTTTTAACATAGCCGAACACCGTATGATCGTATTCAACCACCAAAAGGGAGAAGTTTGCCCAGTCACGGTCGCCCACAGTGGAACCCCACTGATATGTATAAAGGGCGGAATCGCCGTAGGCGGGAGCTTCGTTTATTTTGGTAAGACCGATGGAGGTAGTATCGGAAATTTTATTACTCGGGCTTACCGCCGCTCCGAAAGACACGAAGTTCTTTGTGGGAAGTATTGTGGGAAGAGCCTTAACATATTCAAGGCTTTCCCCTTCTTCGTACTCCTTGAGCTTTATAATGTCGCCTTCCTCAAGTCCCACAATGGCGATCTTGTCGCCGGGCACAAGGGCCTGGGCCGCAAGCTTGCCGGGAACGTTCTGATGTTTATCGATATCCGTCATTTGACTGGAGGAGGAATGTACGGCAAGGAGTATCTGGTCTTCTTCAAGAGGTATTGCGTATTCGCTGCCGTTACCGGCTGTGGCGCTGATTACTTCATAAAGTCCTTTTTCCAGCTTCTTAAGTAATACGTTTATTGACCACTTGGCGTTGCCGGTCATAAGTGCATCGTCGTTGGTGAACACAACCACCGATTCGCCGGAAATCTTTCCGTTAATACCAACCGAGGACGCTGTTTTGGTAAAGTCGAAATATTCCTTCGGCGGTTCGGTTGAGGATTCCTCATCTTCAGAGGATTCTTCATCTTCCGAGGATTCGGCGGGTTCCGAAGAATCTTCGGCGGAGGATTCACCGGCTTCCGAGGTTTCGTCAGCCTTGGAGGATGATGTTACCTGACTGCTTTCGTCCCCGCCACCGCCGGCACAGGCCACCAGGGCGAAAATCATAACAAAAGCAATCACAAAGGCTAATAGCTTTTTCATTTCTCACTACTCCTTATTAATTTTTTTTGGTTTTTTTATTATTATGACCGCCGTCACCCCGACAATTAAAACCGCCGCGATGGCTGCAATCCATAATACCGTTTTCTTTGCTCCTCCCTTACCGGAGGGGGAGGAATTTTCGGCTGAGATTTCTTCCGAATTTTCGCTTGGTTCCGGTTCGGTAAAGTAAACCGCTTTCGTAACCTTGTCAAGGATAACTTTGTCCCCTGCCTTCACACGCCCTTCCAGCTCTTCCGCCTTTACTCCTGCGGCGGACAGCACAAATCCGTTTTCGGGAATTGCCGAATTCGAGGTGTAGGAAGCCGAAACAACAACATTTTCCTTGTTTACAACCACTTCGAAGACCTTAAGACTTCCGTCACCGGGGGTGCCGGTGGTCTCCCCTTCGGTGTAAAGGCAGGTCTTGCTGTCTTTTAACGTTGTGTTTACAAGGGTAAAATTAAACAGTGTGTCCACCACAAGGATATTTATGGTGTAGGTTTCGGATGTGTTTATCCCGTCGGTAAGGGAAAAACTGAAGGAATCCTCCCCCACGAAGTCCTTATCGGGTTCATAGACGAAAAAGCCGTCGCCGTCAACGGCAAGCTTACCATGTTCGGGTTCCGTAAGGTTACTTATCTTTATCCTGCTTTTCTGGGTGTCGGGGTCGGAAACATTAAAGGTGCCGTGACTGTTTTTGGCGTTCTTCCCTATCAGTATTACCCCGTCAAAGTCAAGAGCGGGGGGATGGATTTCATATTTTGCCTTTATATACTTATAGGTTGTGTCGTAAATATGCCGGTTTGCGGAGTTGAAGCAGGTGTTGTAGAATACTCCGGGACCCCCGTCCTGATAGAACATGGTAACCCCGTTCTGCATACACCCCAATTTGGCGCCGGTTTCTATATAGGCGCTGTACCGGTCAAGGGCTCCGCCGGATATTTCAATCTCAACCCCAAGACCGTACTTCTTGGCGAAGGACATGGCGTCATTCACGTTTCCCGGTTTCTGGTGCCCCAATTCGTTAGCCGATTCGGTTGAACGGGCGAAGGCATAACCCGCCTGAAGGCAGGCAACGTCAAAGCCCAGTTCCTGCCACATATGAGCGCCGGGGGAGCAGTAATAGGGAATCCAGATGGAGCCGTAGCCCTTGGAATGGACATACTCGTTGTAGCCCTTTATAAGGTCGGGTTCATAGGTGCCGAAAGTAACAACTTCGGAATGCCAGTAGAAACCCGTAAGGTTGAGATGTTCGAAATTCTGTCTGCCGAATTTGTCGATGGTAAGGTCAACGTACCATTTAACGATTTTCAGCATGTTTTCAAGGCTGTCGGAACTGACGTTGGTGTTCCCGTCAAGCTTTCCGAAAACCTGATTCTGTAAAAAGCCGGGATAGGGGACTGCAATGAAAACATTGATTTTATAGGAATCATCCAGCTCCAGCGTATCCTTTATGTCCCCCGCCAGTCTGTTTAAAGCGGTAAGGTTGATATCCCTGCCTTCACCGATGGCGTTGTCAAGGAAAGCTTCCCAGCCGGTCTGCTTCTTTAAGGTATAAGTCGCATTATCTCCGGGACTGAGGGGTAAAAACAGGAAGGAATCGAACATGGTGTCCAATATATTTTTATCCCTGTCAACATAGGCGGCATAGGGCAACAGGTCGTCATAGGTGTTATGGCCTAAGTCCCGGGGCTCGTTCTGGTAATATTCGTTGCTGTACATAAGCACAAGATTGCTTATGCCACCCACCGCCGGGTTCCGGTTTGAGGCAAAGGCGTCGGGATATTCCTTGACTTCGTCATACTCATAGGGTTTCGAACTTACGGTTTCCTGGGTGCCGTAAACCTCAACCTCGTCAATATAGGTATGAACGTCGGAGGAAAAGATTATCCGAGCATATCTTGCCTCGTAATAATCGTTGCCCGAATAGCTTATTTCCTCCCGCCCGACCTTGCCGCCGGCGTTCCGGTTGTTGTCTTTGTCCTCGCTGACGGTGAACCAGTTTTGTCCGTCTTTGGATATCCTGAAGATGACTTCCCGGGGGATTATAACACCGTGACCGGTATTGGCAAAGAATCCGGCGGAAAACCCCTTAATATACACGGTTTTTTCCATGTCGATCTCAACCGTGGCGTAAACTCCCCGGTAAACATGGAGATATGCCTGGTCGTTATAACTCGCCGAAGCCGGTGCGATCTTGCCGTCGGTTAAAATTTTGTTTGTGTCCTTTACGGCAAGATTGGGGTAGGCGTTTTCGACGGGAGCCTCAAGGGTTATTTCATAGCTTTTTCCCGCCGCTAAATTGGTGTCGTCGGCGGAAGTGTTAAAATTCATCATGATAGGTAAAGCCATAATAATCAGTAGTATTATTGAAATATATCGTTTTTTCATCATAGCAGACTGTTAAGATAATTTTCATAGGCTTCTTCCATTGCCTGCTCGACACCGGACTGCATGGCGCCGAATTTGGAAGAAAGCGTGTTTGAAGTGGTATCGGTTATCACAGAACCGTAAAGGCCAAGCAGATTGCCGAAGGTGAATATGGTGCCTAAATCATAGAATTTGGAATCGAAGACAAGGTCAAGCATTTTACTGTCCTCTTCGGCGTCGATTCCCTGAAGCTTAAGGGTGATTTCATAATAGGCGGACATGACGCTTCCAGGCAGGTTGGTGTTGAGGTAGCCCATTGCGTTAAGCAGGAAAACGGCCGCTTCCACGTTGTCGATGTTGGAAATGGGAATGCCTATAACGCTGGAATGATAGCGGTTTACCGCGCAGTAATAACGGTCCTGGTCTTCGCTGAAAAGGGGTATGGGAAGCACGCCGACTTTAAAATCAAGTTCGGTGTCCGAGGATTTCATATTCGTTATGGAGGAAACGGTGGTGTTGTAGAACAGCCCCCTGCCTTCGACGAACATTTCGTTAAGTTCGGAAAAGCCGTAGGTTGAAGGTTTGGAACCCTGCCCCTTTATAAGCTCCGCCCGCTGGGTTATCTGACGGTTGGACATAAGTTCGTAAACCTTGTTGAACACGTTGACCGAATAATCGTCCATAACCGAACAGTATAATCCCCCTTCCGCCTTTTTGGTTACGGTGGAAACCCCGCCCCCGTTTACCATGATGGTGGTGCCGTAGGCGTGGGAGAGGTTGCCGTAGGTGGCGTAAAAGGACCAGTCGCTGTTGTCGTCGGGTACCGACACCGCTTTTGACATTTCCATAAAGGCGTCAAGGGTGAACTTCCTGTCCTTTACAAGGTCATATATGTCCCCGTAGTTGCCAACGATTTCGGTGTTCTGGTTATACATATCCTTGTTGTAGAGGGTAAGATAAATATTGTCCACGTCGGTGAGCATGAAGTCCCCCGACACGAGAAAATGCTTTATATTGTCAAGGGAAAGGTCGTTTATCGGCTCTTTGTCCCACCAGGGATCGTCAAAATCCACATAGTCGTCGAGGGATATGAACAAACCTTCGTTTACCTTAAGTACCATCCGGTCAACAGAATCGCAGACCAGGTCATAGTCGGCGATGTCGGTGGTGATTTCCTGAAGTATAACGTCGGTGGGGTAATCCGTCACCCTCGTTGTAATGGTTATGCCGTAGTTTTCGTAAATATAATCGTTTCTGGTTTTTACCGCAGCGTCCACCACAGCGGCCTTGATTTCGTCTTCTTCGCCGTAAGGAGCAAACTGAAGTTTGCCGTAGGCATGACGGGAGGAAGACACCGTAAGGATTTTTATGGTGGTGCCGTTGTACTTAGTGGTAGCGTACTCAAAGCCTTCGGAGGTTTCTTCGGAGGTCTGGGCGCTTTCATCTTCCGATTGGGAATCTTTTGACTCAACGCTTGCCGCAGATGATGTTTCTTCATTGCCGCCGCCGCAGGCAGCAAAGCATAACAAAACCATAATCAGCGCGACGCAAAGGCAAATAAACTTTTTTACCACGGGTATTTTCCCCTTCCTGTCTTGATTATATGTATAAATGCGGGACTTTCTGATTTGCAAAATACTAATCCCATATTTATTTCCGATAAATTATAGCATACCGGTACAAAAATATCAATACATACAATCCATTTTTAACACTAAATAAACAAATAAAATTTGCCAAACAAAAAAGGGCTGTGCAAAATACACAACCGCTTTTTAATATCAATAAATATTTGATTTGGGATATATAGGGTTTCACGCCATTTACAAGAAACTAACTTTTGTTATTCTTATACTGCGGGGTCATAACATCCGTTCGCAACGCAAAGGTTAGATATATAATAACGTAAATGAGGAAGGTGAACTCAAAATCAGCCTCCCTTGTGTAAAGGAGGTGGCGGGGTGAAACCGGGCCGGAGGGATTGTTCGATGTTATTAAGTGAGCATAGCCACCGGATATGCGGCACTGCCCCTCATCCGCTACTTCGTGGTCCCCCTTCCCCGGAAGTCGGAAGGCTTTTTTGCATTACCGACTTACGGCAAGTTTGACACAAATGGAAAACAGCTTCAGCGCTTCTTCCAGTTCTCCTGCCGTGGGGTAGGTGGGGGCGATTCGAATATTTCTGTCTTCCGGGTCAACCCCTCCCGGGAAGGTGGCTCCGGCCGGGGTGAGGATAAGCCCCGCCTCCCGGGCAAGGGAAACAACCTGCTTCGCTTTGCCCGCCGGCACATTCACGTTTATGAAATATCCCCCGTTGGGGCGGGAAAACCCGAAACCCTCCACTTCCCTTTCAAGGACTTCGAAATATTTATAGCAAAGCTCGAATTTTTCCCTTACCGCTCTGCCGTGCTTTTCCATGACTTCCTCAAGATGCTTTGAAAGAAACCTGGCGTGACGGAGCATATTCAGCTTGTCATAGCCTATGGTTCTTATCCCCATAAGCTTGAGATAAACCTGTTTGTTTTTTTCGCTTAGGGCGATACAGGAAATTCCTCCGCCCGAATAGGTGATTTTTGAGGTGGAGGTGAAGATATAAAACAAATCCTCATTTCCCTTCTTTTCGGCTTCCGCCATAACCGGAAGAAGCTTATCCGGCGTTTCGGTGAAACCGTGCACCGCATAGGCGTTGTCCCACATAACCGCAAAATCCTTAGCGGCGGGCTTAAGAGAAGCAAATTCCCTTACCACCCGGTCGGAAAAGGTGATTCCGGTGGGATTGGAATACTTGGGAACGCACCAGATGCCCTTGACGGTTTCGTCGTTTTCGGCATACTGCCTTACCCTATCCATATCGGGGCCCTCTTCCGTCATGGGGATGTTAATATGCTCGAAGCCGAAAAGCTTGGTTATGGCAAAGTGCCGGTCGTACCCCGGAACGGGGCAGAGGAATTTGATTTTTTCCTGCCTTCCCCAGGGGGTACACCCGTTGACACCGAACAGATAGCCCATTGATATGGTGTCGTACATAAGATTGAGGCTGGAATTGCCGCAGACGATAATGTTATCGCTTTTCATCTCAAGGATATCGGCAAACAGCCGCTTGGCTTCGGGAATCCCGTCGGGACAGCCGTAGTTCCGGCAGTCGGTGCCGTTTTCGGAATAGCAGTCTTCGCTTTTCGTAATTTCCGTCAGCATTCTCCACAGGTTGTCAAGCTGGGAGGGAGATGGCTTTCCCCTTGACATATCAAGGGTTTTGCCTTTTTGTTTATATGAATTGTACTCGTTTTCCAGTTGGTTTTTATTCAAGCACTTACACTCCACAATTATCAAAATCCCGCGTTGCCCACGGTCCTGGGGAAGGGGGATACGTCCCGGATGTTGGTAACGCCGGTGATATACATAATAAACCGTTCAAAGCCCAAACCGTAGCCGGCATGCTTTACCCCGCCGAATCTGCGTAGGTCAAGATACCATTCGTAATCGGTTTTGCTAAGCCCCAGTTCCTCAATCCGTTTTTCAAGGACTTCAAGCCGTTCTTCCCTCTGGGAACCGCCTATAAGTTCCCCCACTCCGGGGACCAGCATGTCGGCCGCCGCCACGGTTTTGCCGTTGTCGTTAAGCCGCATGTAAAAGGCCTTTATTTCCTTGGGATAGTCGGTTACGAACACCGGCTTGCCGAACACTTTTTCGGTGATATACCTTTCGTGTTCGGTCTGGAGGTCGCAGCCCCAGTAAACCGGGTACTCGAATTCCTGGTCCGCCTTTTCCAGAAGCTCCACCGCCTCGGTGTAGGTTATTCTTCCGAATTCGGAATGTGCCACAAGGTTGAGCCGGTCAACCAGCCCCTTGTCAACGAACTGGTTAAGGAAGGCTATTTCGGCGCCGCATCTTTCCATTACATATTTAATAGCGTACTTCACCATTTCCTCGGCGGTGGACATATAGTCCTCCAGGTCGGCGAAGGCCATTTCGGGTTCTATCATCCAGAATTCCGCCGCATGACGGGGGGTATTGGAATTTTCCGCCCTGAAGGTGGGACCGAAGGTATAGACGTTGTTGAAGGCCATGGCGAAGCATTCGGCTTCCAGCTGTCCCGAAACGGTGAGGTTGGCGGACGTGGAAAAGAAGTCCTTGGTATAATCGACGGTGCCGTCTTCTTTTTTTGGTGGCTTTGCCATGTCTAAGGTGGTTACCTTGAACATCTCCCCCGCCCCTTCGCAGTCGCTGGTGGTGATAATGGGGGTGTTTACATAGACAAAACCCTTTTTGGCAAAGAAATCGTGAATACCCTGGGCTGCCACCGAACGCACCCTGAACACCGCCCGGAACAGATTCGTCCTGGGTCTTAAATGGGTGAGGGTGCGGAGATATTCCAGGGAATGGCGTTTCGGCTGAAGGGGAAAGTCGGGGGTGGAAGTCCCCGCAATTTCTATCTTTTCCGCCTGTATTTCAAAGGGCTGCTTGGCTCCCGGCGTAAGCACAAGAGTACCGGTGACCAGAAGGGCGGCGGATGTATTTTGTTTTGATATTTCAGCGTAATTTTCAAGATTAGCGTCCTCGGCCACCACCTGTATATTATTGAAGTGGGTGCCGTCGTTCAATTCGACAAAGCCGAAGGCGTTGGAAAAGCGGCTGTTTCTGACCCACCCGCCCACGGTGACTGTTTGGCCGCCGAAGGATTCGGGGGAGGAAAAAATATCGCAAATTCGCGTTAGTCCCTTTTTAACAGACATATTCTGCTTCCTTTCTTGACTATACAAAGCTTACAAGACATTATACCACCGGCTTTGAATTTTGCAATAGTGTTTTTTGCAAAATTTTCATTATTATGATAGGTTTTTTAAGCGGTTATGTCATAATTCATGTTAAAAATGAAATTTAACAAAAAGAAAACGCCGTTTTCGGCGGCGTTTC
>DBQR01000053.1 GCA_002305335.1 Clostridiales bacterium UBA1389
CACCCGGGGTGTCGAGGACAAATAGGGTTATTGGAACGCAGACAAAGAAATACTCTGCGTCTGTGTTCCTGTACATAACCCTATTGTCCTTGTGGGAAGCACATGGATATTCAATTAAAACCAAACACAACAATACAGATAGGAGTTACAAATACATGAAAACCCAAACCACCGAAATTGAAAGAAAACTCAAATCCAATAAAGAATGGAAATCATCAACCGACTCGTGGATCATTGACCACTTTGAATTTCTCGGATTCAAATGCCCACAGGATTTCATGAGAGTTCGTTTCTACGATTTTTTTAATCTTGACTGCGTGGACAACAACCGAGCGGAAGAAATGCTGATAGCTCTTTCTGATTTTCTCTATCCATACAGAGAAGATTACTTCGATTATTTTGAACGGCTTGACGAAAAGAAATATATCAGAAAATGGCTCAAGGAGCATAAGTCGAACATCGGTGACGTGAGAATCGAAGAAATCCTCTGCGATCAAAACCTCAGTAAAGAAGGATTCCGCAATATCTACGACGTGATCACTCAGTGCTTTTATCACTCTAATGAGTATGACAGTCGCAACTACAAATACTGGAACCTTAACTCCATTCCGAAATCTCAAAGAACATAAGGAGGATGTGCGTAGTGAATTATGATGTAAGACGCGGACAAATCTATCTTGCCGATCTCAACCCGGTCAAAGGAAGCGAACAAGGAGGCGTTCGACCTGTAGTTGTCGTCCAGAACGACGTAGGTAACCGGTACAGCACCACAATCATCGTAGCACCCATTACAGGGCAAAAGAAGGTTGACCTACCTACTCACACACGATTGTATTCAACAGGGCTTACAAAAGAATCCACAGCTCTTCTGGAGCAGATTCGCACGATAGATAAGTGCAGGCTTATAAAATACGTCGGCGAAACTACAGAAGAAGAGATGAACGAAATCACTGAAGCCTTGAGGGTGAGTGTGGACGTATGACAAAGGTGAAAACGATGGAACTATATAAAACAATATTGAAGGACTATCCGGATGTTCTTACGGCTGAAGAAATGTGCCAGGCGCTTGGAATCAACATAAGAACCGGATATAAACTTCTTAAGGATAACAAAATAGAATCCTTGTTTATCGGAAATAAATACCGTATCCCCAAAATACACATTCTGGCATATCTGAAAGTCGGTTTATTGCCGGCATAAAAAAAGAATCGCATATTGGACTATTATCTGCTTCCGCAGTATAATGAGGGCGGTCAACAGCAGAGGTCCAATTTGCGCTACATAAAGGAGGATCAACTATTATGGTAGCAGGACATTTGCAAGAGAAAAAAGGTTTTTACTACATCGTACTTTGCTATAGATACAAAGGAAAAACTCAAAAGAAGTGGATCTCAACCGGCTTGCGTACAAAAGGCAACAAAAGGGTTGCCGAAAATATGCTTGCCGAGGCTCGCAGAACTTTTGTGACTCCCGATGATAAGGAAGAACTCAAGAAATCGGCAGATATGCTTTTTACCGATTATATGAAGCTCTGGTTATCAATAGCAAAGTCAACGATCAAACCCACGACGTACTCGTCGTATGAAGCGATAACGAACAAGATAATCATCCCTTACTTCATGGATTACAATCTATCGCTGAAAGAAGTAGAGCCGTATCATATTCAAGGGTTCTATCTCAAACAGTTGGAGCGTGTTTGCGCTAATTCCGTAATCCATTATCATGGGGTGATCCACAGAGCATTCAAGTACGCCGTGAAAACAAGATTGATTTCTTCAAATCCGGTAGATCTTGTAGACAGACCAAAGAAAGACATTTTCCGAGGCAGTTTCTATAGTGAAGAAGAAATCAGGGAGCTTTTTGAAGCAGTAAAAGGTACAAAATTGGAGTTGCCCGTAATATTGGCTTCTTTCTACGGACTTCGTAGAAGTGAAATAGTCGGCCTGAAATGGGACGCTTTCGATTTTGTCGAGAATACCATCACAATCAAACACACGCTGACTTCTTGTATGGTTGACGGAAAAAAGCAACTTATTGCAGCCGATACAACTAAAACAAAGTCAAGTATGAGAACTCTGCCGCTTGTGCCGCAGTTCAAGGATTTGCTCTTGCAAAGAATGGAAGAACAGAAGGAATGGCAGCGCGTATGTGGTAATTGCTATAACAAGGAATACAAGGATTACGTTTGTGTTGATGAGATGGGAAATCTGCTGGAACCGGGATATATCACATCCAATTTTTCAAAACTGCTTGCGAAGAATGAATTGCGGCATATCCGGTTTCACGATTTGAGACACACTTGTGCTTCAACGCTCCTAAAAAACGGAGTTCCGATGAAACAGATACAGGAGTGGCTCGGTCACAGCGATTTCAGCACGACGGCAAATATTTACGCTCACTTGGATTATGCGGCAAAGCTGAATTCCGCACAGGCAATGCTCGGCGGGATGGGTGATGCACTCAAAGTCATCCAGTGAGAAGGAGGCATAGTCCTCCTTACATATCAGTTTGATTCCCCTAATGAAAGATCGAATGGAATAAAAGCCTTGGGGAGAACAAACGGATTTTGCCATTGAACACATAAAGAAAGAGCCAGCCTGCAAGCGACAAAATCGCTTACTGACTGGCTTTTTTGGCGGAGGCGGTGGGATTCGAACCCACGGGCGCTTTTACACGCTTACCCGATTTCGAGTCGGGGCCGTTATGACCTCTTCGATACACCTCCGGGTATGTTTCACCCACCGATTCTTCAAAAAACACCTTGGAAAATGGGGAGAACTGATGGGGAGAACTCAAGTATTTTATTGTATTCGAACCTGCGGAAAACCCTTATAAATAAAGGGTTTTCGAGGAGGGGGCTTACGTTCTGCATCACTGATTTCGAGTCAGCCCCGTTATGACCGCTTCGATACCTCTCCATATGTCGTCTTACGGCAAGACAAAGTATAGCATAATAAGTCATAAAAATCAAGTATTATTTTAGGCCTTTAACATTTTCGCATTTTAAGCCTTTAACATTTTTACTATATCCCACATATATATAAAACAGGGTAAAAATTTGTCAGGGGTACCCAAAATACGTTATAATTGTAAACAATTTTGCAATCGGCAGCCTAACGCTTGACTTTTGCATATTGCAGTTATATAATACTTTTACTCTTTGCACTGAATGCAACGCTTTTGCGTAATACAGTACAAACTGAGCAGGCAGCGGCATAAAGCCGTCTTGCCGGGTCGCTTCGGCGGCAGCGTGCGCTTATCGCGCCCGTGGGACAGTGGTTACTAACGTCCTGCGGGTGTATTTTTATACCCCTGAAAGAGTGTTGTTAGGGAAAAAGCCTTTTTTGGAGGTAGCTTAATGAAAACTTCTGAATACGTTTACGATCAGAATCAGACCAAAAAAATCATTTCCGAGGTCACCTTTGTAACCATAACGGTGAATGTAATCCTATCGGCTTTCAAGCTGTTTGCGGGGATATTCGCCTCATCCGGCGCCATGGTTTCCGACGCAATCCACACCCTGTCCGACGTACTTACCACGGTTATCGCCTATATCGGGGTCAGGATGTCGAAAAAAGAGGCGGATGATCACCACAACTACGGTCATGACCGCTTTGAATGCGTGGTATCGCTTATCCTGGCGGGACTGCTTTTGGCGACAGGTCTGGGTATCGGCTATTCCGGCATAAAAATTATGTTTTCGGGGAACATTGATACCCTAAAAGCCCCCGGCCTGCTGGCCCTGATTGCCGCCGCGGTTTCCATAGCCGCAAAGGAATGGATGTACTGGTACACAAGGGTAAGGGCGAAAAAGATAGGTTCCTCCGCCTTTATGGCCGACGCATGGCACCACCGTTCCGACGCTTTGTCCTCGGTGGGGGCGCTTATCGGTATTGCTGGAGCCCGGCTGGGACTTCCCGTCCTTGATCCAATAGCCAGTGTGGTTATCTGTTTGTTTATTATTAAGGTTTCGGTGGATATTTTCCGGGAAGCCACCCGCAAGATGACCGACAGAGCCTGCGACAGGGAAACGGAGGAGGAAATACTCAACCTCATTATTACCCATCACCATGTTCTTGGGGTGGATAAACTTTCCACCCGCATGTTCGGCGATAAAATTTATGTCGATGCCGAAATAAGCGTGGACGGCAGCCAGACCCTTGAGGATGCCCATAAAATCGCCGAGGAAATACATGACGAAATCGAAAAGAAATATCCCAACGTAAAGCACATTATGATCCATGAAAACCCGGCAAATCCGGTAAAACAGGAAAACGGCGCGGAATAAATCCGCGCTTTATTCTTTTACCACCCAGACGGATTTAATGCCGTAGGCTTTCATTAAAGAAATAATGTTTTTGTCAATTTCCTCCCCGCTTACCGCAATGGGAACCTCCGGCGGGAAGGGGGAAAGGGGAATGGCGCAAATCCTCCCCAACGCCTTTTCAGCCTCAACACATTCGCTTTCGGACGATATTGCCTGTCTGACGGATAAAACCCTTTTAGGCAGATTTTTTACTTTCGGTAAAGGATTTGCCGTCCTTCCCGACGGGGGGACAGCCGTTATGGCCTTTTCCAGTTTGTTTAATTCGACATAAGTATTTTCGGGTGTAAACATTAAAACTAAATTTTCAAAATCCCCGAATTCGCATTGAATTCTTTGCTTTTCAAGCAGTTCGGCAAGCTCATAACCGGTATATCCCTTTGATACGGATTTAATAACCAGTCTTAACGGGTCGGAACGGGAAATTTCCCAGCCTTCCCGTTTTAATTTTTCCTTCAGATTATCCAGCTCTTGTATAAGCAATTCGAGCTTTTTTCCGTACCCGTCTGCCAGATAGGCGTTGCAGCCGTCAAGGGACTGCAGAATCAGGTAGGAAGGACTGGTGGAACAGAACAGGGACAAAGAGGCTTTCGCCTTGTTTGCAATATCCTCCGGCACTTTATCCGACAATTGAAGATAAGCCCCTCCCGTCAGAACGGGGAGGGTTTTATGGGCGGAATCCGCCGACATAAAAGCACCTAAGCTTACCGGATGCTTTGAAGGGGATAAAAATCTTAAATATGCCCCGTGGGCGTTATCAACCAAAAGATACAAATTCAGCTTTTCGCAGATTTTCGCAATTTCGGGAATATTCAAAACTTTCCCGTAATAGTCGGGAGAGGTCACATACAGGGCAAAGGGCTTGTCACAGGTTAGGTCGCAGGCATTTTTAATGCTATCATAAGTAATGTTGCAATCGGCATTAAGCCAGCTTACGTCAATATCGTTCTGAAAACAGCCGAACACAAAGGCTTTGTGAATGTTCCGCACCGCCAAAACCCTTTTACCGCAGTTGCCTGCCTTTAACGCCGCCTGCCTTGCAAGATAAAGCATTGCTTTTATGCACTGGGTGGAACCCTCTGTACAGTACAGGGTGCTTTTAAAGCCGAAAAGGGAAGTAGCGTTTTGTTCGCTTTCGGCGATAATTCCCTCACCGCAAAAGACATTTCCCGCTCCTTTTATTTCGGTAATATCAAAGCCTTCAAAGCCAAGCACACCCTTTCCCTTATGGCCGGGCATGTGAAAGCGGGAAAAGCCGGATTTGGTATATTCTTTTACAAAATCAATGACAGGCGTATTCATTTTCGCATTCCTCGCAATTAGGCTTACCGTCGCCGGAGGAGATAAGGCTTTCCGCCGCTTTCAGCATTATGGCGCATTCCATACGCTTCCTGAACAGCTTGCAGCCGTATTCGTAAACCCCGCCTATGCTGCCGGTGGCATGATAGGAGTTGGCGGCGCATCCGCCGGAACAGTAAAGCTGTGCCCAGCAGTTTTTACATTCTTGTCTGGAATAAGCGTTGCATCTGGCAAAATTCTGCCGTATGGCGTCATTCGTAACCCCTTCCCAGACATTTCCCATGGAAAAGGTCTTATCCCCCACAAACTGATGGCAGGGATAAAGCTCCCCCCAGGGGGTGACGGCAAGATATTCGGTACCCGAACCGCAGCCGGAGATCCGTTTGTAGATACAGGGGCCGTGCTCTAAATCTATCATATAATGATAGAAAGTTATGGGCTTTCCCTCTTTATGCCGTTTTAACATTTTCTTTGCCAAAAGCTCGTATTGCTCAAAGAGGACGGGTAAATCCTCCTCCGTCAATGCGCAGGGGTCATCGGGGGAACACACCACCGGCTCCATGCTTAACTGGGTAAACCCTAAATCCGCCATATGAAAGAGATCCTTTGTGAAGTCGGTGTTAAAGTGGGTAAAGGTCCCCCTTATATAATAGCTTTTATCCCCCCGCTTTGAAACGAATTCCCTGAATTTCGGCACCACCAGGTCATAGCTTCCCGTACCAGCATTGGTTTTTCTGAACCGGTCATGGACCTCCTTCCGCCCGTCAAGGCTTAACACCACATTCGATATTTCCCTGTCTGCAAACTCAATGACCTCGTCGTTTATGTTCAGACCGTTGGTGGTAAGGGTAAAGCGAAAATTTTTATTATGTATTTTTTCCTGTGTCCTTGCATAGGCGACTATCTGCTTTACCGCGTCGAAGTTTAAAAGCGGCTCGCCGCCGAAGAAATCCACCTCAAGATTCCTCCGGTTCCCTGAGTTGGCAATCAGAAAATCAATCCCCTGCTTGCCCACCTCAAAGCTCATAAGCCCCCGTTCTCCCTTATACTTCCCCTGACTTGCAAAGCAGTAGGTGCAGTTCAGGTTGCAGGTATGGGCAACGTGAAGGCAGAGGGCTTTTATCGCCTTGTCCCTGTATTTAACACCGCCGGCAATATCCTCAAAGGTGTCTTCGGTGAAAAGCTGTTTTGATTCAACCAGGCTTTTAATATCCTCCAGACACTCATAAAGCTCCTCGGGCGATAGATTTTTACCGTATTTGTCGGTCATTTTATTTATAATTTCCCCTTCGGTATTGTCCTTGAACAGGGAAATCATGTCATATGCCACCTCGTCCACCACATGGACGGAGCCGCTTACCGTATCCAAGACTATATTGTAGCCGTTTAGTTTATACTGATGAACCATTATTTCTCCTTAAATGCAAAAAAAGGACTTGTGAGTTTGTAACACCGCAAGTCCCTGTTTTGTTTTTGAGTTATTTTTCCTCTTTTTTATTCTCGCAGGGTTGGTTTGCCACTCCGCAGGAGGTCTTGCAGGCCGACTGGCAGGAGGTCTGGCACTCCCCGCAGCCGCCCTTTTTAACGCTTTCGTTCAGATTGCGGCTTTTTAAGGTTATGATTCTTTTCATATGTTATTCTCCTTCTTGATGATAGTTTTCAACTAAATATAGCACATATGTATTGCTTTGTCAAGATTTGAACTGTTTTATGGGTTAAACTTATTTCTTTCCCAACATTCCTCCGGGATGAGTTTTAACATACTGTTCGACGGTCAGGTTTGCGTCCTCCTGTAACAGCACCGACAGACATTGAAGGACGAACATTTCCGCTAAAACCGATGCCCTGGGGGGACGGTTGAGGATATCCCCCTCATGGTCTACCTTTGCCAAAAGGCTAATATCCGAATTATCCGCAAGCCAGGAATTTTTGTTCCCCGTAACGGCAATGATTTTACAGCCGTTGTTTTTTACAGCCGTCACCGTGGCCTTAAGCTCCTGAGTTTCCCCGCTGTTGGAAATGGCAATAACCACATCCCCTGCCACAAGCTGCCCGC
Organism: Clostridiales bacterium UBA1389; assembly: GCA_002305335.1. Taxonomy (GTDB): domain Bacteria; phylum Bacillota; class Clostridia; order Oscillospirales; family CAG-382; genus UBA1206. The sequence continues at coordinate 7,680 of DBQR01000053.1, forward strand.
TGGAACCATGCACCGCCTCGGTGGCGTTAAGATAATAGGCCGGCGTGCCCGTTGAGGACATAAGGGAGGCGATATAGTTTGCCACATGGGAGGGCTTACCTATCCCCGTTATATGGAGCCTGTTTTTGTTCTTTTTGGCCTCAATTATCATTTCCGCCGCCTTTTCAAGGCTTTCCCTGTCCACCGAAGATGCGACGGAATTGAATTCCTTAGTTGCAATTTCAATGAACTTTTCCAATGCTTCCATCTCTATTTCCCCCTACTTTGTAAGCAGAATATTAAACGGTTCGATATCAAAGCCTTTTACCTTCATAACCGACAGCACTTCCTCCAGGGCGGGGAGGCTGGTCTGGGCTCCCATGCGGGTAACGGAAATACCGGCGGCGGCGTTGGCAAACCGAAGGGCGTTTGTAACGGAAATCCCCGCCGCCACCGCCGTTGAGAAGGCACCGATAAAGGAATCCCCGGCGGCGGTGGGGTCAACCGTCTTCCCCCAGTCAACGCTGGGGGAGTAACAGATTCCCCCGTCGCCCAGAAAGGCCGCCCCCCTCTTGCCCAGGGTTATTATTGCATTCTTTACGCCGGTGTTTTTTATTGCATAAAGCTGTTTTTCAATATTTTTTTCGCTGTCGGCGGGAATACCCGTCAGATCCTCCGCCTCATGCTCGTTGGGGGTAATATATGTAAGACAAGACAGCAATTCTACCGGCAGTTTTGCCGTGGGGGCGGGATTAAGCATAACCTTAACCCCCGCTTCCTTCGCAAAGGATGCCACCAGAGTGTTTATCTCCATGGGTATTTCGTTTTGAAGTATGACCATGTCAAAGGATTGGATTTCTTCTTTTAGCGGTAAAATATCCTCTTTTGTTATTTCCATATTGGCGCCGGGGTAAACGATTATCCGGTTCTGGGTACCCTCCGGGGAAACTTCAAGCTGGACATTTCCCACGGCGGAGGGAACATTATTTGAAACCGCGACATAACGGGTATCGACCCCGCTTTGAACCGCCGAATTTATCAGAGCCCTGCCGAAATCGTCGCTTCCCACCTTCCCCGCCATAACCACCTTTGCCCCTAAACGGGAGGCCTGTATTGCCTGATTCGCCCCTTTGCCTCCGGGGGCGGTGGCAAAGCCTGTTCCAAAAACCGACTCCCCCGCAGAGGGGAATCTGCGGGCGCTTATAATCAGATCCATAACAAAACTGCCCACTACAAGAATTTTCGGTTTCTTATACATTCAGTCAACCGCCTTTACCCATAAATTCAATTTCCTATTAATAATAGCACATACCTGCAATTTAATCAAGATATAAAAGCTCCCTTGAGCAAGGGAGCTTTCACTATTTTATATTAATTTAATAGCTATACAGAGCGTTGGTGTTTATCGACTGGTCCTTTGAACCGTTGGAGGAAGCCCAGGAATCATCCTCACCGTCAACATACTGTATTTTAATACCCATGGCGGTGCCGTCGCCGGAGGTGGGGACGGTTCTCCCCAAACTGCTCCAGGGCATGGTAATCAGAATCACTCCGTCTTTTTCCTCGAACGTAAAACCGTCAATGGTTACGGCAGACGCACCTTCGCCGCCGGCAGTCCAGCCGGATGAAGTGCGGTGGAGGTAATACCTTATCCCGTGGTCGTTTTCAAGGGCAGTCGAGTTGGTCGCGCCGGTGGTTATCATCCAGACCTGAACCAGGTCATCCTTGCTTTCCCACCAAACCCCCGCGCCGTAGTTTACGGTGTCGTCGTTGGTGCGGACAAGGGCATAGAAGTTGTTATTGTCCCAGGCATAGGCATATTCGGGGGTTGCCTTGATATTTCCTAAGGCAAAATTCTGCCAGTTCAGGCTGTCTGAATTATTTAAGGAAGGGGTCGTTTTAATCAGTACGCCTTCGTTATAGATTTCATCCTTTATTTCGGGTTTTGTAACCTCGATTACTCCGGACATATCCACCTTTCTGCCGTCGTCGGTTACCACTTCGGGGGGCTCAGCTTCCTTCCCGTGGCCGTCAACCGTCGCAAAGGTCGAATAGAATTTTACATAATCCCTTACGATAAGCCGCTTGTAATAATCAAAGACACTATCATATTTTGTCATGGGGAAAGTGGTAAAGTAGTGGGGAATGTCAAATACTATTATAGAACCCGACATTTTTGCCTCGGCAACCAGGGATTTCACAATCTCGTCATACCGCTTGGTGGTGGATACCTGCTCGAAAATCTCCATGTCGTGCCAGAATTCCGCGCCTGCCCGCCTTACCGCCTTTGCCCACTCCGTGACATAGTCCTCAAAAGAATCCATAACCGAATCCTCAACATAAAGGGTGGAGGTTCGCCCAAGGCAGTCCTGGGCCGCCACAATATCCGCCACCGGGCGGTCCCCCTCCTTGTCGGGGGCTATAAGCCGGTAAAGGTTGTCTGCGCCGGTTATGGGCTTTCCGCTCCGCCAGATAGCGGGGGCGATCATAATCAAAGCCTCCGGAGCGATTTCATGGATATAGTCGGATTGATTTTTATAAACATACCTTCCCGCATTCACCCCGCCGGACATATTAAGCCACTGGTCGCATTCCTCGTCGGAAAGATAATATCCCGCAAAGGAGGTATGGTGGTGGTACATATTGTATATATCCTCGATTATCAGGAAGGAATCCTTAACAATGTTTTCATACTGTTTTTTAGTGGCGGCGGCGTTGGGTGAAGTGAAGTCGGAATCGTGTATGGTACCTAAAAATACCTTCATTCCCAGCCTGTCGGCGGCGGAAAGCACCGCTTCGAACACATCGTCGCAGCCATAGGTGGGGGAATAGGCATAGCCTGCCGCAGTGATCTTAGGACCGTTTACCATGGTTGATTTGGCATTGTAGTGGACGGTATATTGCATTACCACCCAGTCCATACCCAAGTCCTTCATGCCCTTAAGCTGCAGATACCAGGCATATTCGCTCTGGCTTGCCGCCGCACTTGCTCTACCGCCGTTGGTGGGAAGCTGGAAGAATCCCCCCCGGATAAGGGGAAGCTGGGGCTGACCTGCATAAACGGAAGCCTCTTTCAGTTTCAGTGTGTTGCCGGCGGTGAGCTTGATGGTGACGTTGTCGGAAGTCTTGTCGTCAAAGAAAATGTAAAGATTTGTGTTGGACCCTGCTTTGGCGGTATAGGACTGACAGCTTACCTTTTCCTCCCCGCAAAACAGTTCGAAATCGTTTACCTGACCTTCATAGGTGACTGTGGCGCCGCAAAGGTCGTCATAGGTTTTGTTAAGGGTAAGTTTTATTTCGTTTTCCCCCTCAACACCCTTCAGACCTTCCCGGTAGGCAAGGTCGGTAATAAGGGAGGATTCGTTTCCGTTCAGGGTTGCCTTCACGAAGGAGGCCACGTTGGTGTTGGAAAGCTGGTTTTTACGGTTGATGAAGTTGTAGTCCGGCTCCTCGACATCCGTTTCGGACCCATAGACAAAAATTTCGTCCGTAATCACGCTGGTGGAAATATTGGTTATTACCTTTATATAACGGGCTTTAACGGTATAAGGGCGGGTTACAAGATATTTGTTGGAGGTAGTTCTTGTTATGTTGCTGGAGGAGGTTAAATAGGATTGACCGAAATCCTCCCAGTTTTCGTTGTCCCGGGAATACTTCACATTTACCTTTTCGGGGAGGGGAAGGGAAGAGGAGGTAATGTACAAACCGAAGTAAACCTCCGACACATTCTTGACGTCCCCTAAGTCGATAACAATAGCGCTGCCGTAGGAAACCGTCTGAGTCGGGGTTACAAAGCCCAAAAGGGCCTCGTCGCCGTCGGTAATAAAAGTTTTACCGTCGGTGAGCTTATATCCGTTTTCAAGTTCGGGGTATTTCTTTGTAACCGTGCCGATAATTTCATAGGAAGCTCCGGCAGTCAGAAGGGTACGGTTGTGCCGACGGTCTCCCTTAATCCTTATTTCTCCGATTTTAATGGTTTTATCGTAGGAAACAGGGAACACAAACATAACCGCTTTGGCGGTAATGCTAAGGCTGTCGGAAAGTTTGCCGTCTTCATAAACGCCGTAGCTGCCGGCATAAAAAGAGAAGTTATATCCGTCGGTGGAGTAGAATATGTCGCATTTTTCGCCGGAGTATTCCCCGAAGGTTACTTCAAAACCGGTTATTTCCGACATAAAACCCAGGTCAACGGATATGGCGGCGGTGGTATTGTCAACGGTGAGGTTGTGGGTTTTTCCCGACCAGTCGGTGGCGGTTATGGTATAGCCGTTACCCTTGTCAAGGCTGGTGGTAAGTTCGGCAAAGGTATTGTCGTCACCGTCGGTAAGAAACACAAGATTATTGTCACCGGTTATTTTAATGCCGCAATCGTAAAAATAGGGAGCATGATAGGCAAGGTTGTCATTTTCGCCGGGTGTGCCGGATGTTTCGTCGGAAGTTTCGTCGGATATTTCGTCGGAAATGTCCTTCTTTGATTCCTCCGAGGTATCGGTGTTGTTATTTTCGCAGGATGTCATAATAATCCCTCCTAAAATAAAAGTGAAAACAAGAATAAAAGACAGTATTTTTTTCACCTAATTACTCCTTTCAGGCAAGAATTGGCTTTTCGCCCATTTTATATAAGTGTATCATACTATTAGCGGGTTTTCAAGTCAATTATTATTGACAAACCGATTTTTTAGTGTTATAATCAACCCGCTGTAAAGATATATACGGGCTTGTAGCTCAGCTGGGAG
>DBQR01000007.1:0-30748 GCA_002305335.1 Clostridiales bacterium UBA1389
TTGGAAAAGAAGCAAAATGAAATCCACAGCTTACGCTGCGGATGAATAAAGCCTTCCCCTTGAGGGGAAGGTGTCAGCCGCAGGCTGACGGATGAGGGGCAGTGCCGCAAATTTGGAAAAGAAGCAAAATGAAATCTACAGCTTACGCTGCGGAAGAAATCCTCAACTTCGTTTCGGATGAAAATCCGCCGGCAGAGCCGGCGGGATATATTAAATTTCAATTACCATACCGTCATAAGCGGTCAGAAAGCCCAGTTCCTCCGCCACGGGCACCAGTTCGTCATGGATAAGCTTGCCGTTATGGGAAAAATGATTTATACAGTTTATTGTGTTTTCATCGATTATCCCCAAGGCAAGGAATTTGTCCCGCAGTACCTGGCAGGAATCCAGCCCCATATGGCCGCCCCCGCTGGGAAGGGCAACATAGGTGCAGTCATAGCTTACGAAATCCGCTTTTATACGGTTTCGGACAAGATAATCGAACACCTCGTCAAATGGAAAACCCGTATCATGCAAATACAGCAGGGTTTTTCCCCCTTCTTCGATAATATAAACAAGGGCATCCTCACCGGAGGAATGATAAGCCCGCAGGGGAGTAACCTTGTAGCTGCCGCAGATAACCGGGTTATAGGGCTTGACTTCGCTGAACTTAATCCCGAAGGGTTCGTCCTTATATGCCTTAACGATGTTTTCCAGCCGTTCTGCCACCTTTAGATTGCCGAAAAGAGTTAAATCCTTTTTGGTCAAATCATGGGCATACACCCCTTCCGCCCGGAAGAACAGATCCACCGGTGAGCAGTGGTCAAGGTGGGAATGGGTAAAGAACACATACTCCACCGCCGACAGATCAAGCTTGTTGTTGACCATATGCAAAAAGCTGTCCATGGGGAAGTCGATAAGCAGATTTTCGTTTATTAACGCCTGACTTCTGGTGCGTATGTTTTTCCCCCTGGTTGCTTTTGCTTTTTTACAGTATTCGCAGTTGCAGAAAACCGCCGGCCAGCCCTCCGCCGCGGCGGTGCCCAAATAGGTTAGTTTCATTTTATCCCCCTTGTTGCAAACCGCCGTAAATATTTACGGCGGCTTAACTGTTATTTCTTTAATTCCCGTTCCAGCCAGATAAGGCCGATTTCAAAGGCATCGTAAAAGGACCGCTTTTCGCACTGTTTTATAACTTTCTCGTTGAAGCTTACCTCATCGCCGGTCTTCTGGATCTGAACGAGCACCCGGGACGCAATATCCAAATCCCCGCTTTTTTTGGTTTCGAGTATATTCATAAACAGTATGGCTTTTTCGTCGGGGTTGCCGTAAAAGATAAACTGTCCCTGGCGGACAAGGGGTCTACCCTTATACATGAACGGCTTTATCTTGGTTTCTTCGCTCATAACTCATTCCTTTCTTACAGCTTGAGATAGTTCTGGACAAGGGAGCGCAAAAGCTCGTCACGATCTATTTTTCTTATAAGCGCTCTGGCGTTGTTGTGATTGGTTATATAGGTCGGGTCCTCCGACAGGATATACCCCACAATCTGATTGATTGGGTTGTAACCCTTTTCCTTCAGGGAATCATACACGCTCTGGAGCGTCTGGCGCATTGTAAGCTCTTCCTGCTCCTTGACGCTGAACATACGCGTTTTGGTAGCCTTGTCGTTCATGGCTTCGCCCCCTTAAAAATACTCATTCAACTTATTATAGCACGGCGGAATGTATAATGCAACAGTTTTTTTGGAAGTGCCAGGGCAAATCAGGAACGTATAACAATCCCCTTTTCCTGTTTTAGCCCCGTCAGGATGCTTTGAATTTCCTTTTCCACTTCGCTGTCGTTTAACGTGCCGTCCTCTTTGCGGAAGGTAAGCCTGAAAGCCATTGACTTCTTACCCTCCCCGATCCCCTTTCCCCGGTAAACGTCGAAAACCTTCACGCTTTCAAGGTATTTGCCGGCGGCAGCCGATATCAGGGAAATAACCTCACCGGCCTGTATATCCTCCTCCATGACAAGGGAAAGGTCCCTTTCGACGGCGGGATAAACGGGAATGGGAACATACTGCTTCTGCTTTGCGTGGTGTTTGCGGAGCAGGTCCACTTCGATTTCGGCGGCATAAACCCCGTCGTCAAGACCGAATTCCCTTGAAACCAGGGGATGAAGCTGCCCGAAAATTCCTATTTCATCGCTTCCGACAACCACTTTGGCGCACCTTCCGGGATGGTAGGTGGCCAGCGAATCTTCTTTTGTAATGGTATAACCGGTTATGCCGAGGAACTTAAGCAGTTCCTCCACATAACCCTTTATTTCATAAAAGTCGCCGGAACCGTAATAACCCATACAGAGGATACGCCGTTCCCGGGACATCCCTTCGCCGTCTTTTGCGTAAACCGTCGCCGTTTCAAACAGCTTTGCCGACAGAATCCGCCGGTTGAAGTTGGTTTCAAGACAGCCGAGAAGCGAAGGCAGCGGGGTGGTGCGGAGTACGGAGGTTTCGTCCCCGATAGGATTTAACAGCCTTATGACGTCCCGTCTTTTATCGGTTTCGGGAAGTCGGATTTGGTCGAAAAGTGCGGGGGAAGTCAGGGAATAGGTGTAGATTTCATAAAATCCCAAAGCCGTCATTGCCTTGTTTATTTTTTGGAGGAAATCATAATTTTCGGTAAGCTTGCCTTCCGTTGCCTCGCCGGCAAACAAATTTCCGTTGATATTGTCAAGGCCGTACAGCCTTACAACCTCCTCCGCCACGTCGGCGGTGTTTATAATATCGTTTCTGTAGGGGGGCACGATAAGGTAATCCCCCTCAAGGGATATATCAATCCCTGAAAGTATTTCCGCCATTTCGGACTTTGAAATATCCGTCCCCAGCAGGGAATTTATCCTTTCCGGCTCGAACTTCACCTTTGTGGGATTTATGTCGGCGGAGCATTGGTCGATAACCCCGTCCACCACTTCGCCGCAGCCGATAAGCTCCACCAGTTCGCAGGCTCTGTTAATGGCTATGAGGGCGTTGTAGGGGGGAAGCCCCTTTTCAAACCGCTTAGAGGAATCGGTGCGAAGCCCCACTTCCCTTGAAGTGAAGCGGATATTTTCCCGGTTGAAGTTGGCGGACTCGAACACCACCGTTACGGTATTATCGGTTATTTCGGAATTTTCGCCCCCCATAACCCCGGCAAGGGCTATGGCCTTTTCCCCGTCGGCTATGCAGAGCATGGAGCTGTCAAGCTGCCTTTCAATGCCGTCAAGGGTGGTGATTTTCTCCCCCTCGGCGGCGTTTCTTATGACAATGGTTTTGCTGGTAATGAAATTGTAGTCAAAAGCGTGCATGGGCTGACCGTATTCCAGCATTACGTAGTTGGTTATGTCAACGATGTTGTTGATAGGTCTTATACCGCAGGCCCTTAACCTTGCCCTCATCCACAAAGGAGAGGGGGCGATTTTAACGTTTTTGACAACCCTTGCGGTATAGCGGGGGCAAAGAACGGGGTTTTCCACCCTTACCGATATATAATCCGAGGCGTTTTCCCCGTTGTTTTTGGGCTTGACAAAGAGCTCTTTGTAATTAAGCCTTGTTTTGAAGGTGGCCGCCGTTTCCCTTGCTATGCCGAGAAAGGCAAGGCAGTCGGGGCGGTTGAAGGTAAGTTCGAAATCCACCAGCACGTCTTTTAACATAAGAGCGTCCCGGATATCCTCCCCAACTTTGCAGTCTTCCTGTAAAATGAATATCCCGTCTTCGTCCGCATAGGGGAAGTCGTGCTTTGTAAGCTCAAGTTCCTGAAGGGAGCAGAGCATCCCTTCGGAAAGCTCCCCCCTTAGTTTTCCCTTTTTGATAACCTTCCCGTCGGGGAGGACCGCTCCGTCTTTGCAGACCGGCACCATATCCCCGGCTTTGACGTTGGAAGCGCCGGTTATAATCTGCAGGGGCCTTTCGCCCCCCACGTCCACCCGGCAGATGGTGAGATGGTCGGAATTGGGGTGGTGTACGGTGGATAACACTTTACCCACCACCACGTTTTTTATATTTTCTCCTATAACCTCATATCCTTCCACCTTGGTACCGGACATGGTCAGCTTTTCGGTGTATTCCCTGATATTATCTGTAAAATCAACGTAATCTCTTATCCAGTTGAGTGAAACTTTCATTATATAAACCCATCCTTAAAAAGTCTTATTTGGCGGGGACTAAAACTGTCCTATAAAGCGGACATCGTTTTCATACAATGCCCTCATGTCGGAAATGTTGAACTTCCGCATGGCAATCCGTTCGATTCCCATGCCGAAGGCAAAGCCGGAATAAACTTCCGGGTCAATGCCGCATTCCGAAAGGACATTGGGATGAACCATCCCCGCGCCCAACATTTCAATCCAGCCTTCTCCCTTGCACAGCCGGCAACCCTTGCCGCCGCAGGCAAAGCAGGAGAAATCCACCTCCACCGAAGGTTCGGTAAAGGGGAAGTTGTGGGGACGAAGGCGGGTTTGGGTGCCTTCCCCGAACATGGATTTTGCAAACAAATCAAGGGTGCCCTTAAGGTGGGACAGGGAAATTCCCTTGTCGATAACCAATCCCTCAAGCTGGTGGAACACCGGCGAATGGGTGGCGTCGGGGGGGTCACAGCGGTAAACCCTGCCGGGGGATATAATCCGGATGGGGGGCTTTCTTATTTTCATAGCCCTTATCTGAACCGGGGAGGTCTGGGTTCTTAAAACCACCCCGTCAGATATGTAGAAGGTGTCCGTCATATCTCTTGAGGGGTGGTCTGCGGGGGCGTTCAGGGCGTCGAAGTTGTTGTAAACCGACTCCACTTCGGGGCCCTCCACCACTTCAAAGCCCATCCGCAGGAATATTTCCACCATCCGGTTTTCGGTGGAACGCAGGGGATGACTGCGGCCGATTTCCCGTACCTTCCCCGGAAGGGTGACGTCCAGCCTTTCGGCTTTCAGCCTTGTATCAAGGGATGCTTCCTCTATCTTTTTTGTCTTTTTTTCGATAAAGCCTTCTATTTTAAGCCTGACTTCGTTGGCGGCAGCCCCCACCACGGGACGCTGGTCTGCCGTAAGCTGGCCGAGAGTTCTCAATATGCCGGTTAAATACCCTTTTTTCCCTAAATATTTAACCCTTATGGCGTCAAGTTCTGTTAAATCCGAAGTCTTGTCAATTTCCGCCGACGCCGATTCCTCAAGTTTCTTTAATTCTTCAAGCATTATGTTTGTTTAATCCTTTCTCAAACTTTTTATTCAAGGTAATCCTTAAGCCGCTTTGACCGGCTGGGATGGCGGAGCTTCCGCAGGGCCTTCGCCTCAATCTGCCTGATACGTTCCCGGGTGATGTTGAACACCTTTCCCACTTCCTCAAGGGTTTTGGGACGCCCGTCTTCCAGACCGAAGCGTAATTTAAGCACGTTTTCCTCCCTTGGGGTAAGGGTGTGCAGCACCTCAAGCAGCTGTTCCCTGAGCATGGAATAGGAAGCCGCATCCTGGGGGGCGGGGGCGTTGTCGTCGGCGATAAAGTCCCCCAAATGGGAATCTTCCTCCTCGCCTATGGGCATTTCAAGGGAAACCGGCTCCTGGGCGATCTTCAATATATCCCTCACCTTATCGACGGGGATACCCATTTCGTCGGCAATTTCCTCATCGGTGGGTTCCCGCCCGTATTCCTGTAAAAGCTGCCGGGAAACCCTAAGCACTTTATTTATCGTTTCCACCATATGCACCGGGATTCTTATGGTTCTTGCCTGGTCGGCGATTGCCCTTGTGATGGCCTGCCGTATCCACCAGGTGGCGTAGGTGGAAAATTTATAGCCCTTGCCGTAGTCGAACTTGTCCACCGCCTTTAAAAGCCCTAAATTCCCCTCCTGAATAAGGTCAAGGAAAAACATACCCCGGTTGACGTACCGTTTGGCGATGCTGACCACAAGGCGGAGGTTGGCTTCCACCAGCTTCTGCTTTGCCTTTACGTCGCCGGTGGTCATTTTTTCGGCAAGCTCCAGCTCCTGTTCGGCGGTAAGCAGGGGCACCTTGCCTATTTCCCTGAGGTACATCCTGACCGGATCGTCGATGGAAACCCCCTCCTGGGCGAGATAGGTTACCACGTTTTCGGGATTTTCGTCGATTTCCTCCTCGATAAGCTCGTCCTCGGGGACGTCGAACACATCCGGGTCGATGGTGTCGCTGGTGATTTCCACCCCGTTGGCTTCAAGGACTTCAAAGGCCTTGATAAGCACCTCAATGGGGCAGTCGGTGTCGTCAAGAGCGTCAAGCACCTCGGCGGGGGTAAGGGTGCCCTTTGCCTTTCCCCGTTCGATAAGCTCGTTCAGCGTCTGCTGTTTGTCGTTCATTTAACCAATCCTTTCGCTGCTTTGAAAAATCAAAGCACTCTATGTAAATTTTATTTTTTCCGTTTTCTCAGCTGTTCTATGTAGTCGGTAAGCCCCTCAAGGGGATTTTCCTTTATTTTTTCCTCCCCTTCCCGTATTTCCTTCTGCCTCTTAAGCTTTTCGATATATTCGTCCAGCACCTTCTGGGAATTGTCGTCAACCCCCTCCCGCTGCGCCATCGTCTTTACTATCGCGGAAATTTCGTTCTGGCTGAAATAGCCCTCCCGGGATATATCCGGCTGCTTACCCCCCTTGAAGTCTTCAAGGAAAAATTCAAACACCCTTTTGTTGAATTCGGTGATAAAATGATCCCCGGTAAGCTTCTGACAGGCATAGGGTCCCAAATCGGGACGGGAAAGGATAATCCCCAAGATTTTTTCCTCGATGGTGGCGGCTGCCGAAAAGCGGACTTTGTCCTTGTTGGTCCTGTCGCCGAAACCCTGGATTTCGGACAGGGCTTTTTCGGCAAACTTCTTCTTTTCGCTTCTGGTGCTTATCCTCTGCTGACGCTTTATGTCCTCCAGCAGCACTTCCTTCCCCACACCCAGCTTTGCGGCGGCGGAGGAAGCATAAATCTCAAGCTCGGTTCCGGAATTTATAGTGGCCAAGTAAGCGCATACCTCCCTTGCCGCCATGGCCTTTTCGTCGGGGAGATTCAAGGCGTATTTCGATAAAATCTGATTTATTAGATACTCCGTCTGTCCTTCGGAACCGGTAAGCCGTCGCCTGAAGGCGTCCGCGCCGTACTTTTTGATAAATTCGTCGGGGTCTTTGGTTTCATCACCTAAATTAATAATTTTTACCGCCACCCCCACCTGATTCAGCTTGGATATGGCCTTTTCGGTGGCAAGCCTGCCGGCTTTGTCGATATCATAGGCAAGATACACCGTTTTTGCGATTCTCGAAATAATCCTTGCGTGGTCGTCGGTTATTGAAGTACCCAAGGTGGCGCAGGCGTTGGAAAACCCCGCCTGGTGGAGCATTACCGCGTCCACCGCCCCTTCGCAGAGGATTAACGACCCTTCCGAGGAATTCTTTGCTATATTCAGCCCGAAGAGTATTTTGGATTTTTTGAAAGCCGGGGTGTCGGAGGTGTTTATGTACTTCCTTTCGTCATTTTCATTAAGCCGTCTTGCCGAAAAGGCGACGGGATTCCCCGTAAGGTCGAACACCGGGAACATAAGCCGGTTTCTGAAAATGTCGAAATAGGTATTGTTTTTGGAAACGCCCACAAGAAAGGCGGCCTTCATTTCGTCATCGGTAAAGCCCTTTTCCTTTAGGTGGGTATAAAGGTTGTCCCACCCGTCGGGGGCAAAGCCAATGCCGAACCGCTTGACCGTAAGGTTTGTAATGTCCCGCTTTTTTACGTATTCAAGGGCGGTCTTCCCCTTTTCTGTAAATAATCGGGAATGATAAAACCTTCCCGCCTCACGCATGGCTTCGACGATGCGTTCCTTCTTAACCCGTACCGCCGGCGGGGAATAGCCGTTTTCCTCCTGAATGGGGACCCCCGCCCGGTTTGCCAGGAATTCCACCGCTTCGGGGTAATCCATCCCCTCCATGCGCATAACGAAGGAAACTACGTCTCCCCCCGTCTGGCAGCCGAAGCAGTAAAAGCTTTTGGATGCGGAAAACACGGTGAAGGAGGGGGTTTTTTCGGAATGGAAGGGGCAAAGCCCCACCATATTCGCCCCCGCCCGCTTAAGGGGGACATAGCGGTTTATTACTTCTTCAATGTCGTTTCTTTCCTTAACTTCCTCAAGAAAGGTTTTGGAAAATGCCATTTTTACTCCGTTTCTATTTGTACTGCCAGGCTTTGGGGATAAAAAGCTTGTCGAACAGCATGAGGGCGAACCTGTCGGTCATACCCGCTATGTAGTCGCAGATCACCGTTTCGATCCCGTCATTTTCTATGTTGGAATAATATTCGCCGGGGAGTGTTTCGGGCTTTTTCATGTAGTATTCGAACAAAAAGGCAAGCATGTTTTCCACCTTTTCGTCCTCGCTTTTGGCGACGGGATTTTTATACACCGCCTCGAACATAAAGTCCCGAAGATTTGACGTGGCGGATTTATAGGGCTCGTCCATTCCGATATCCCCGTCGGACCCGTGGGAAATAACCGCATTCACCATGGCGGATATCCGCTTGGAGTGGGTCAAGCCCAGTATGTCGGTGCAGTCTTTCGGAATATCCCCTTCTTTAAGTATCCCCGCCCTTATTGCGTCGTCAATGTCATGATTGATATAGGCTATCCGGTCGGCAGCGGCCACAACCTGCCCTTCCCTGGTGGAGGGGAAACCGTTGGTGTGGTTTAAAATGCCGTCCCGCACCTCATAGGTCAGATTCAGCTTTTCCAGAACGTCGGTTACCCTCAGACTTTGTTCGTTATGGCGGAAACCCTTTGAGCACAGGGAATTGAGCACCCTTTCCCCCGAATGGCCGAAGGGGGTATGCCCCAGGTCGTGCCCTAAAGCCGCCGCCTCGGTCAAGTCCTCGTTTAACGCCATGTCCCTGGCGATGGTGCGGGCAATCTGGGTAACCTCAAGGGTGTGGGTCAGCCTTGTCCGGTAGTGGTCACCTTCGGGAGCGACAAACACCTGCATCTTGTGCATAAGCCGCCGGAAGGCCTTCGAGTGGATTATCCTGTCCCTGTCCCGCATAAAGGGGGTCCGCATGGGACATTCCTCAACCGGAAACAGCCTTCCCTTTGTGTTTTGGGAAAGAAAGGCGTTTTTTGAAAGATAGTTCCTTTCGATTTCATAAATTCTGTCTTTGATAAAACCACCCCCCTGATTATATACTTATATTTCCGGATATCCACAAAAAAATAAAAAAAGCTTGCTTTTTTCCCGTTTTATCGGAATCGTTTATTATTATATACGCAATAAAAATTGAAAATCCTCTTTTTAAAGTAAAAATTAAAAATAATGTTATTAAATATTGTATTTTATGATTTATATTGAAATTTGTATAACCCCATGATATAATAGGATGTTAAACTACGACTATAAAGGGGAAGTAAATGTTCGGTTACATAAAGCCGGTTCAGAGCGAGCTGCTGGTTAAGGAAAACGAATTTTACAAAGCGGTTTACTGCGGCCTCTGCAAGGAAGGCGGCAGGAAAATCTCCCGCCTTACAAGGTTTTTCCTTAATCAGGACTTTGTGTTTCTGTGCATCGTCAGGATGGCGGTGGAGGGGGAAAAGACCTCGTCGAAAATAAAACGCTGCCCCTACTGCCTGAAGAAAAAATGCATGGTGTGCGAAAGCCGGTCCCTTATATACACCGCGGCCGCCTTCGGAATTCTCCTTTACTACAAGTTCCTGGACGACTACCGGGATTCAAAGGGCATAAAAAAGCTGATTTATAGAATCTGTCTCCTGTTTGCCGGCCGTATAAAAAAACGTTCGTCAAAACTTTACCCCCTGCTTGACGGTCAGGTGAGCGCCTCCCTTGAAAAGCTTTACGGCCTTGAAAAATCAAACTGTGCCTCTCCGGACATGGCTGCCGACTGCTTTGCCAAAGTCACCGGCATAGTGGCAAGCGGGAACACCGAAGGGGAAAACCGGGAAATCCTTGAGGAATGCGGCTACCATATCGGAAGATATATTTATCTTATAGACGCCTTTGAGGATTCCGAAAGGGATTACGAAAAGGGAAACTATAATGTGCTGAATTTGTATTATTCCTCCCCCGAAGAGGTATATAATTCAAGGGATATAATCCGGACCACCCTGAACGATTCGATAATGGCCTTCTGCCGTGCCTATGAAAAATCCGGCGGCAGCAGCCTTGACAATCTCATCTACAACACCGCCCAGTTAGGCTCAAAGGCGGCTTTTGAAAAAAGCCTTTTGAAGCTTAAGGGAAATTCCCATAACACAGAAAGGTAAAGCCAATGACTGACCCCTATAAAGTTTTAGGCGTTTCCCCCGACGCCACCGACGAGGAAATCAAAAAGGCGTACCGGAATCTTGCCAAAAAGTACCACCCAGACAACTATGTGGACAACCCCCTTTCCGACCTTGCTTCCGATAAAATGAAGGAAATAAACGAGGCATACGGGGAAATCCAGAGACTGCGTTCGGGGGGGAGCGGCAATACCTCATCCGGCAGCGAAGGCTACGGACAGGAAAGCAGCCTGTATAAAATCCGCCGCCTTATCCAGCAGGGGAGATATTCCGAAGCCGAAATCTACCTTGAACGGGAACCCAACAAGAATACCGCCGAATGGCACTACCTTACGGGTATAATCTATGCCCACAAGGGCTGGCTGTTAGAGGGGCGGAACCATATCGAAACCGCCTGCCGCATGGACCCGTCGAACCCCGAATATCAGATATCCCTTCAGAAGCTTTCGCAAGGAGCGGCTTCCTCCCCCTTCAACACCTCGCAAACCGCCACAAGCTGTTCGGGCTGCGATATCTGTATGGGTTTGATGTGCCTTGATATGATCTGCGGCTGTATGAGGTAGGCATGAACAGAAGGAGCAAAACCATTGCCCTGTCGGGGGTGCTTTCGGCTGCCGCGGTAATAATAATGTCCTTCGGCAACATTATCTCCGCCCTTTCCATGTCGGCGGCCTTCGCCGCAGGCTTTGCGGTGGTGGTGGCAATGATCGAACTTGACCTTTCCGCCGCTTTGGGGGTATATGCGGTGTCGGGGGTATTGGCGTTTACCCTGCTTCCCGACAAAAACATCGCCATAACCTTTATATTCTACGGCGGAATCTACCCCATTCTCAAATCCTTCTGCGAAAGGATAAAAAATAAGATACTCTCCTGGGTCATGAAATGGATTGTTTCCAACATCCTCCTGACCGTAATCATCTGGCTGGGAAGATACTTCGTAGTCGCCGGCGACGATCCGCTGGGCTTCGAAATCTGGATATATTTACTGGGCAACTTCATATTTTTCGCCTTTGACCTTGCATTAACCATGATAATAACCAAATACTATATTTTGTTCAGAAACCGAAAAAAATAAGAAGGAATGGAAAAATAACATGATAAGAAGCATGACCGGTTATGGCCGCCATAAGGATTATATAGCCGGTAACGACATAACGGTGGAGGTAAAGTCGGTTAATTCCCGCTACCTGGACCTGAGCATCAAGTTAAGCCGCATGTATATTTCCCTTGAAGACAAGCTGAAGCAGTTGGCGTCAAACTATATCACCCGGGGGAAGATTGACATTTTCGTGTCCATCGAATGCACCGAAGGGGACAAGGTGGAACTTTCCCTCAACCGGGACTATCTGGAAGGCTTTCTTAAAACCCTTGAAACCATAAAGAGCGACTATCGTATTGCCGGGGAGGTTGACTTAAGACTTGTTTCCTTAAAACCGGAGGTATTTCTGGTAAGAAAAGCCGACGAGGATATGGATTCGATCTGGCAGGGTCTCAAACCCGTCGCCGAAGCCGCCCTTGCCAACCATCTTGCCATGCGGGAAAACGAAGGGGCGAAATTAAGAAAGGACCTGCTTACCAGACTTGAAACCCTTGAGCTAATAAGGGAAAAGCTCCTTGAGCTGGCTCCCGTTTCCGTAAGGGAATACAACGAAAAAATGAAGGAACGGATAAGAAACATCCTTGACGGGGCAGCGGTTGACGAATCCAGGTTAATGACCGAGTGCGCTGTCTATGCCGACAAATGTGACGTCACCGAGGAACTGGTGAGATTAAAAAGCCACTTTGAGCAGTTTCGGGAATTGCTTGACGAATCCGTGCCGGTAGGCAGAAAAATGGACTTTCTGGTTCAGGAAATGAACCGGGAGGTTAACACCACCGGCTCGAAATGCTGCGATGCCGAAATGGCAAAGCTGGTCATAGAAGCAAAGGCCGAGCTTGAAAAAATACGGGAACAGATACAGAATATCGAATAATTAAGGACGGATATAAAATGAAATTCGTTGACATTGGCTTCGGCAACACGGTAAACACCCAAAGGGTTATAGGCGTGGTTTCTCCCGACTCCCTTCCGGTACGCCGCCTTATACAGGACGCCAAAAACATAAACCGGGTTATCGACGTTTCCTGCGGCAAAAAGACAAGGGCGGTTATTATAACCGACAGCGAGCATATCATTCTGTCGGCGGAGGAAGTCAATGTAATAGCCGAAAGGATGAATTCCCAACAATGAACAAGGGGCTTTTGATTGTAATTTCGGGTCCCGCCGGGGTGGGAAAGGGAACCGTCATTAAAAAACTTCTGGAAAAGGAAGACTATGTTTATTCGGTTTCGGTAACCACCCGGAAACCCAGACCGGGGGAAGCCGACGGGGTGAGCTATTACTTTGTCGGCAAAGAGGAATTCCAAAAGAAAATAAATACCGGGGAAATGCTGGAATACGCCGAATATGTGGGAAACTTCTACGGCACCCCCAGGTCCTTCGTAACCCGGATGCTGGACCAGGGCAAAAACGTGGTGCTGGAAATCGACACCGCCGGAGCCCTTCAGATAAAACGGCAGATGCCGGACGCTTTGCTGGTATTTATATCCCCCCCTTCAATGGAGGATCTGGAACAACGCCTGAGGGGACGGGGGACCGAGGACGAGGCCAGCATCGAAAAGCGGCTTGACGCCGCCAAAAAGGAATTAGCCCTGATAAGCAAATATGATTATGTGGTTATAAACGACGACAACGAGTGGGAAAAAACCGCAAATGAAATAGAATCCATCGTTTCGGCCGAAAAGCATTCGGTGAAACGGAGAACCATTACCAAACCCGAATTAAAATGAAAAAGGAGTAGAAACAATGCTTTATCCTTCAGTTCAGCAGCTTACCAACAATAAAATCAACCGCTATGCGCTGGTTATCGCCACCGCCAAAGGGGCAAGGATTATAACCGACAAGACGGTCAGGGAAAGGGAAGAAGCGGAAATGCGCCGAGATACCAAGGAATCCAAACCCGTCCTTACCCCCGACAGCGTCAACGAAAAGGCGGTTTCGATAACCATAGATAAGATGTTAAGCGGGGAATTCAAAATCAGGCTTAACAAAGATATCAGTAAATAAATAAAATGGAAAAGGTGTTTGCATTTGTCCGTATATTGAACGCCGCTTTGGACTTCGACAGGGAGTACACCTATTTTGTCCATCCCTCCCTTCGGGATAAAATAAAGCGGGGGTCGGTGTGCGCCGTTCCCTACGGCAATTCCAACATGCTGAGGACGGCGGTGGTTACCTCCTTTTCGGATAAATGCGACTATCCCCAGATAAAGCCCATAACCGAGGTGTTAAACTACCCCGTCACCCTGAACGACGAGCTGCTGGATCTTTGTTCCTTTATGACCGAAAGGTATTTCTGCGCCTTCGGCATAGCCGCAAGGACTATACTGCCCCCGGGGCAGGAAATGCAGGCGGGGGTGTTTTATGAGGTGCTGCCCTTCGACACGTCCACCCTGAACGAAAAAGGGGAATTTATTTGCAAATACCTTGAAAATAAAGGGACGACAGACGAAAGGGATCTGATTGACGAATTCGGCGAGGAGGTTAAAATCCTCCTTTCCTCCCTTGAAAAGTTGGGGGCGGTTAAAAAAACCTCCCGGGCTAAGGAACGGATAAACGAAAAGCGGGAAATTCTGTACCGCCTGTCTTCCGCCGACGAGGCGGAAAGCGCCGCCGAAAATCCCGAAATACTCAAAAGCGAAAAGCAGCGTACCCTTGTAAGATTTTTAAAGGACGGCGGAGTTATTTCGGTTTCGGAAGCAAGGGATATCTACGGTATCGGTCAGGCGGTGTTTACCTCCCTTGTTAAGGGCAAAATCATCGAAAAAATCGAAATACGGAAGTACCGCAATTATATCGACACAACCGAGGACATAGAATATTATGACTCCCCCCTGTCGCCGGCTCAAAAAGAGGCCTTTTCGAAAATAAGCGGTCTTATGGACAGCGGCGAGGCAAAGGCGGCGCTGTTATACGGCATAACCGGCAGCGGAAAGACAAGGGTTATAATAGAGGCCTGCCGTAAAGCCCTGTCCCGGGGTAAATCCGCCATAGTCCTTGTGCCGGAAATCGGCCTTACCGCCCAGGCGGTGTCATTGTTCAGGGGAATTTTCGGCGACACGCTGGCGGTGATTCATTCCCTGCTTTCGGTGGGGGAAAAACTGGACACCACAAGGAAAATCCTTGAAGGGAAAGTAAAAGTAATAATAGGCACCCGTTCCGCCATATTCGTCCCCGCCCAAAATTTAGGGCTTATCGTTATAGACGAGGAACAGGAACACACCTATAAATCCGAAAACACTCCCAAATACCATGCCAGGGATATCGCCCGCTTCCGGTGTGCCTACAACAAATGCCTTATGCTCCTAGCTTCCGCCACCCCGTCGGTGGAAAGCTTTCACAAAGCCCAAAGCGGGATATACAGCTTAATCCGCCTTGACGAACGCTACGGCAGTGCCACCCTGCCCGAATGCTCCCTTATCGACATAAGGGGGGACAAACGGATTGAAAACGGCAAAATCATTTCAACCCCGCTTAAAGAGGCTATCGAAAAAACCATTTCAAATAATCAGCAGATAATTCTGTTTATCAACCGCCGGGGTTACAACACCCATCTTTCCTGCCTTAAATGCGGTTATATCTATACCTGCCCCAACTGCTCGGTTTCCCTGACATACCACGCCTACGGCGACAGCGGCAGTTTTCCTTCGGTTAAGCGGAACAAGTTAGTCTGCCACTACTGCGGCTTTATACTTAACAAACCCGAAAAGTGCGACAACTGCCAGAGCGGCCATATCGGCTACTACGGCTTCGGAACCCAGAAGCTTCAGGAGGAGCTTGAAAGCGACTTTCCCGGAGCGGACTGCGTCCGTATGGACGCCGACACCACCAACGAAAAGCATTCCCATGAGGAGATTATTTCCTCCTTCAGGGAAGGAAAGTATAACATCCTGTTCGGCACACAGATGGTGGCAAAGGGACTGGATTTCCCCAAAGTGGGGCTGGTGGGGGTGGTGCTTGCCGACGCTTCGTTGTATCTTAACGACTTCCGGGCAGGGGAAAGGGCATTTTCCCTGTTTACCCAGATAGCGGGAAGGTCGGGGAGAAGCGACAAGAAGGGCTATGCCTGTTTCCAGACCGCTTCGCCGGACAATGAAATATTAAAGCTTGCTCTGACTCAGGATTACGATAAATTCTTTCAAAGTGAAATCGCCTTAAGAAAAGCGGTGCTTTTCCCGCCTTATTGCGACATTGCGGTGTTTTCCTTTGCGGCGGAAACCGAATTCGACGCCAACTCCGCTTCCGAAGGGGCAAGCGGACTTATCGGCAAAATACATACCGAAAAGTACCCCGGAATCCCCATGATTAAGTTAGGTCCCTACCGGGAGGGAATATACCGTCTTCGCAACAAATACCGCCAGAGAATTATTATAAAATACAAGGACAAAGCATTATCAAGAAAGTTTTTATCCGAATGCTTTGAAACCATACTTAAGAAAATACCCAAAACAGTAAAAACCGAGGTGGATATTAATCCGCCCATTATATAACAGGAGGAACTGCATGGCGCTTTTGAACATAATAGAAACCGAAAAGGATGTTTCAAAGGCATTGCGTAAAAAAAGCAGGGCGGTGGAGGAAATCACCCCCCGCATAATTACCTTGCTTGACGATATGACCGAAACCCTTAAAGCTTCCGGCGGAGTAGGGCTTGCCGCCCCGCAGGTGGGGGTGCTGAGAAGGGTTGTGGTGGTGGACGACGGTGAAAAGGTTATCGAGCTTATAAACCCCGAAATCATATCCGCCGAAGGGGAAGAGGAGGATATAGAAGCCTGCCTTTCCATCCCCGGAAAATGGGGTCTGGTCAAACGCCCCCTGACCGTAACCGTTAGGGCTAAAGACAGAACCGGCAAAGATGTCACCCACACCGGTACCGGACTTATCGCCCGCTGCTTCTGCCATGAAATA
This sequence comes from Clostridiales bacterium UBA1389, assembly GCA_002305335.1. Lineage (GTDB taxonomy): Bacteria > Bacillota > Clostridia > Oscillospirales > CAG-382 > UBA1206. Next base: position 16,275 of record DBQR01000007.1, read on the forward strand.
GACCACTTAAACGGAGTGCTCTACACCGACAAAGCCACCAGAATGCTGAAACCCGAAGAACTGGAAATGAAAGAGTAAAATGAAGATTGTATTTTTTGGAACCCCCGAAATCGCATACGGCTGTTTAGAGGAACTCATAAACGGCGGCTATGACGTTGCCTGCGTGGTAACCGGCGTTGACAAACCCCGGGGGAGGGGCTATAAAACCCAGTATTCCCCGGTAAAAAAGCTGGCACTCGAAAAGGGTATCGAGGTTTTCCAGCCAAGCAGCCTGAGGGATATTGAAGTCCAAAACCGCTTGAAAAGCTATAACGCGGACATTTTCATAACCTGCGCCTACGGTAAAATTTTCCCGCCGGAGGTGCTGAATATACCCCCCATGGGATGTATAAACGTACATGCCTCCCTTCTTCCCGCCTACCGGGGAGCTGCCCCCATCTACCGCGCTTTATTGAACGGTGAAAAGGCGGGCGGCGTAACCATAATGTATATGGACGAAGGCATGGACACCGGCGACATAGCCCTGATAAGGGCAACGGAAATCCCGGAGGATATGGATTACAGCGGCTACTATAACGCCCTGACCGGTTTGGGGAGAAAAGCCTTGACCGAATTCCTTGAAAAGGCAAAAAAGGGGGAAGCAACCCGCATAAAGCAGGACCACTCCAAAGCCACCTACGCCCCCAAGCTGGAAAAGGAGGAAACCCTCCTTGACTTTAACGATACTGCCGAAAACATATACAATAAAATCCGGGCGCTATCCCCCAACCCCTGCGCCTATACCCTTCTGGGGGGGAAAAGATGCAAAATCCATAAGGCATTCAGGGGGGAAAGCAACGGCGGCTTAAAGCCGGGGGAAATCATAAAAGCCGACAGAACCGGTATAGAAATCGCAGCTTCGGATAAAAGTATTATAATAACCGAACTCCAGCCGGAAGGCAGGGGTAAAATGAACGTAACCGCTTTTTTAGCGGGGAATAAGCTATAAGTTATTCGGTTTTCACGGAAAGGAATATTTTCAATGTATTTTGACTGGACATATGCTTACTTTGTGATACCGGCAATATTGGTCGCATTATTGGCACAGATAAAGGTTCAGACCACCTATTCCAAATATTCGAAAATCAAAAATTCAAAGGGAATAACCGGCGCTGAGGCGGCAAGACGGGTGCTTGACGCCAACGGGCTTAATCATATAAAAATCGAAAGAATCCCCGGGGAGCTTACCGACCATTACGACCCCAAAGCCGACGTGGTAAGGCTTTCCGACGGGGTGTACGACTCCGCCTCAACCGCCGCCGTGGGGGTGGCATGTCATGAAGCGGGTCATGCGGTACAGCATGATACGGATTATGCCCCCGCAAAAATAAGAATGGCAATAATTCCGGTTACCAGAATAGGCTCAATGGCTTCCGCGATACTCCTCCCGGCGGGGATTATCATTGCCGCGCTGGGTTTTTACGGGGCAATTTACCTTGCCTATATCGGCATTTTAGGCTATGTCGTTATCGCCCTGTTCCAGCTTGTTACTCTTCCCGCCGAATTCAACGCCTCCTCAAGGGCGATGGCGGTCATAGACCGGACGGGAATGCTGACAACCGAGGAACAGAAAGGGGCAAGAAGGGTGCTGTCGGCGGCGGCATTGACCTATGTGGCAGCCCTGTTCGTCACCTTAATGACCATACTCCGCTTTTTGTTTATCGTTTCAAGATTCAATAACAGGAGAAGATGATGTCACCCCGAATACAGGCGGCCAAAACCCTTGTGAGGATAATAAAAGACAACGCCTATTCCAATATTGAGCTTTCCGGCGAACAGTCCCGGAAAGACCTGACGGGCGCCGACAACGCCTTGTATCAGGCAATAGTCAAAACCTCTCTGGAACGGAAAAACACCCTTGATTTCATTATTTCCCTGTTTGTAAAATCCAAACCCGATATTGTGTCAAGATGCCTGCTTTACGTGGGGCTGTCCCAGCTTTTGTATATGGACAAAATCCCCGACATGGCCGCCTGCGACGAAACGGTGAAGGCCGCCAAGGTCCTTGCGGGGCAAAACCGCGCCGGCTTTATAAACGGGGTGCTCCGGAATATTACAAGGCAGCGTGAATATATCGAAACCGAAATCCAAAAAGCCGACGATACAGTTAAATATTCGCTCCACCCGAGCATAGTTTCGCTTATAAAAAACCAGTATGACAACCATGAGGATATTTTAAAATCCACCTTCAGAAAGCCCCCCCTTTGCATAAGGGTTAATACATTAAAAACCGATGCCGTTTCCCTGAAAAAACTCTTTGACGAAAATGATATCAAAAGCGAAATGGCCGAGGGCTGTCTTTTCGTCACCGAAGGGACGGGCAAAGCCGTGGAAACGGCAGACACCGGACTTTACTATATTCAGGGCTTCCCTTCCCAATATGCGGTCAGCCTGCTTAATGCAAAGCCGGGGGACACCGTTGCGGACGTCTGCGCCGCCCCCGGCGGAAAAATTATAGGCGCCTGCATCGATATGCAAAACACCGGCAGGGCGGTGGCCTTTGACATTCATCCCAACAAGCTCAGTCTTATTGAAAAAACCGCAAAAACCTTAGGCATAACCATTATCGAAACCTCCCCCCACGATTCCCGAGTGCCAAAGGAAAACCTTATCGGTATCACCGACGGGGTTATCTGCGACGTTCCCTGTTCGTCGTTGGGAGTGATTTCATCGAAACCGGAAATAAGATACAAGGATATATCAAACCTTTCCGACCTTTACAAAACCCAGGCCGAAATACTTGCCGCTTCGGCGGAGTATGTCAGACCCGGCGGGGTACTTGTCTATTCCACCTGCACCGTAAACAATGCGGAAAACCGGAATCAGGTTGATTTATTCCTTGAAAAACATAAAAACTTTGCTCTTGAAAGCCAGAGGCTTTTTGTAAACGAAAAGGGATATTTCGAGGGCTTTTACGCCGCAAGGCTTGTCAGGACCTGTTGATTATGATTGATATAATGTCGTTCTCCGAGGAGGAATGCATAAATTACACCCTTTTGAAAAACCAGCCTTCCTACCGGGGAAAGCAGCTTTACGGCTGGCTGAGGAAGGGAATATCCTCCTTTGAGGAAATTAAAAATTTGCCGAAAACCTTTATTGACGAAATAAAAGCGGAATGCTTTCTTGCTATCTGTACGCCCGTCAGGATACAGATATCGGCCGACGGCACCAGGAAATATCTTTTTTCCCTTACCGACGGGGAAACGGTGGAAAGCGTATTTATGAAGTACCGCCACGGCAACACCGCCTGCATATCCACCCAGGCAGGCTGCCGTATGGGCTGTACCTTCTGCGCTTCCACGGTGGGGGGGCTTAAACGGAACCTTTATCCTTCGGAAATGCTGTCCCAGATAACCGAAATCCAAAAAGACACGGGGGAGCGCATTTCCAACATCGTGCTTATGGGAATGGGGGAACCCCTTGACAACTACGATAACGTTATAAAATTCCTTCACCTTGTAAACGACAGTCAGGGGCTTAACATCGGTTACCGGCATATTTCCCTTTCCACCTGCGGTATAATCGAAAATATAAACCGCTTGGCGGAGGAGGGCTTACCCATCACCCTTTCGGTTTCCCTCCACGCTCCCAACGGGGAGATAAGAAAGCAGATAATGCCCATAGCCAAAAAGTATGACTACGACAGTCTGCTTGATGCCTGCAAAGCCTACGCCGATAAAACCAAACGCCGGATTTCCTATGAATACGCCCTTATTGCGGGAATAAACGACAGACCGGAGGACGCATATGAACTGGGGAACCGGCTTAAAGGCAGCCTCTGCCATATAAATTTAATACCCCTTAACAAAACCGACAGAAAAATTTACAAAACCAGCGAAAAAAGTCATATAGAAAGCTTTAAAAATATACTTGAAAGTTATAAAATAACTGTTACGGTGAGAAGGAGTTTAGGCAGCGACATTTCCGCCGCCTGCGGCCAGCTCAGGTCGCAGCACTTAAACCAAAACGGGGAAAATTCCGGGTTTTAGGCTTTCTGAGTATAGTTTCTATCGGGGGACGACTTCATGAAATGCTACGGTTTGACTGACAAGGGAATAAAACGGAAAGCCAATCAGGATTTTTTCCGAATATACGCCTCCAAGCGGTATATCGCTTCGGTGGTTTGCGACGGCATGGGGGGCGCCAAAGGGGGCCTCACCGCCAGCCGGACGGCGGCCATTACCTTTATGAAAACATTAAGGGGCTACCTTTCCAGAATGAACCCCGAACGCACCACCACCGGCGACCTGGAAAGGGTGATGATAAACGCCGTAACCGAGGCAAACACCGCGGTTTACGAAAAGGCGGGCACCAGCGATACTCTTGAAGGGATGGGCACCACCCTTGTGGCCTTTCTGTACGCCGGCGGTAAAACCATAGTTATAAACACCGGGGATTCCCGTCTGTATGCCTCAAAGGGGGACAAGACAAAGCAGGTAACCAAGGACCATTCCTTTGTTCAGTACCTTGTGGACACCGGGATAATCACCCCCACCCAGGCGGAACACCACCCCCAGAAGAATATAATTTTAAAAGTCATAGGCGTAAACGAACACGCCGAATGCGATGTGTTCACCCTGTCGGATTACGACAGCTTACTGCTCTGCACCGACGGTCTGGTGAATATGATAAGCTTTGAGGAAATATCAAGCGTTATGGAAAGCGAACTTGATGTGGAATCAAAGGTTGAAACTTTAATTACTCTTGCCAACGACAGAGGCGGCTTTGACAATATAACGGCGGTTATTTTTCAAAGGAAGGATGAAAATGTAAGCAATGGATAAGTATGAAGCTTTTATCGGGAAGATTCTCGACGGAAGATACCGAATACTTGAGCTTGTGGGCGTAGGCGGAATGGCCTTTGTGCTTAAAGCCGAGGATTTGGTTATGAACCGTACCGTCGCCATAAAGATACTCAACGAAAGATACAACGGCGACGAACAGGCGGAAAAGCGGTTTGTAAACGAATCCAAGGCCGTGGCAATGCTTTCAAACAAAAATATAGTAAATGTATATGACGTTGCCATTTACCCCGATATTAAGTATATCGTAATGGAATACCTCGACGGCATCACCCTCAGGGAGTATATGGACAATAAGAAAGTGCTCCCCTGGAAGGAAGCCTGCGTCTATACCTTGCAGATTATCCATGCCCTTGAACACGCCCATTCCAAAAATGTCATCCACCGGGACATAAAGCCCCAGAACATCATCCTTTTAAAAAGCGGGGAGGTTAAGGTTACCGACTTCGGTATAGCCAAAATCCCCGACATGACCGATATTACCCTTACCGACAAGGCCATCGGCACGGTGTACTACATTTCCCCCGAACAGGCAAGCGGCAAGGAAACCACCTATGCTTCCGACATTTATTCCGTCGGTGTCATGCTTTACGAAATGGTTACCGGGGAACTCCCCTTTACCGCCGATTCCCCCGTCACCATCGCCATGATGCAGATAAACGACACGCCTAAAAATCCCTGTGATATAAACCCCGAAATCCCCGCCGGGGTGTGCCAGATTATCCTTAAAGCCATGGCAAAGCTTCCCGAAAAGCGGTTCAAGGACGCCCATTCCATGCTTAAGGCGGTGGATTATGTTATAAAGCACCCCGAAGTGGTGTTTAGCGACGAAAACGAAGGGGAACGCACCGGGGAAACCACCGGGGAAGAAACCGAACAGACGACCGAAAAGGTTAATATAAACATGATAGTCACCGACAGTATCGGCGATTATGTGGTGAATATAAATGAAGCCCCCAAGGAAGAAAAGCCCAAACCCGACAAGAAAAAGGTAAGATCCGAAAAACGGCGTCAGCGTAAACTCAGACGGAAGGAACGTCCCAGCCATTCCATTTTCCCGGTTATAACCGGCGTTTTCCTTGCCTTCATGATAGTGGTTTTTGCGGTTGCCGGCTATTTAGCGGTGAAATGGGTTCCCTCATTGTTTGCCGCCGAAAAACCCAGGGATTTCTTTGTCCGGGACCTTACCGACTACAAATATTCCCCCGACCTGAGAAGGGAACTGGAGGAACAGGGTTATATAATCGAAGTAACCGAGGTGTACCGTCAGGGACTGGGCTTTAATGTTATAGTCGACCAGGAACCCGCCACCGGGAATATCCGCACCTCCGACGGCAAGTGCCGTATCAAGCTGATGATAAACAAATACCCCGACAACCTCACCGTTCCCGACGTCAAATATATGACTGCGGCGGAAGCCGAAAAGGTATTGAAGCAGTATAACCTATACTGCGTGACCGAATATGTCACCGACCTGTACGCCAACGACAAGCAGATAGTCAAAACACAACCCGAAATCGGGACATTCATAAAACCCGGCTCCACCGTCACTTTATATGTGTGTCAGGGAACGGGGATAACCGACGCAAAAACCATGCCCAGCGTGGTGGGCAACCAAATTGACAAGGCAAAAGAGGATCTGGAAAAGGCCTATTACCTTGTTACGGTGGTCTATGAAAACAGTGACAAGCCCGACGGCCAGGTGTTAAATCAAAGCATTCCCGCCTATACCTCCGGACTTCCCGCCTGGACGATGGTAACCCTTACGGTCAGCCGCTACACCCCCCATAAAACCGTTGAAAACTATTTCGGCCTCACCCTTGAGGACGTCAAAGCGAGGATAGCCGCCTCCGGCTTCGTGCTGGGAAGCGTCAGCTTCGTGGAATCCCCCTATACCGACGGGACGGTGATTAATCAGGGGATTAAAGCCGGCACCTCCGCACCGGCGGGTACGGTGATTAACCTTGTTATAAGCGGCGAAGGGGTGGACTTGGCATCCCCGGTACCCGACGTTTTTGGCCAGAATATAACCGACGCCACCCGGCTACTTGAAAGAGCCGGCTATTCGGTGGCGGTGGCAGCCCAGCCCTCCGACAAACCGGCGGATACGGTGCTTAAGCAGTCACTTCAGGCAGGCCAATCGGGCTTTCCCATAGGTACCAAAATCACCATTACGATAAGCGTTGCCGCCGATTCGATAAAAGTTGCCGACCTTAAGGGAAAAACCCTCCCCGAAGTGTTGAGGTATCTGACCGAAAACAACCTTACTTTGGGAGCCGTCAGCTTTACTTCCGAAGGTGAGGCAACCGATTATACGGTGGTAAACCAGACGGTGGCGGCTGGAAGCTATATATCCCCCGGCACCACCTTAGGGGTAATCCTTTTCGGTTTAGCCAAGACCGCCGAAAGCGTACCCTCCGTCGTCGGGATGACCGAGGCGGGGGCAGTCAAAGCCCTGAATGACGCATGGTACCGGGTGGAGGTGGAATATGAATACGCCAACTCCACCGACGGAGCGGTGCTGAGACAGAGTATTAATCCGGGAACCACCGGCAAAGCCCCCGGGACAAAGGTTACGATAACCGTCTGCATAAGAAAAACCACGGTGACCGTCCCCGACCTTTCGGGCAAAACCTTAGGGGAAGCGGACGAAATTCTTCTTGAACTGGGGCTTGAACTGGGGAACGTTTCCTACGAAAAGTCGGACCAGCCCGCCGATACGATTATAAACCAAACCCCCACCCCCAACACCGAAGTGGCATACAACACCCGGGTTGACATTGTGCTGAGCGAGTAATGGACGGAAAAACCAGACTGGGCAGAATAATCGTAAGCCGGAAGGGTTTCTTTACGGTGGACGCAGAAAACCGGCTGATAGTATGCGCCGCCTGCACAAGGCTGCGCTTTGAAAAAAAGGAACCCTTGTGTGGCGACTTTGTGGAATTCGAAGACAACGGCGACGGTACCGGGTTTATCACCGATATTGTAAACCGGAAAAATTCCTTCCCCCGTCCCCCCGTCGCCAACGCGGATATCCTTGCCATCGTAATCGCCCTGTCAAACCCCGAACCGGATTTGTTTTATGTTGACAAAATGACCTGCATCGGGGTAAAGGCCGGGGTTGAAACGATTATCGTGCTTAACAAAGCCGACCTCAAGGACCCCGCCGAATTAAAAGGGATTTATGAAAAATGCGGCTTTCCCGTCTTTTTGACCTCTGCCGCGGGGAATACCGGCGTAAACGAGTTACGGGACTACCTTACGGGTAAAGTAGCGGTTTTCGCAGGACCTTCCGGAGTGGGGAAGTCCAGCCTGCTTAACGCCATGTTCCCCGGATATAACGCCGAAGTGGGGGAACTAAGCCAAAAAATCGGGCGGGGTAAAAACACCACAAGACATATCCAGCTGTTTAAGACCCCTGCCGGCGGATACATAGCCGACACGCCGGGGTTCACCTCCCTTGATTTCGAAAGATTTGACCTTATGTCCTTTGAGGAACTTAAAAATTCCTTCCCGGAAATGGCCGAATACATGCCTTCCTGCCGTTTCAGAAAGTGCGGCCACACCAAGGAAATAGGCTGCGGGGTGGTTTCGGCGGTGGAAGCAGGGCTAATCCCGAAAAGCCGGCATGAAAGCTATGTAAAATTGTTTGAAATACTGAAAAACAAGGACAAATACAAATATAAAACCGATTGACGGGCAAATGTCCCTCAGATTACGGAAAGGTATGGTTAACGAAATGTTTATAGGATACTACAATATGGCGAACTTCATAACCCTGACGGGGATGACATCGGCAATAGGGGGAATTTTCCTTGCCTATACCGGTCATTATAAGCTGGCGGTTATGGCAGTCCTTTTGGCGGGTCTCTGCGATATGTTCGACGGCAGGGTGGCGCGTCACGCCAGACGGGAGGACAGAAAGACCTCCATGTTCGGTATCCAGATAGACACGGTAAGCGATATGGTTTCCTTTGGCATTTCACCGGCGGTAATCGCTTACATATACGGTTTAAACAAGTGGTATGACATAGTTATCCTTATGCTTTATGCCTGCTGCGGGGCGATACGGCTTGCCTACTTCAACACCCAGGCCATTACCGAAACCGAGGACCTGAATTTAAAACAGTTCACCGGCGTTCCCATTCCGGTTATCTGCTTTGTGCTGCCTCCCCTGACTTTGCTTATGACCTTTATCAGTCCGGGCATTATGACATGGGTTATGAGAGCGGCATACCTGCTTTTGGGCATTGCATTTATAATCAATATCAAGATAAAAAAATTAGGCCTTCTGACTTCCCTTATCATAATAATCCTTATGCTCGGAGTGGTGGCAGGCCTTATATTGAGCGGCGATGTAACCGTTTTTAACTGATTATAAGATTAGCCTTTTGCGTGTTTAAAGGAATGACAAAATGAAGAAAAAAGACCGTATAATCATCGTAGTATTCGTATTGATTTTACTTACGTTCGCCGTAATTTTAGCAAACCGCCTGGGCGGGAAAATCCCCGACGAAAGCAGCATTCAGAATTCCTCTGACCTGACAAGTGAAACGGAGGGAAACAGCGGGGACAATTCATCCGCTGACGAATATTCGGAATCATCGGATGAGGATTCCGGCCTTGACGAATCGACGGAAGATTCCCACCAGTCGGATGAAACGTCTGCCGAAGAGTCTTCCGAAGAAGAATCTTCCGAAGAACCGGCGGAAAGCTCAGGGGAAGAAACCAGCGAGGAAACCAGCGACCCCGACGACAAAATGTCGAAAAGGGAAAAGCCGGCTTACATTCAAAGGGAAGAAGGGGTTAAATATATCGCCTTCACCTTTGACGACGGTCCTTCGGTAAATACCCAGGAATTGTTGGATTTTATCGAGGAAAAGCAGATCGTTTTAACCTTCTTTTCGGTGGGGGAAAGGCTTGAATCCTCTTCCTACGGCGCCCATCTTACAAGGGCGGTTTCCTTAGGCTGCGAAGTGGGAATCCACGCCTACACCCACGATAACTACTACCACAACTGCTCCGATAAAGTGTATTACGAAGAGCTGTACAAAACCGAAGAACTTATATACAAGTACGCCGGCTATTATCCCATTCTTATGCGTCCCCCCGGAGGTTCCATAACCCAGGACAGAGCCAAGAACAGCGAATACAACATTATTATCTGGAACGTGGATTCGGAGGACTGGAAGCATACCGGCAGGTCAACCACCGAAATCGCCCAGCAGAATATAAACACCATTGTAAATAACGTGCTTTCCCAGGTAAGAAAGACCTCTGCGGAATCCATAGTCTTAATGCACGATTTGTATTTGAATTCGGTGGAAGCCTTTAAAATAATATATGAGGAACTCGCAAACGAAGGCTACCAATTCGTCACCGTTGCCCAGCTTTGTAACCTTAACGCCTCCACAACCGTGGGAAAACGCTATTACAGCGCAGCATATTTTCAATAAAAAAGCCTTCCCCTTGAGGGGAAGGTGTCAGCCGCAGGCTGACGGATGAGGGGCAGTACCGCCATCCGGCGACCATACAGAAACAAATAAAATCCACCTGTTCAGACACAATAACCCGCCGCTATCGCGGCAAAAAAAGCCTTCCCCTTGAGGGGAAGGTGTCAGCCGTAGGCTGACGGATGAGGGGCAGTACCGCCATCCGGCGACCATACAAAAACAAATAAAATCCACCTGTTCAGACACAAAAACCCGCCGCTATTGCGGCAAAAAAAGCCTTCCCCTTGNNCAATCTTATTCAAAACCGCATTATACGCCTTTTCCGGCTCGTCAACATTCAAAACCGCTTCCTCCATGGGGCAAAGGCCGGTATTGCGCCGGTTTGAAATAAACTCAACAAGCTTGTCATATTCGGCGTAAATGCCGTAATTTTCGAAAACCTCAAGCGCCTTTTTGCTTATAACCGGGGTATATGCCGCCCTGATGCCGCAATAAACCATAAGCAAAGCGGCGGCCTTGCCGATAACTTTATCGGCTGCCGAAAATCCCTTAAGGTCAACCCCTTCGGCAATAAACTCCAAAAGGGGAATTACCCCGCCCTTCCGGCTTGTGAAAACGTTTTCTCCCTTTACGGCAACGAAGGAAAAACCGCTGCCGTCAAAGGAATGTTTTGCCTTTTCAAGATCAACCATTTTTTGTCTTTATCCCGTTTATGCGGTAGATGATAAGGGGAATAACCGCCCACTGAAGGAGAATACCGGGAAGGGAAACAACAAACATTTCCTTAAGTACCGAAACCGCGTTAAGCTGACTTCCGAAACCGTAAAGGGCGATAAGCACTGAAATTATCCTTAAAGCCCGCCCCGCAAGCTGAATAATAACCAGCTTTGCGAAAACAGGCAGCTTTGTTTTTGCCAACAGACCTGCCGCCAAACCGTAGCAGACAAGTTCGACGACTATAAAGGGAAGCAGGGCAGAATCAGGCATACCCGTGATTATAAAACTTAAAACAGGGCTTAAAACACCCGCGACAACCCCCGCAAAGCTGCCGAAAATCAGACCTGCCAAAATAACGGGGATATGCATCGGTAAAAACACCTTCCCTAATAAAGGTCCCGTTCCCGAAACCACGCCCACCGCATGGAAAATCTGGGGTAACAGCACCGCCGAAGCCGCTGCCAATATCCCCCAAACCAGCTGTATTTTAACCGAAAACCTTTTTACCTGCGTCAAAATCATAGCACACAACTCCTGTCAAAAAAGGGATGCTCTATTATATTATAATTTTCCGTAATAATCAAGCAGTTTTCTTCCTTTTTTCCAAAAGGGTATGGCAAATGCCGAAATCACAAGTCCCCCGAAGGCCACTCCCCCCCAGCTTAATATGGTAACACTCCAGCCGTACTTTTCCGCCACCACACCTATCGTCACCGCCGACACCGCCGAAGCCAGATAGGAAAAGGCGTCAAGCATTCCCGTCAATGTGGAAGCCCTCCCCACAACGGCAAAATTCATGGGGACAAAGGTTAATAGCATGGTATTTGCCCCTAACATGGTGGAGGTGAATACCGAAACCAGCAGGGCGGCAAGTATTACGCTGTATTTACCGAATAAAAAGAGCATCACTATCCCCAAAAGGGATATTGTAAACATAACGAAGGCGGTGGCAAATTCGTTTTTTATTATTTTTGAATTAAGCCTGACCGCAAAAAAAGCCCCTAAAAGGTTAATTACCGGCAGGATAATCAATATTACCGACGCCGTGGAATCCGAAACCCCGAAAAAGTCGTTAAGGTAGGAGGGCAGCCAGAGGGTTACCCCGTCCTTAAGCACGCCGTTGAACAGTATGCACCCGACGGCAAAAACAGCTCCGGTGGTAAACAAAAGCGGCAGGAATTTAACCTTTTTTTCATTCGAGCCGTCATTTCGCCTTGAACTGAAATTTTCCCTTGCGAAAGCAATGTAGCCTTCAAGACGGGTAAAGCCGTAAAACCAGATTACAGCCATTATAAGCCCGATGATTCCGGCGCAGACAAACAGCCCCCTGTAGGATGACAGGTCAAGGAAAATCCCCCCCAGACCGTAGGCCGCCAAGGTGCCGGCGGGGATGGTGGCGGAAACGTAGGTCCCCGCCTTGATTTTTACGTCCTCCGGCAGGTATTCGGAAATACACCTTAGCACCGGCGCCCAGAGCATGGAACAGCCGAAACCGTTTATACACCAGATTGCCAGTAGCAGATATCTGTTTTCGGTGAAAGCCATTCCGAAATTGCATAAAGCGGATATTAAAAGCCCAAACCCCACCATATATTTGGGGTTTATTTTATCCCCCAAACGGCCGTTTATAAACTGTCCGCAGCCGTAGCAGAACAAAAAGCCGGTGCCTATCCCGCCGCCGAAGGCTAAAGTAATATACCCCCGGTCTATCATTCCGGCCATTGAAATGGAAAAGCACAGCTTTGTGATATAGCTTACGGCATAGGCAGTAAAGCAGAGGGCAAACAATATGTAAGGGGATTTCTTGAATTTAGTTTCCATACAGTCCTTTATTTTATCATAAGAATTATTTTCGTCAGTATATAGCTTATTACCCCGCAGGCAGGAAAGGTAATTACCCAGGCGGCAACTATGGAATAAGCGATTTTCTTATTTATTCCCTCATGACCGCCGCCCATGATTGCGGCGGTTTTGGTATGGGTGGTGGAAACGGGGACACCCAAAAGAGTAAAGACAAACAGGGTAAGAGAAGAAGCAACATCGGCGGCAAAGCCTTCGTATTTTTTTATGCTTACCATCCGTATCCCCACTTTTTCAATAATCCGCCTTCCCCCGGCAAGGGTTCCCGCAGCCATTAGCAGACCGCAGATAACCGGGGCATAAGACGGCAGCTCACCGCCGGAAATTAAAAGGTACACCCCTAAAAACTTAAGACCGTCCTGACTGCCGTGCATGAAGGCGGTAGCGGCGGCGGCAAATATCTGACTGTTTTTGTAAAACCCTTCGCTGAAATTACGCTTTTCAAGCAGAAATTTCACTATACAACCCAGGATATAACCCAAAGCCACCGAACATATAAGTCCCAAAACCAGCTTTATCCATTCGGATTTCCCGAAGGACACACTTCCATAGGCAAGAGCAGCTCCCGCCAAACCGGAAGCCAAGGCATGGCTTTCCGAGGTGGGGATTCCGAAATACCAGGCGCATATTGCCCAGATAGAAACCGCCCCCAGGGCGGCGGCAATCGGGGTATTACCGTCGAAGGGGGAACCAAAACTGATAAGCCCCTCCACCGTAAAGGCAAGGCCTCTGCACAGGGCAAACCCCGCCGCCACCCCCAAAAGGTTGAATAAGCCCGCTAAAATCCTTGTCTTTTTCAGGGACAGACAACCCGTCGCCACGCAGTTTACAATGGCGTTGGGGGCGTCGGTGAAACCGTTTTCGAATACGACAATACATAATAAAGCTATTGAAAAATCCGTCTGATTAAACGAAAAAATTTCCCTCAGCGCTTACTTAACGCCCGGCTGACGGCGTTATGCCAGGCATTTACGGCGTTTTCCCGTTGACATTTATTCATTGAAGGCTTAAACACCCTTTGGGTTTCCCTTGCAAAGCGAAGGTCGTCCCTGTTCTTCCAGATACCTGCTCCCAGCCCCGCTAAAAAGGCGGCTCCCATGGCGGTGGTTTCGGTTATCTCCGGTCTGTCCACATCGGCGTTTAAAATATCCGCCTGAAAGGCCAACATAAAGTCGCTTACCGACGCGCCGCCGTCCACCTTAAGGGAGGATATTTTATACCCGCTTACCTTTTCCATGGCATTTACCAGGTCATATACCTGAAAGGCAATCCCCTCCAGCACCGCCCGGCAGATATGGGCTTTGGTTGTCCCCCGGGTTATGCCGGTTATACTGCCCGTGGCGTACATATCCCAGTAGGGCGCCCCTAAACCGGTGAAGGCGGGGACAAAATACACCCCCCCGTTGTCCTCGGCCGATTCGGCAAGAATGTCGCATTCCCGGGATGTTTTAATTATCCCCAGGTTGTCCCGTATCCACTGGATAGCGGTTCCCGCGTTAAACACGCTGCCTTCAAGGGCATAGGTAATTTCCTTCCCCATTTTCCAGCCCACGGTGGAAATAAGGCCGTTTTCAGCCTTTGCGGGGGAGTTCCCCACGTTCAT
>DBQR01000007.1:30864-86372 GCA_002305335.1 Clostridiales bacterium UBA1389
AATACCGAAAAGACCGCACAATTCTTCATCCCACTTAAGGGTATGGATGTTAAACAGCATGGTGCGGGAGGCGTTGGTGACGTCGGTGGCATGTACCCTTTTCCCGGTAAGGTTGTAGATAAGCCAGCTGTCTATTGTACCGCACAAAAGCTTGCCGCTTTCAGCTTCGGAAAACCCGCCGGGTATATGGTCAAGAATCCACCTGATTTTGCTTGCCGAAAAATAGGCGTCTATGTTAAGGCCGGTTTTCTGGTTTATGATATCGGAATAGCCCTTGGCTTTCAGTTCTTCGCAGAAATCGCTTGTCCTACGGCACTGCCAGACAATGGCGTTGTAAACGGGGGCCCCGGTTTTTTTGTCCCATACCACCACAGTTTCCCGCTGGTTGGTAATGCCAATACAGCTTATTTCGATACCGGCCTTTACCGCCTCCCTTATTGTTTCAAGCTGGGACTCCAGTATCTCTGTGGGGTTGTGCTCCACCCAGCCGGGTTTGGGGTAATACTGATTGAATTCCCGCCTGCTTTGGGAAATAATTTCCCCCTCGCCTGAAAACACGATAACCCTTGAGCTGGTGGTTCCCTGGTCAAGGGCAAGAATGTACTTAGCCATATTTCCTTTCCTTTCGAAACGGTTTATTATTGACCAAAGTTAAAAAGCCGGGTATAATAAAAGGGGTGATTATATGAAGGTAACGGAATTTGACTACAAATCCGCCGACAATATCCATGATATTTCCGCTTATGCCTGTATCCCCGACGGGGAGGTTAAGGCGGTTTTGCAAGTAATCCACGGGGTTGCCGAGCATTTCTGGCGTTACGGCGAACTTTGCGAATTTTTAACCCGAAGAGGGATTCTTGTTTTCGGCAACGACCATCTCGGCCACGGCAAAACCGGTGAAAAAGGAAAATTCGGCTTTTTTGCCGAAACTAACGGCTGGGAATATGTCTGCCGGGACACCGTCAAACTTTCGGAAACAGTAAAAGCCAAATACCCCGGTAAAAAGCTTATTGCTTTCGGCCATTCCATGGGGAGCTTTATTTTACGCACCCTGTTTATGCAAAACCGGCTTGACACCGAAGGTTATATCCTTTCGGGCACCGGACACACTCCGGGAATTGTAATAAAGGGCGGGCGGTTTATCTCCCGCCGGATATATAAAAAATTGGATAGCAAATACGATTCCAGCGATACCGTAACCCGCCTTGCCTTCGGTTCCTACAGCAAAGCCTTTAAAAATCCCAGAACCGGATTCGACTGGATTTCCGGCGACGAAAGGGAGGTTGACAGGTATATAAATGACAGATACTGCGGCTTTCCCCTTTCGGTATCATTGTTTTTGGATATGCTTGACGGCCTTGACATCATACGCAAAAGGAAAAACTACAATTCCTCCCACATCGGCAAAAAGGTGCTTTTAATTTCGGGAAAATCCGACCCGGTGGGGAATATGGGAAAAGGGGTTAAAAAGGTGTATAAAGCGATGAATAAAGCGGGTATTGACACCGAAATGAAGCTTTACGAAGGCCGCCACGAATTACTGCATGAGAATGTCAGAAACAAGGTTATGGAGGATATATACGGCTTTATTTTAAACAGTTGAATTACCGGTCTGGTTGTATATTTCGAAAGACACCGTCGCCTTGAACAAATCCCCGTCAATGCCAATGTCAAGTGAGGCATTCTGAATTTCCGCCAGACTCAGTGCAATGGACAGCCCTAAACCGCTGCCTTCGGTGGAACGGGAGGAATCCCCCCTAACAAACCGTTCGGTAAGCTCGTCTGGAGAAATATTAAGCACCGACTTGGAAATATTCTTAAACACTGCGAAAACCTTGGTTTCTTCGGTTTTTACATCAATATAAACCCTTGTCCCCGGCAGGGAGTATTTGAAGATATTTTCGAGCAGGTTGTCGAAAATCCGCCACACCAGCCTCCCGTCGGCATACACCGTAACCGGTTCTTCGGGGAGGGAAGTATGTACCGTAAGATGAACCTGATATAATCTGTCGGAATATTCCGCCACCGCCTGATTCAAAAGTTCGCACAGATTGGTGGGAGCAAGATTTACCGTTATATTCCCCGTCAAAGCCTTTGACGCCTCCACCAGATCGGTTATAAGCTTTTTCAGCTTTGCCGCCTGGCGTTCTAAAACCAATATATACTCCTCCCTCTGGGAGGGGGTTATATCCTCCCTTTTAAGCAGGTCAATGTAATTTATAATTGACGTAAGGGGGGTTTTTATATCATGGGAAACATTTGTAATAAGTTCGGTTCTCAGCCTTTCGCTTTTGGTTTTTTCCTCCACCGCCTTGGAAATACCCTCGCTTATGCAGTTTAGGGAATTGCCTAACTTTTTGAATTCGGTGTACATCCCGGCGGTGTTTACCTTATAGTTCAAATCTCCGTCGGCAATTTTCTTTGCCCCGTTTTTCAGCGTGTCGGCGAAGATGACGCAGGACCCCGCCATCGCAAGGAGGATAAAGGTGGCAAGAATCCAGACAGCCACCAGTAGGTCGTAGTCGTAATGGAAGGTAATAAAGGTAAGGGCGAAATAGATAAATAAGGTGAAAAGCACCTTCCAGATAAGGGTAAAGTTGGTGTAGGCATCGTGAAACAGCCGGCATACCCGGTAAAACAGGGTGTTTTCAAACAGGGTGTCGGTCTTATAGCGGATAGCGATGGTTATACAAAATTCGGCGAAAAGCAAAGACATAATTAAAAGAAAAGGGCAGACCACAAAAAGATTCCAGTAGGCGAACCGGTCAAGCACAGCAAGGCAGAGCCTGTATCCGCCGTAGATAAGACTGCCGATTATAAGGGCGTTTATCTCAATGGGGGGTCTGTCGATTTTACGGAGGGAGGGCTGATCGGAGCCGTTTTTATATCCTGCGCCGATAAGAAGAAAAACCAGAAGCACAATGCTTGCCGCAAAGGTGGAAACCGCAATAATGCCGAAGGCATACCGCATAAGAAAGGCAAAGCGGTCAAAGCCGGTGGTGGCTTCGAACACCGTATCGTAAAGGTTATGCTTTATGGCATAGATAAATCCCGCGCTTGACGCCACCGTCACCGAAAGGGAAACACAAAAAAGACATAATGCGGCGTATCTCAGCGCTTTTATTTTAGCAAGGCCTTTCAAGCTTTACCCCCTCCCTCTATTTTATAGCCCTGACCCCACACCACCTTAAGGTATCTCGGCTCTGCGGGGTTGATTTCAACTTTTTCCCTTATATGCCTTATATGCACCGCAATGGTGTTTTCAGCGCCTATGGGCTTGTCGTTCCATACTTCCGAATATATTTTTGACGAAGAAAACACAACCCCGGGATTTTTCATAAGCAGTTTGAGAATATCGAATTCCGTCGGGGTGAGGGTTACCGGTTCCCCGTCAACGGTTACGGTTTTGGAAAAGTCGTTTAAGACTATCCCCCCTGTGGTTATAACCCCGGAAGAAGGCTTTGCCCCCCCAAGGCTCATATAACGCCGTAGCTGGGCCTTTACCCTTGCCGTCAGCTCCACGGGGTTGAAGGGCTTTGTCACATAGTCATCGGCTCCGGCGTTAAGCCCCGACACCTTGTCGCCGTCTTCCCCCTTGGCGGTAAGGAAAATAACGGGTATGTTGTGGCTTTTCCGTATTTCGGCAAGGGCGTTTATCCCGTCCATCCCCGGCATCATAATATCCATAAGCACAAGATGGAGGTCCCTTTTACTCAAGATGTCCAGAGCCTCTTTGCCGTCGGCGCAGCCTATAACCTCATACCCTTCGGCTGAAAGGTAGATCTTCACGGCGGACACTATATCCCTATCGTCGTCGCAGACAAGAATTCTGTGCATCGATTATCTTCCCTCTTAATATTTTATTTAGGTTTTTCGGAATTAAAAACAAAACGCCAAAGGTTTTACAACAAATTCATTATATACCATAAAAAAGGCTAAATCAACTCTTTTTTATTGACTGAATAAGGGGCAGATGCTATAATATCACATTACAATGCTTAAGGGAGCACGGTATGAAAAAGGATATTAAGCTTTACGATATGTTTTTCCCCTTTGTCTTTCTTCTGGAAAAGCCCTTGATTTGGCTTATTGTTTTCCCGGTAAATCTGGCAATCAATTTTATGGTGGTTGCCATAACGATGAAATTCCTTAAAACAGCCGAAATTTTAAAAGCCGTTAAAAAAATCCTTTTAAAGGTGACCCTTTTCGGAATTGCGGCGGATATAATCGGGTCGGGCATTCTGGTTACGGTAAAATATTTATGCGAAAGCAACGCCGGCGAATCCGAAAGCCGGCTTGTAAAAAATATTGCCGAACATATTCTTTCAAACCCCTTTGCCAACGTTTTTGCCTTTTTGACAGTGCTTATCGTCATTGGGGTTTCGGGGGTTCTGATTTATTATTGGGATTACAATTTCGCTTTTAAAGGACTGGATATAGAAACAAAAAAGCGTAAAAAGCTTGCGCTTGTCATTGCGATAATTACCTCGCCTTATATGCTTTTTATACCCTCCTTCTGGTTTTATACTGTGCTTTCATGATATCAAGTCAGGTACAATAAAACCTCCCTTGTGAAAAAGGGAGGCTTATGTTATACATTCTTAAAAAGCTGCGTAAAACCCGGCATTTTTATTGGGAAATCTCTTCTACAAAGAGGACTTTCTTTTCCATAAGGGGATTTCCGTGTAACGTTGCGGCGACGCAAAGGAGAGCGCAGGCGTTTGCTTCGTCATATGCCGTCTTGTCGGTGTAATATTCCTTAAAGCCCTTGAAGTTTTCGTCTTCCTTGACGGCAAAGGTATTCAGCCCCTCAAGCAGGCATTTGGCATTATCCCCCTCGGCGGTCATCCCGGCGGAAAGCAGGGAAGTCAGACACAAGGCGGTGGCAGTTGCCGAAGCTTTGCCGTAATGGTCCTTAACCGTATAGTCGGTTTCCTCGTCTATCCGGTAAAACAGGTACTCCATTGTGGAATCGTTGATGGAATCGTTGTATTTTGCCGACCAAACGGCAGGGCGTATGGTCTGGTAAGCCATAAGGGCATATGCCGAGGCTTCGGGGCTTACTTTCTGATTTTCGCCGCTTTTTTTGGGGTAATCGTAAAATCCCCCCGCTGAATCCTGCCTTAACAGCAGATTGTCGGCAACGCCGAAGTAATCAAATTCCCTGTCGTAAAGCACAAGGGCAATCACCGCCCCGGAAAGCTCGGTGGTGGGAATCTCCTCCGGATCCGCAACATATTCCTCAAGATAACCTAAATACCTTTCGGTATCATAGTCAGACACATCCATGCCGGCCTTTTTCAGGAAATAAACCGAAAGAAGGAAATTATTATAGGATTTCAGCCCCTCCTGGGGGGTCCTTACAAGCTCGGACCAGTCGCATCGGGAAAAATCAAAGCCGAAAGCGTACAGAGCCGCCGCCTCTTTATAGTCGGCAAGCCGCCTTCCGGTATAATATTCCTCAAGGTTCCGGCGGATTTCTCCTGCCAGTTCGGCGGGGGTTTTTTGTATTGTTTCCTTACCGCCGCAGGCGGACAGGGTAAACAGTATCAAAACCGCAAGTATAACGCCGACAATTCGTTTTGCCATCGGTTCACCTCGATAAGGAACAGGCATAATACGGTTTTCGCCGCATTATGCCCAATGTTTATTCCTGTTAAATTACTTAACTGTAACCTGACCGCCGACTTCTTCGAGCTGCTTTTTGATGGATTCGGCTTCTTCCTTGGAAACGCCGGTTTTAACGGCCTTGGGTGCGGCGGTAACCAGGTCCTTGGCTTCGCCGAGGGAAAGGCCGGTAATGTCCTTGACAACCTTAATGACCTTAAGCTTTGCGGCTGCGTCGAATCCGGTGAGTTCAACATCGAATTCGGTCTTTTCTTCAACCACGGGAGCGGCTGCCGCAGCGGGACCGGCTGCTACTGCTACGGGAGCAGCGGATACGCCGAATTCCTCTTCAAGAGCTTTAACCAGTTCGGCCACCTCAAGGATGGTCATGGATTTTACTGTGTCGATTATTTGTGTAATTTTTTCGTTTGCCATTGTAATTCCTCCGTTTTTTGTTATTGCCGTTTATTCGGCTGCGGCGGCTGCCCCGGCCTGGGCGCCTTCGCCGTTTTTGTCAACTATTGCCTGAAGCACATAGGCAAGATTGTAAAGGGAAGACTGTAACGAACCCATAAGCCTTGCGATAAGGGTTTCAAAGCCGGGTATTTCAGCCAGTTCCTTTACTCCCGCGGGAGTAATGACTTCCCCTTCAACGAAACCCGCCTTGATGACGTAATTGTCATGCTTTGAGGCGTATTCGTTGATGATTTTTGCCGCCACCACCGGGTCCTTTTCCGAAATGGCAAGGGCGGTCATGCCTGTTAAGACTTCCTTGAGTTTACCGTATCCGATTTCGTCGCAGGCTCTTGCGGTGAGGGTGTTTTTAACCACCGAATATTCCACTCCGGCTTTTCTCAGCTCGGCGCGGAGTTTGGTGTCGTCCTCCACATTAATGCCCTTGTAATCCACGATTACACCGGCCACCGCGTTTTTCATTTTTTCTGCGAGTTCGGAAACTATCTTTTGCTTTTGTTCAAGAACTTGGGCGTTTGCCAAATAGTTTCACCTCCGGGTTGAATTTTCGCATTCAGCAATAAAAAAGCTCCCGCTTCCGACGCGAGAGCATAATAAGACTTATATAAATCCTAAAATCGTTCTCGGCCGGCGGCATACGCCTTTCAACACATAAAGTGTACCAAACTGTCTGCGAACCGTATTTTTTTACGCTTGGCTATTGTAGCACTATAAAATGCAAATGTCAATACCCAATTTTTAAAATCAGCTTATTTTCGAAGCATTTACCTTAATGCCGGGGCCCATGGTGGATGCTACCACGCAGGACTTGATATACTGACCCTTGGCGGCGGCGGGCTTTGCCTTGATAACCGCGCTAAGCAGGGTATTGAAGTTTTCCTTAAGCTTTTCGGAACCGAAGGAAACCTTGCCGATGGGGCAGTGGATGATGTTGGTCTTGTCAAGACGGTATTCGATCTTACCGGCTTTTGCGTCCTTAACCGCTTTTGCCACGTCCGTGGTGACGGTTCCGGCCTTGGGGTTAGGCATTAACCCTTTGGGGCCGAGGATACGGCCTAAACGACCGATGACGCCCATCATGTCCGGGGTGGCGATGATTACGTCGTAATCAAACCAGTTTTCCTTCTGAATCTTCTGGACCAGATCTTCCGCGCCCACGAAATCACTTCCGGCCTCTTCGGCTTCCTTAGCCTTGTCGCCTTTTGCGAACACAAGGGTTCTTACCTTTTTGCCGGTGCCGTTGGGGAGAACCACCGCGCCTCTAACCTGCTGGTCTGCGTGACGGGAGTCAACGCCGAGGCGGATATGGACTTCAACGGTTTCGTCGAATTTTGCTTTTGAAATGGTGCAGGCAAGGGAAAGGGCTTCGTCAACTTCGTAAACCTTTACTCTTTCCACCTGAGCCGCAGCCGCGTTATAGTTTTTGCCTCTCTTCATTGTGACACCCTCCTTAATCCACAACCGTAACGCCCATGCTGCGGGCGGTGCCGGCGATCATGCTCATGGCGGTTTCGATGGAGGCGGCGTTAAGGTCAGGCATCTTGGTTTCGGCAATCTGCTTTATCTGTTCCTTTGTTATTTTTGCCACCTTGTTGGTGTTGGGAGCACCCGAACCGCTTTCGATGCCGCAGGCTTTTTTGATAAGCACGGCGGCGGGAGGGGTTTTGGTGATGAAAGTGAAGGTACGGTCTGCAAAAACGGTGATTACCACCGGGATAATAAGACCGATGTCGTTTTTAGTGCGTTCGTTGAACTCCTTTGTGAACATTGGAATGGCTACGCCGTACTGACCGAGGGCAGGTCCCACAGGGGGCTGGGGAGTTGCCTTGCCGGCAGGCAGCTGAAGCTTAATGTAGCCTACTATTTTCTTTGCCATTTGTTTTACACCTCCGAATGTGGTAAATATTTTTCGGGACTTTCCGTCCCTCCCACGCGGCAGACGGGAATATGGCGTCTTCCCTATGCCGTTTTGCCCGTTTTATAAGGGCTTAACCTGTGAAACGTTTAGTTCCACCTTGGTTTCCCGCCCGAAAAGGGAGGCACTTACCGTAGCCTTCATCTTGTCGGGGGAAATTGCTTCTACGATACCCGTAAATCCTGAAAGGGGACCGTCGATAATCTTTACACTGTCGCCGACATCAAACTCAATCTGTACAATCCTGACTTCCACGCCTAACTTTTCCACTTCCTTGTCGGACAATGGAACCGGACGGGAACCGGGGCCTACAAAGCCCGTAACGCCGGTGGTGTTCCGGATAACGTGCCAGCTCTCGTCATTCATAATCATTTTGACAAGAACATAGCTGGGAAATTTTTTGCGTTCGATTTCCTTTTCTCCCGTGCCCGAAACTTCGACAACCTTTTCGGTAGGTACTTTAACGTCGAAGATCATGTCGGAAAGACCGCGGTTTTCCACGATTTTGTTAATGTTGCCGGCAACCTTGTTTTCGTAACCCGAATAGGTGTGTATTACATACCAGCGGGGCACCGAATCAACAGGCATTCCCATCTGCATCAACCCTTATATTACTTTGGCAAGCCAAAGTATGAATTTGGAAAAACCGTAGTCAAGTACGCCCACCAAAACGGCTACTGCAACGAGTTCCACAATAACCACCCAGGTGCGTTTGTTGGTTTCCGGCAGCGTAGGCCAGGTAACTTTTTTTCTTTCGCTTTTTAAATCCCTGAAAAATTTAACAATGCGGTTTTGTTTCTTTTCTTTTTCAGCCATTGTAAATCACCCTTACTTGCTCTCTTTGTGAAGAGTATGCTTGCGGCAGAACTTGCAATGCTTCATCATTTCAATCCTGTCAGGATTATGCTTCTTGTTTTTTGATGTGTCATAATTCCTCTGCTTGCATTCGCTGCAAACCAAGGTAATTTTCACTCTCATTTGTTCGGCACCTCCATTTAATGTAACCTCCCTCCGGCATATTCTTCCGGAAGGAAATCAAAACCGGAAGAGAAACTTTTTATAAAAAAAGCGCAAAAATAAAAAGCTCTTTG
Source organism: Clostridiales bacterium UBA1389 (assembly GCA_002305335.1). Classification (GTDB taxonomy): domain Bacteria; phylum Bacillota; class Clostridia; order Oscillospirales; family CAG-382; genus UBA1206. Next base: position 39,952 of record DBQR01000007.1, read on the forward strand.
CAGAGGTAAGGTGATTATAGCAGACCAACCCCCTATTGTCAATAGTTTTTTTCGTAATTTTTAATTTTAATCAGGTTTTATTGACAAAAACCCTGCCGGACTATATAATACACTATGTAACTTTGCGAAATTCCGGAGAAAAAACGATTTTGGAAAAAGAAAAATTATATTTATTCAACATTATAAGTTCGGTGCAAAAGGGTTCGGCGGTGCTGTACCTTATGGACGACCTGGATTATTCGCTGCTTTTTGACATAGCCGAAAGGCAGGGTTTAACCAACTTCGTCTGCGAGGGACTGAAGGATATCTACCTTCCCGAAAAAGTATTATCCGAACAGAAGGAAACGCTGGCAAGCCAGACCTCCGCCCACCGGGACTACACCCGCCTTATAAACACCCTATCGGAAAAAAATATCAGGTGTATGCCGGTAGGCGGAGTAGCTCTGCGGGGGCTGTACGCCAATCCCGTATTGCGGGAAAGCCGGGATTTCGACATCCTTATTCACCCAAGCGACCGGGAACAGGCAAAGCTGATTGCCGAAAAAAGCGGCTTTTCCCATGTAAGGGAATGCAAAGGGGTGGACTTTTACTATAAGCCCCCTTCCACCCGGATTGCCGTAAAAACCGAATATGAAGGCTTTGATTTATGGTCAAGGGCGGTAAAGCAGGAAGGCAGCAATATATACGGCCTTTCTCCCGAAGACAGATACCTTGCCTCCCTGTATAACCTGAAGTGCGCCGTTGACGCGGGAAAAGGGCAGGTTAGGCTGCTTACCGATATATTTATGCTTTACTTTGCCTATGACCATCTTTTCAACTGGAACTATATAAGTGAACAAACCGATATATTAGGCATAGGCTTTTTCGAAACCAAGGTCAGGGATATGTACTACGCCCTGTTCCTTGAGGAAAAGGACAAAACCTTTGATAAGGAACTTTTCGATTCACTTTTTGTTACCTTTACTAAGAAGCTCCCCCCGAGATACATATCCCCAGAAAAGGCAAAGCTTATTAAAAAGGTAAAGCGGATTCTTGTAATAACCGGCGCGTCCCTTACCGTTTTAACCATAACTCTGCTTATAATCATGTTCAACAACAATTTCGGCTTTACCCCGGGCAATCAAAGCAAGGATGAAAGCTCCCAGACCGAAGGCAGCGCTTCCGGGGAAGATTCAAGGCCCGACTATATTTCCTACAACAACGGATTATATTACGGGGAAACCAAAGAGGGCATCCCCCACGGGGAAGGGCGAATGGAATACTACTCCGGCGACATATACGAAGGGGAGTTTGTCGAGGGAATCCGTCACGGCTACGGGGTGTATGAGCTTGCCACTGGCGGCAAATACGACGGTAATTTCAAAAACGGGGAAATGTCCGGGGAAGGCACCTTCTACTACCCCAACGGGGACATTGTAAGCGGCAACTTCATCGAAGGGCTTCCCAACGGCAAGTGCAAGTATATGTACGCCAACGGGGCGGTTTACGAAGGGGACCTGGTGGACGGCATCAGGGAAGGCAAGGGTACCTTCGATTATGAAAACGGCGATACCTATACGGGGGACTTCAAAGACGGCAATAAATCCGGCAAGGGCACCTATACATGGAAGAACGGGGCGGTATTCACCGGCACCTGGGAAAACAACGTGGAAGTGGAAGGGAAGTACACCGACGAATTCGGCACCTATGAAGGTCCCTTTAAAAACGGTAAATTTTCCGGCAAGGGAAAATATACATATGCCAAACCAGACGACGCCAAGGGGGATGTTTACACCGGCAGCTTTGAAAACGGACTCCCCAACGATAAAAACGGGGTTCTGGTGTATAAAAAGGGAGGAAGATACGAGGGCGCCTTTGTAAATGGGGTGTTCCACGGCAGCGGCACCATGTATCTCCCCAACGGGGACATCGTAAAGGGCAATTTCGTAAGCGGCAAGCTGGAAGGGGAGGCGTCCTACTACTACGCCGCCCAGAAAATAACCCAGACGGTGGTATATAAAAACGGGGAAATCATCGAGTATAAGAGCGTAATAAAATAAAGGGGAGTCAGTATGAGGGTTGCGGTTATCGGGTCAAGGAGTCTATCACTTGACATAAGCAAATTCATACCCGCCGGCACCACCGAAATCATTACCGGCGGTGCGGAGGGAATCGATATGTCAGCGGAACGTTATGCCGACGAGCACCGGCTTTCCAAGCATATAATCCGCCCCGATTATGCCAAGCACGGCAGAGCCGCCCCCCTTTACCGGAACCAGCGGATCGTCAATTTGGCAGACCTTATAATCGCTTTCTGGGACGGGGAATCCGGCGGCACCGCCTTTACCGTAAAATACGCCAGACAGGTAAGAAAGCCCCTTAAAATATATAAGATTAAATAAAACCGCTGTAGTAATAGTTACAGCAATATAATAATTATAAAAAAAATACAACCCAAAAAACAGCGGCGCCCCGCTGTTTTTTATATATGCGTAGGGGCAATGTAAAAAGCCTTCCGACTTCCGGGGAAGGTGTCAGCCGAAGGCTTACGGATGAGGGGCAGTGCCGAATATGTGGAAACGCAGGAACAAATGAAACCAACACTTCGTGTGGAACAAACATTATCCGAATCAAATTTTCATTACATCCCAAAAGGAGTTTTGTCGGAAATTATCATATAATGAAAGAAGGTAGTTTAATACAAACCCCCGTTATAACATACGGGAAAATCTACGGGAATCTATTGAAAGGATGACCAGCGGTATGAACACAAACTGTATATTTGTGCTGTCCTCGGTAACCTATGTTATGAAGGCCGAAAGGCTGCTTGCCAACGCCGGCATATACACCTCCCCCGTTAAAACCGGAGAAGTAACGAAGGTACGGGGCTGCGGCTACGGCCTTGCGGTGACTTCGGGGAACAGAACAAACTGCGAACGGGCAAGGGCAATCATAGAACAGAACGGCATAAAAATATTAAGCGTAACGGAGGGAAAGGGGTTATGATTTATTTCGACAATTCCGCCACGGGATTTCCCAAAAGCAAGCGGGTTATTTCCGCAATGGCAAAGGCGGCGGCGATGTGCGGCAATCCGGGACGAAGCGGACATATGGCGGCCATGTACGCCACCGAAAAAATATACGAATGCCGTGAAATTTTGGCAAAATATTTTGATACCACCCCCGAAAGGGTAATCCTTACCCCCTCCGCCACCATAGCTTTGAATATGGCGATAAAAGGCTTTACGGTTAAAAAAGCCCTCACCTCGAACATGGAGCATAATGCGGTATTCAGGCCTTTGCACTCGATGTATGCCCAAAACAAAATCGAACTTGACAATTTCGACGCCTCCGGCAGCGATGACAGGATAATCAGAAGCTTTGAATCAGGCCTTGAGGGGGCGTACACGACGGTGTTTATTCACGCCTCCAACGTAAACGGCAGGATACTGCCGGCAAAGGAAATGGTTGCCAAGGCAAGGGAAAAGGGGGTTACCACCATTATTGACGCCTCTCAGTCCGCCGGACATATCGATATTTCGCTGAAAGATTTAGGGGCGGACATAGTGTGTATCGCCGGCCACAAGGGGTTGTACGGTCCTTTGGGCACCGGGGTTATGCTTATTAATCCGGATTTCGATATGTTCGGCTATACCGTCATAGAAGGGGGGACGGGTATCCGTTCCCTGGACAGGGAAATGCCCGAAGAATACCCCGAACGCTTTGAAGCGGGAACAATGAACGCCCCCGCCTTTGCGGGACTCGCCGAGGCGGTGAGGGAAACAATCGAAGAAGGTTATGAGGACGACCGGATTTTTATAAAATTATATGAATCGTTGAAGTCAATGAAAAATATAACCGTCCACGGCGGTCCCGAGTACGGCTATGACAAGTATGTACCGGTGCTATTATTTAATATTATGAATAAAAACTGCGATGAGGTTATGACCTATCTTGCCTCAAGGGGTATCTGCGTTAGAAGCGGCTTTCACTGCGCTCCCCTTGCCCACAGGACCTTGGGCACCGACAAAGGCGGGATAAGGATAAGTGTCGGCAGGCGGAACACTATAAAGGAAGCCGACATTTTAATCAACGAAATTAACCGGATATCCAAAGGTATTTAAAAGCACCCTCCGCTCGGGAGGGTGCTTTACCCTTAAAGCTCTAAAGGCTTTAGGGTTTTTATAAGCTTTTTACCCGTAAAGACATACCGTAACAACCCAAACGGCTACAACGCCGTGTTTTTATGCTTACGGGAACTCAAAAGGAAGAATGACTGCGATATGACTTAATATGCCTTATCGGCCTCCGGTTTTCATCGAGTTTTCGGCGTTTTCGATCATCCGTTTAACCATCTGACCGCCGATGGAACCGGCCTGCTTCGAGGTGAGGTCACCGTTATAGCCCTGTTTCAGGTTAACGCCGACTTCGGAAGCGGCTTCCATTTTGAATTTGTTTAAAGCATCTTTAGCTTCAGGAACAAGGTTTCTGTTAGCCATATTTGTTCTCCTTTAGCAAATAGTTAGGGAGATTATACTCCCGTCAATATTGTGTTGTTAAAAACGAAAAATATTTATGGAATATTTATGAATATATGTATTTTCAAGCGTTTTATACGCAATATTGACATGAATTCCGACGGATGATATAATATTTCGATAATATACTAAAGGACAGTAAAAATGCAAAGAATATATTTCGACAACGCCGCCACAACCCTGCCCTATTCCGATGTCATCGACGAAATGGCCTCCCTTTCAAAAACAGTTTACGGCAATCCCTCCTCCCTTCACAGTGAGGGCAGCTCGGCAAGGAAGATACAAAATAACGCAAGGCAGATTATCGCCTCCTGCCTCGGTTGTTCGGAAGGTGAAATATGCTTTACCTCCGGCGGCAGCGAAGCTAACAACCAGGCGATACTCGGCACGCTGAAAATGCTTGCGGGCACAGGCAAGAACCATATCGTCACCACCTGCATCGAACACCCCTCTGTCCTTAAAACCCTTGAAAACAACAATATAAACGCAACCCTTGTTAAGGTAAGCAGGGAGGGTATTGTTTCCCCTGCCGATATCGAAAAAGCCGTTACCCCCAAAACCGCTCTCGTTTCGGTTATGACCGCCAATAATGAAATAGGTACTATACAGCCGGTTTTGGAAATCGCAGAAGTTTGCAAAGCCAAAGGGGTGCTGTTTCATACCGACGGAGTTTCGGCAGTTGGGAAAATTCCCGTTGACGTAAAAAAATCGGGCGTGGATATGCTTTCNNNGAATTAAACTTCCCCCGATAATAAGCGGCGGAAATCAGGAAAAGGGAAGACGCGCCGGCACCGAAAACTTTATTTCCGCCTATGGCATGGCTCTTGCTTTGAAGAAGTCGGTTGAAAATATAAAGGAAAACAATCAAAAAACCGAAAAATTGCGTAACATTCTGATTGAGGGAATAAGCGGAATCAAAGGCGTTCATATAAACGGGGATAATAACCGCCTTTCGAATATTGTTTCGGTGTGTTTCGAGGGAATAGACGGAGAAGCGCTTGCCCATCAGCTTGATTTAAAGGGGATTGCCGCCTCCACCGGCTCCGCCTGCCATTCCGGGACATTAAAACCCAGCTATGTTTTACTTGCGCTGGGACTTGACGAAAATCTGGCATTGGGTTCATTAAGACTGTCATTATGCGAATATAATACCCCCGCCGAAGCCGATTATGCGGTTGAAACTATAAAGGAAATTGTCGAAAAATTAAGAAGTATTAGGTGATTAAGCTTTCAATATAAAGTAAAAAAGCCTTCCGACATCCGGGGAAGGTGGCAGCCGAAGGCTGACGGATGAGGGGCAGCGCTAACGCAAGCGGAAGAGAAGAGTAATGAAATAAGCAACGAACGCTGCGGATAAAATCCTCAAGCGATAGCTGCGGAATAAAAAAACCCCGGAGAAAAACTCCGGGGAAATTTGTATGGTGCTTAACGCTTTGAGAACTGGGAAGCGCGTCTTGCGGCTTTGAGACCGTATTTCTTTCTTTCCTTCATTCTCGGGTCACGGGTTAAAAGTCCCGCCTTTTTAAGAGCCTGCTTGTATTCCTCGTTTGCCTGTAACAGTGCTCTTGCGATCCCGTGGCGGATAGCCCCCGCCTGTCCGGAAAAGCCGCCGCCCTGTACGGTTGCGATAACGTCAAACCTGCCTTCGGTGCCGGTTACGGCAAAGGGCTGGTTGATGATAAGCCTTAAGGTGTCAAGACCGAAATAATCGTCAATATCCCTTTTGTTGACGGTTACGGAACCCGAACCGGGGATAAGCCTTACCCTTGCGGTGGAGGATTTTCTCCTGCCGGTGCCATAGAAATAGGGTTTTGAAGATATATATGTCATATTTTCTTCCTCCTTACTTTACTTCAAGCATTTCGGGCTTTTGGGCCTCTTGCTTGTGTTCGGGACCTGCGTAAACCTTAAGACGGCCGAAGGAGGCATCGCCTATTTTGTTTTTGGGGAGCATCCCCTTAACCGCAAGCTCAACAACCTTTTCGGGTTTGGTTTCCATAAGGGTGCGGTATTTTACCGCCTTAAGTCCGCCGATATAGCCGGAATGATGGTAATAAACTTTTTGGTCTAACTTTTTGCCGGTTAAAACGATTTTTCCGGCGTTTACTACGATAACGCAATCTCCGCAGTCGATGTGGGGGGTGTATTCGGGACGGTGCTTGCCGTTTAATACGGTGGCGGCGGTGGTGGCCACTTTACCCAATGTCTTGCCTTCGGCATCTATAACATACCACTTGCGGGATATTTCCTCTTTTTTTGCCATGAATGTTGACATCAAAGTTTTCCTCCGTTTTTTATTTTATTCGCACCATGGAATTATAACAGATATTTTCCGTTTGTCAATAGTAAAATTAAAAAAATTTTATTTTCGTATGGGTTTTCTTTGTTTTCCTTTTAAAATCTCGCGTTTCTTAGCTTTTGAATTCACGCTTTAACAAAAAACTATTGAAAAGACAAAATCCTTGTGCTATAAATAAGCATAAATTTCATTAAAGGGAATGCCTATGAGAGAATTCAAATCCATACAGAAATTATTATCCCAGGTGCGCAGGGCGGTGGACGGGTACAATATGATTGAAGACGGTGACAAAATCGCCGTGGGGGTAAGCGGGGGGAAGGACTCCACCGCTCTGTTATGTACCCTTAAGACCCTGTCCCGCTTTTACCCCAAAAAGTTCGATGTGGCGGCAATCACCCTCGACAACGGCTTTCCCGATACGAATATCGACCCCATAAAGCGAATCTGCGAGGAAATCGACGTTGAACTTATCGTCGAAACCACCCCTATATATAAAATCGTCTTTGAGCTACGCAATGAGCCCAACCCCTGTTCCCTCTGCGCTAATTTGCGTCGGGGAGCCCTTAACAATACCGCCCTTGAACACGGAATTAAAAAAGTGGCCTACGGCCACCATTATGACGACGTGATAGAAACCTTTTTCCTGAATCTCCTTAACGAAGGGAGGATTGCCTGCTTTTCGCCGGTAACCTACCTGGACAGGAAGGGAGTTACCGTAATCCGTCCCTTTATCTACACCCCCGAAAAGGAGATAAAGCGGTTTATTAAGACCGAAAACATCGAAATTCTGCCGAAGGTATGTCCCATGGACGGCAAAACCCAGCGCCAGAAAATGAAGGACTTGCTTTTAACCCTCGACAGGGAAAACCACGGCACCAAAAAGCGTATTTTCGGGGCTATCGAACGGGGAAATGTTTCGGGCTTTACCGTAGTCCCCAGGGGGAGAAAGGAATATTAAATGAAAGACTACCATGTGCATTACTATCTTGACGCCTGCGCCGCTAAGGATATGACCTTTCCCAATATCGAAAAAAGATGTCTTGAACTGGGAATCGACGAAATTTCCGTACTGAAGCACTACTCCCACTCCCTCCCCAACGGCAAGGAGGACTGGGTGTGCTGGCACAGGATAAAGGAAAACGGCTGGCGGAAGTACCTTGAGGAATATGCTTCATATATCCCCGAAAGGATTAAAATCCACTCCGGCGTGGAAACCGAACTGGTAAACGAAAAGGGGGATATAAACATCCCCTTAAGCGAGCAGAATAAAATCGATATGTGCGCCCTTTCGGTGCATTACATGATTGACCTTGACTGCCTAAAAATGGACTTTCTGCTTTATCCCAACCTTGACTTCTGCCCGGAATTCAAAAACGAAGTAGGCTACCGCCAAAGGGAGGAATGGCGTGAGAAGGTAAATTCCGCCGGGGCGGAAAAAATGATAACCGGTCTTGCAAACGGCTACATAAACGCCATTCAACGGTTTTCCAAAGTCAAAACCCTTTCCCATATGTACGACGGTCTGACCCCTTTGCGTACCTATCTTTGCGATGTTGATTCCTTAGGGGAAAGCAAATGTATCGAACTCCTTGAGCCCTTAATGAAAACCGCAGCCGAATACGGGGTGCTGTGGGAACTTTACGGTGACAGGGTGGTTTTCGAAAGGGTGCTTGTCCGCGCAAACGAGCTGGGAGTAAAATTCTGCGCCACCGCCGACGGCCATATGCTTTATGAAGGCTGGGGTCCCCTTACCCACCACAACAGGACCGAAGACTTAATCGACAGACTTAAACTTAACCGGGGGGAAGTCGGTTTTTCCCGTTAGCTTTACAGCATTTCCTTCCGGAGCTTTTCGATAATTTTCTTTTCCTTTCTCGACACCATCACTTGAGTCATACCCAGTAATTTACCCGTTTCCTTCTGGGATTTGTTTAAAAAATAGCGGTTGAATATAATCTCCCTTTCTTCGTGTTTCAGGCAGAGCATTGCCTGACGGAGGGAGATTTTTTCGACGGCGGAGGAAATATTGTCGCTGCCTATCAGGTTTTCAAGGGTGGTGTCCCCCTCGGGTTCGGAAAAGGACAGCATGGGCAGAGTGGTTTCGCAGGCGTTGGCAACCCGGATTTCCGAAAGGCCGCAAAGGTTGGCTAAGGCGGAAACAGTGGGTTCGTCACCGTATTTTTGAATATATTCCTGCCGCTTTTTCGAAACCAGCGCCGAATCCCGCTTTAAGTCCCTTGAAATTTTGATTATGCCGTCATCCCTGAGGTGCTTTTTGATTTCACCGGCAATCAGCGGCACCGCATAGGTGGAAAAGCGGTTGCCGGAGAAAATGTCATAGTTTTTTACCGCCTTCATCAAGCCTATCGAGCCTATCTGAACCAGGTCCTCAAAGTCGGTGCCCCGTTCGGTGAAATGCTTGGCTATGGCCTTCACCAGCCCCATATTCGCCAGCACCAGCCTGTCAAAGGCTTCTCTGTCACCCCTTTTTGCCGCCTCAAATAGCCCGGGGGTGTTTATTTCCTCAAACATCTGCCGGCTTTATTTTTTTGACAAGACGAACGGTGGTACCCTTCCCCGGTTTGGAAATCACCCTTACGTCGTCAACGAGAAACTGCATAATGGTAAAGCCCATTCCCGAATGTTCCTCCTCCGGGGAGGTGGTGTAGAGGGGTTCCATGGCCTTCGCCACGTTTTCGATACCGCAGCCCTTGTCCTTTACGGTGATTACCAGCTTGCCGCTGGAATAATAATCCCCCGACAAGAACACAAGGTTTTTCCTGCTTTTATATTCCGGCCTGCCGTAGCCGTGGACGATGACGTTGGTTACCGCCTCGCTTACCGCCGTTTTCAGATCGGCGATTTCGTTTATTCGTAAATCGATTATGGTGGCAAAGGCGGAGGTTATGTAGCGGGAAAAGCTTTCGTTCGCCGAAAGGGCGGGGAATATGCACTTAAAGGAGTTTATTGCTTTTTTCCTCATTTTCAAATCATACCTTTCTTTAATCTTTGGGTAAGTTACTTTGTGGTTTCCGTGCGTATCAGCTTGTCAAAGCCGGCAAGTTTTAATATTCTAACTACCGAATCGGAGGGGTTTACCAAAGTAAGGCTTCCGCCGATAGTCTGCATTTTCCGGTATCTCCCCATAATAAACCCCAGACCCGCCGAATCGCAGAAGCGGATGCTTGAAAGGTCAAGCCTTAGAATCATGGGGGATTCAAAGGTTATGGCGGCGTCGATTTCCTCCCTGGCGGTCTTTGCCGAATGGTGGTCCATTTCGCCGAGTAAAATAATGTCCATTATCCCGTTTTGGGTGTCGATTCTATAATTCATTCTTTTCTCACTCCTTTTAAATAATTATATTTTTTTCAAAAATAAATATTTGTCATATTCCGTCGGTGATATGCAATTTTTTATTTAAAATTAAATAATATACAAATGTATAGCTCAGTAAGGGTTAGGTATTGTTTTATGCAGAGGCAGGGAGGTGGGATATAAAAAAAGCCTTCCGACTATCGGGGAAGGTGTCAGCCGCAGGCTGACGGATGAGGGGTAGTGCCGGCGCAAGCCGAATAAAAAAACGCCGCGAAACCGCGGCGTTTTACTGTATTGCTTACCTATTATTCGTAAACGTCCAAAGCGTCTTTTCTTGAAAGGTTTATCCTGCCCTTGTTGTCGATACCCAAAACCATAACCTTAATGGTATCGCCGATGGACACCACGTCCTCCACCTTTTCCACACGCTTTTTGTCCAGCTTGGAGATATGCACCATACCCTCCTTACCGGGGGCGTATTCCACAAAGCAGCCTATGGGGATGATGCCCGTCACCTTGCCGGTATAGATGGCGCCCGGTTCTGGGTCCATAACAATGGCGTTGATGATGTCAAGGGCCTGGTAGGCATTCTTTTTGTCGATGGCGGAAATGAATATGCTGCCGTCGTCCTCGATGTCAATCTGGGCGCCGGTGTCGGCGCAGATCTTCTGAATAACCTTCCCGCCGCTGCCGATAACCTCTCTTATCTTTTCGGGGTCGATCTTGGTGGAAATCATCTTGGGTGCGTATTCCGAAACGTCGGGTCTGGGCTGGGAAATGCAGGGGTTCATTATCTTGTCAAGGATAAAGAACCGGCCGGTTCTGGTAACCTCAAGGGCATTTTTAATAATGTCCGGGGTAAGACCGTCAATCTTAAGGTCCATCTGGATGGCGGTAATCCCCTTCTTGGTTCCGGCAACCTTAAAGTCCATGTCGCCGAAAAAGTCCTCAAGCCCCTGAATGTCTATCATGGTTGCCCAGCCGCCGTCGTCGTCGGTGATAAGACCGCAGGAAATCCCCGCCACCGCCGACGTAATGGGAACACCGGCGTCCATAAGGGCAAGGGAGGAAGCGCACACCGAAGCCTGGGAAGTGGAACCGTTGGAGGAAACCACCTCGGACACCAGGCGGATGGCATAAGGGAATTCCTCCTGAGGGGGGATAACCGGCTCAAGAGCCCTTTCAGCCAAAGCCCCGTGACCTATTTCCCGTCTTCCGGGGGAACGGGAGGGCCTGGCTTCGCCCACCGAATAGGAGGGCATATTGTAGTGGTGCATATAACGCTTGGATTCCTCCATGTCTATGCCGTCAAGGAGCTGAGCTTCGCGAAGGGGGGCAAGGGTGGCAACGGTGAGCACCTGGGTCTGTCCTCTGGTGAAAAGGGCGGAACCGTGGGTGCGGGGGAGTAATCCCACCTCGCAGGCAAGGGGACGGATTTCGTCCATCCGCCTTCCGTCAACCCTGCGGCGTTCGTTCTTGAGCCAGTGGCGGACAATTTTCTTCTGGAGCTTATACATGCACTCGTTAATCAGTAACGTGGAATCGGGGTATTCCTCCGCAAGGGCTTCATACACCTTTTCGTAAACGGGTTTAAGCCGTTCTTCCCTTATCCGTTTGTCGTCGGTATCAAGGGCGAGCTTAACGTCTTCTTCCGCTAAAGCCGCCACCTTATTGAACATTTCTTCGTTGATTTCAAAGGAGGAGTACTGGAATTTGGGCTTGCCGATCTGGTCTTTAATAGACTGGATAAAGTCGACAAGGGGCTTGATTTCCTCATGTGCCATCATAATGGCGTTAAACATGGTTTCCTCGTCAACTTCCTTGGCGCCGGCTTCAATCATGATAACCTTTTCCTTGGTGCCGGCCACGGTAAGCTCAAGGGTGGATTTTTCCCTTTCGGCGGCGGTGGGGTTTATAACCAGTTTACCGTCAACCAGACCCACGAAGACTCCGCCAATGGGACCGCCCCAGGGAATGTCCGAAATGGACAAAGCGATCGACGCGCCTATCATGGCGGCGATTTCGGGGGAATTGTCGGGGTCCACCGACATAACCATCAGGGAAAGCACCACGTCGTTTCTTAAGTCCTTGGGGAACAGGGGGCGTATAGGCCGGTCGATAACCCGGCTGGCAAGAACGGCTTTTTCGCTGGGACGTCCTTCCCGCTTAAGGAAGGAGCCGGGGATTTTCCCCACCGAATAAAGCCTTTCCTCAAAGTCCACCGACAACGGTAAAAAGTCAATCCCTTCTCTGGGGGCCGCGGAGGCGGAGGCGTTAGCCAGAATAACGGTATCGCCGTAGTGAACCATGCAGGAACCGTTGGAAAGCTGGCTGATTTTGCCGGTTTCGATGGTTAAGGGGCGTCCGGCAAGGGTGTACTTGAATGTTCTGTGATTTTCGAACATCGTTTTAATTCCTTTCTTCTTTTTTATCGGAGAAAGGCGCCGGTTTAACACTTAAATACGGTTCAAAGCGTAAATTGTTTTGCGCCATATTTAACTGCTAAACCGCAATCCTTCTCCGAAATTTTTGCTAATAACTTTTGGGGCTGCCCGTAAGCAGCCCCCTCAAATGCCTATTTTCTGATGCCAAGGCGTTCGATTATCGCGCGGTAGCGGTTAATGTCGATGTCGATGAGGTAGTTCAAGAATTTTCTTCTCTTACTAACCATCTGAAGCAAACCTCTGCGCGAATGGTTGTCCTTGGGATTACGCTTAAGGTGTTCGGTAAGGTCATTTATCCGGTAAGTAAGAATGGCTATCTGAACCTCCGGCGAACCCGTGTCGTTTTCATGGACGGCGTAATCCTTAATAAGCTGCTGTTTTACTTCGGGTGTCAGCATTTTTTTATCCTCCTTTTCTGATAAGTTTTCGGTAAATACTAAGCCGCCGGCGGAGGACCGGACGACCGGGTATTACCCGTTTTTCTGAAACGCATTATATTTTAGCACGGAAATTGCATTTTGTAAATACCCTTTCTCAATTATTTTACTGTTTTTGTTAACATTTATACTATTGATATAAAAATAAAAGCATGTTATGATTAAAACAACCAAAAAGCGAAAGGTGGTTTTATGTTACGTCTTCTTTTTAAAATCTCCTCCCGCCTTGTTTCGGCAACCTTGCTTGTGGGGGTGACCATAGGCTTTATATATCTTGCCACCACCCGATCGCTGCCTTTCCTGCCGGAAGACGAACAGGTTTACTCCTACGTTGACCATACCTCAAAAGAGGATTCCTCCGACGAGCAGCACCAAAGCGACGCTTCCGACGAAGTGTCGCAACCGCCGGAAAATTCGGTTGAGGATTCATTTGACATATCCGCCTACCTTGAAACTTTCGAAAAGGTTTCCCCGGCAAACCTTAATCTTCCCGTTTCCCAGGATAAATATGACCCGGCTTCCCAAAAACTGATTTTATACGGCGATCTTTCTCCTTTGGGGGAGCTTACCAATAAACGCATTGAAATCAGAATGGGTTACGTTTTCGTAGGCGACCGTATTTTTACCTCAAACCTGACAGACGTCACCGAGCTCCTTTCGGGGTACACCTTCGCCGGCGAACGGGATCTGTACGGCAACCCTCTCTTTAAGCGGGGTACCAATTATTATTATCTTGATTCATCGCTGGTAATACAGCCTTCGAACTTTGCCTACTACACCGACCGGCGTGCCTTTGACTTTGACGTTCCCGTTTATTTGGGGGTGCAGGACAGCGTGGTAAAGCGCACCTACAACAAGGACCGTCAGGAAGGGCAGAGATACGGCTATTACGAAGCCGACGGTGACAAGTCGTATGCCTACTACTGTGTCGAAACCTTTGCCTTCGACGGCGACCGGGGTGTGGGAATCAAAAAAATAAACGGGGTGGACACCCTTGAAATTTATTCCAACCGCTTCCTTACCCACGGCGGCAATATTATCGCCACCGGCTATTATCCCCCGGTAAACCGAAAGCTAAACTCCATAGGCTATTTCTATTTCGACGACGGCTTTACCCGGGTCAGGATAAAGAACCCCAACGGCTCCTATAAGGAAGGGCTTATCAACAAAAAGGGAGAGTTATTAAGTCTCCTTGACGACTTTGCCCTTGTCAGCTATTCCGACTCGATTCTCCTTGTTTCCAACGGCATCAATTACGGCTATATGACCAACCGCCTAACCTGGGTGACAAACCCGGTGTTTACCACCGCCGAACCCTTTTTGGAAGGCCTTGCGGTTGTCGGAAAAGGGGGGAAGTACGGGGTTATCGACACAAAGGGCAACTATGTCATAAAACCCGTGTTCGACCGCATTATCCGCTGTTCGGGAGGACTTTTGGCAGCCCATTCCGATACCGAAGGCTGGCAGATTTTTGCAAAGGTTTATTCCTGATAAATATGGATATATTAATAAAAATCATTTAAAATATTAAATTTATATTAAATTGAGCGGAGGGAATTAAAAATCCCCTCCGCTTTGTGTTTTATAGTAAAATATCCTTGAAATTTATCCCTCCCTTACCTAAAATATAATAGAAAGGAGCAGTATTATGTCCGCAAAGGAAATTATCATTAAGCAGTTTTGTAATAAAACGGCGGAGTATCTGTTCCATCAGGGAACAAACTACAATTCATACGACTACCTGGGTTCCCGCAGGGAGGGGAAAGGGTTTGTCTTCCGGGTCTGGGCTCCCAACGCGGACAAGGTATATCTTGCCGGGGACTTTAACGGCTGGTCGGAAACCCATCCTCTTGAAAGGATAACCGGCGGGGGAATCTGGGGGGGATATTTTTCGGACGATGACCTTAATAACTCCTTTGACGTGGGTTCAAGGTATAAATACATTATCGAAAGGGACGGCAGGCTCCTGTTCAAGGCAGACCCATATGCCTTTTATTCCGAAACAAACAGCCACACCGCGTCCCTGTTTTACGATATATCCGGCTACGAATGGCGCGACGGGGAATATATGGAAAGGCGTAAAGCCTTAGCGGATTATCTGAAAGCCGATAAAATCCCCCCCCGGCCCATGAACATATACGAAGTTCATTTGGGTTCCTGGAAGCGGCACAGTGACGGAAGCTTCTATGCTTATGAGGAGCTGGCATACGAGCTGTCGGAATATGTTAAAACCATGGGATACACCCATATTGAAATAATGCCCATAACCGAACATCCCTTTGACGGTTCCTGGGGCTATCAGGTGTGCGGCTATTATGCCCCCACCTCCCGTTTCGGGAACCCAGAGGATTTTATGAACTTTGTGGATATATTCCACCAGAAGGGGATAGGGGTTATTCTCGACTGGGTGCCCTCCCATTTCCCCAAGGACGAACACGGTCTGTTTGAATTTGACGGCACCCCCCTTTACGAATATCAGGGCACCGACCGTATGGAGCATAAGGACTGGGGGACAAGGGCTTTTGACGTGGGGAGGAACGAAGTCAGGTCATTTCTCATTTCAAACGCCGCCTTCTGGCTGGAAAAATACCATATCGACGGCCTGCGGGTGGACGCTGTGGCGTCAATGCTCTACCTGGACTACGGCAGAAACCCGGGGGAATGGAACCCCAATCCCGACGGGAGCAACATAAACCATCAGTCGGTGGCTTTTTTCAGGGACTTAAACGGCTATATAAGGCAGAAATTCCCGGACGTGTATATGATTGCCGAGGAATCCACATCCTTCCCCGATGTGACAAAATCAAACGGTCTCGGCTTCAGCCTTAAATGGAACATGGGATGGATGAACGACACCCTTAAATATATCCAGACCGATTCCTATTTCCGTTCGGGAGCCCATAACATGATGACCTTTGCCTCCACCTACGCCTTTTCCGAAAACTACATTCTTCCCATTTCCCATGACGAGGTGGTGCACGGCAAAAAGTCTTTAATCGATAAAATGTTCGGAAGCTATGAGGAGAAATTCGACTGCATGAAAGCCTACTTGGGCTGGATGTATTCCCATCCGGGGAAAAAGCTGTTGTTCATGGGGTGCGAATTCGCCCAGTTTAGGGAATGGGACTATGCCTCCTCCCTCGAATGGTTCATGCTGGATTATTACGCCCATTCGGATATGCGGGAATATGTAAAGGCGTTGAACCGTTTTTACCTTGAAAATTCCGAACTGTGGGAACTTGACGGGGAATATTCCGGTTTCGGATGGCTTGACGCCGACCGGAAAGACAACAATGTCTTTCTGTTTGAAAGGATAAATTCCGACAATTCAAGGCTTGTCTGTATCTTTAACTTTTCCCCCGTCCACCGGGGGATATACCCCGTGCCGGTGTCGGAATCCGGCTGGTATAAAGAGGTTTTTTCCAGCAGATACGGCTTAAATAAAAAAGCCCTACGGGCTAAACGGAGCGGGGGAAAGTTTAACATTAATATAGAACTTCCACCTCTTTCGGTCTGCTTTTTCAAGAACACAAAACATATAAATGTTAAGTAGCGCTTTTGTCCCCTGAATACATTTCAGAATCGACTTAAAACAAGGAGGGTAAAGGCTATGGTAAAGAAAAAAGAATGCATAGCAATGCTGCTGGCGGGAGGTCAGGGAAGCCGGCTCAGACTTTTAACCGAAAAAACCGCAAAACCGGCGGTGACTTTCGGCGGGAAGTATAAGATAATCGATTTCCCCCTGTCCAACTGCATAAATTCGGGCATCGACACGGTGGGGGTGCTTACCCAGTACCAGCCCTTAATGCTTAACGAATACATCGGCAACGGCAAACCCTGGGACCTCGACCGGTTTTTCGGGGGTATTACCGTTTTGCCCCCCTATCAGGCATCAAAACACGCCGACTGGTACAAGGGGACGGCAAACGCCATTTATCAGAACCTCCACTTTATAAACCGCTATTCCCCCGACTATATCCTTGTTTTGTCCGGCGACCATATCTACAAGATGGACTACCATGCCATGCTTGACTTCCACAAGAAAGCCGGCGCCGACTGCACCATCGCGGTGATTGACGTGCCGTTGGAGGAAGCCTCCCGTTTCGGTATTATGTCTGCCGACGGCGAGGGGAAAATTTATAAATTCGAGGAAAAGCCCATGAACCCCTCCTCCACCAAGGCAAGCATGGGGGTGTATGCTTTTACCGCCGAAAAGCTTATAAAGTATCTTGAGGCAGACGAAAAAGACCCTCAAAGCGAAAACGATTTCGGCAAGAATATAATCCCAGCCATGCTTGAAGGGGGCGAAAGGCTGTACGCCTATCCCTTTACGGGCTACTGGAAGGACGTGGGGACGATACAGTCTTTATGGGATTCCAACATGGACCTTCTCGGCGACAAACCCAAATTCGATATAAACGACCGTTCCTGGCGGATTAATTCCCGCAACTATGCGGCACCCCCCCACTATATGGGTCCGAATGCCATTGTGATAAACTCCATAATCACCGAAGGCTGCGAGATTTACGGCAGGGTGGAAAATTCGGTACTGTCAAGCGGCGTCAGGGTGGAAAGCGGAGCGGCAGTTTACGATTCGGTGGTTATGAATGACGTCACCGTAGGCAGAAACTCAAAGGTGTATTATTCGGTAATCGATTCCGATACAATCATCGGCGGGAATTCCGCTGTAGGAAAGCCAAGGGAAAATTCCGGCGGAATTACGCTTATTGGCGGCAGCCTTGTAATACCCCCCAATTCGGCAATCCCCGACAACGTAAACGTGGACAGGGAATATATCAATGTGAACCTTAAGGCGGGGAGGGCGTAATATGTCTGTTGTAGGAATCATTTTTTCGAATATCCATGATAAAAACATACCCGATCTGACCCAGCGGAGGACCATGGCATCCGTTCCCTTCGGCTGCCGGTACAGGCTTATCGACTTTACCCTGTCCAACATGGTGCATTCGGGGATAAACCACATCGGCGTTATAACCCATTACAATTATCAGTCCCTTATGGACCATTTAGGTTCCGGCAAGGACTGGGACCTTGCCCGCCGGGCGGGGGGAATTCAGATACTCCCTCCTTATATTACCGCCTTTGCCAACCCCCAGAATTTCCTTTACTCCACCCGTCTGGAGGCGCTTAAAAACATAATTTCCTTTATAAGCGGCTGTACCGAGGATTACGTTGTGCTGTGCGACTGCGACGTTATAAGCAACATCGACTTAAGCGAACTTATCGAATACCATATTTCAACCGCCGCGGACGCCACTCTTATGATTAAACGGATGTACCTTACAAGGGACAACGCCAACCATGTGCATACGGTGAAATGCGACAGCGAAGGTAAATTAACCGATATTTCCTCATATACCGGCAGGGAAAGCGGCTATGCCGATATATCCACCAACATCTGGGTGATGGGGCGGAGGTTTTTAGAAAGCCTTGTAACCGAGGCGATAGCCTATAACTACAACTCCTTTATCCAGGACATTGTACGGAAAAACCTTAACGCCCGTGTTATCAACACCTTCCGCCACGAAGGCTATTTCGCCACCATCGATTCCATACAGACATACTATATGTGCAATATGGACCTCCTTAACGAAGAAGTCAGGAACAACCTGTTCAACGTGCCCGGAAGACCTATTCTCACCAAGGTCAGGAATTCCCCCCCCACCGTCTATGCGGAAGGGGCGGACGTTAAGAATTCCCTTGTAGCCGACGGCTGTGTTATCAACGGGAAGGTGGAAAATTCGGTGCTTTTCAGAGGGGTCACCGTGGGGAAAAACTCCGTCGTCAGGAATTCCATCCTTATGCAGGACACCATTGTCGGGGATAATGTATCCCTATATGCCGTCATAGCCGATAAAAACGTGGTTATTCGGGACGGTAGAAACCTTTCCGGCCACGAAACCCTTCCGTTTTATATCAGCAAGCTGATTCAGATTTAGTAATTCAAATAAAGGTGGGGTAGAAAATGAAAAAAATAATTTTTGCCGCCTCGGAATGTCACCCCTTTGCCTCCTCCGGAGGATTGGGTGATGTCATAGGTTCCCTTCCCGAAGCGTTGTACAGGGAATACAAGAGGGAAGCGGATATAAGGGTGGTGCTCCCTTTATACGGCACCATGGATGCGTCCTACCGCCGGAAGATGACCAAAATCGGGGAAATAAACGTCCCTCTGGCGTGGCGGAACCAGTACTGCGGTATTTATTCCCTTAAAAAGCGGGGAGTAACCTACTACTTTTTGGACAACGAATATTACTTCAACCGCCAGATGCTGTACGGCCACTACGACGACGGGGAAAGATACGCCTTCTTTTCAAAGGCAATCCTTGAAATAATGCCCTATATAGACTTTTTCCCGGATATTCTTCACTGCCACGACTGGCAGACCTCCCTTGCGGTGGTGTATCTTAGCTTAAAATACAGAAAGCTTGAAGGCTACTGCAATATCAAAACCCTGTTTACGATCCATAATATCGCCTATCAGGGAATCTACAACCCCGGTATATTGGGAGATGTGTTCGACCTTCCCGAAAATCAGGCGGATGTGCTGGAATACAACGGCGACCTTAATTTAATGAAGGGGGCAATCACCCTTGCCGACAGAATTTCCACCGTTTCCCCCACATACGCAAGGGAAATCCTTTCTCCCAAATATTCCCACGGCCTTCATTACGTTCTTGAACAGAACAAACTCAAAATAGTGGGTATCCTAAACGGCATTGACCGGGAATACTACAATCCCGGCACAGACAAGGATATATTTTTCAATTATTCCTGCCGGAACATTGAGGGCAAGGCGGAAAACAAAGCAAAGCTTCAGAATCTTTTAAGCCTTCCCGTTAAGCCGAATGTGCCGGTTGTCGCCATAATCTCCCGGCTTGTCGACCACAAGGGGCTTGACCTGGTCACCCTTGCCGCCGACGATATGTTAAAGGAGGATATCCAGCTTGTTGTTTTAGGCAAGGGGGACTATTATTATGAAACCTTCTTTACCCGGCTTTCGGAAAAATATCCCGACAAGGTGTCGGTATCGCTGGTGTTCGACAAAGCCCTTTCCAAAAAAATCTATGCCGGCAGCGATATTTTCCTTATGCCCTCCCGCAGCGAACCCTGCGGCCTTTCCCAGATGATTGCCTCCCGCTACGGCAGTGTTCCCGTGGTCAGGGAAACCGGCGGGCTGTACGATTCCATAAAGGACATAGGCTGGCGGGGAGGCGGCAACGGCTTTACCTTCGCCCCCTATTCGGCGTGGGAGCTTTTACAGGCGGTCCACCGTGCCGTCGAAGGTTACAGGGATAAGGAAAACTGGGGAAACCTTGTGAAAAAAGTAATGAAAACCGATTTTTCCTGGAAGAAGTCGGCAAAGGAATATATAAAATTTTTATATAATGTGGAAAGCTGAAATATGGAACTTACAAAAACTAAAGTGCGCGAAGAAATAATAAATAAAATCTCCCGCTATTTTGCGGTATCCCCCGTGGAGGCCACCGCCGAGCAGGTGTATAAGGCCGCCGTCCTTTCGGTGCGGGATATTTTGTCGGAAAAGGAAAAAAAATATCAGAAACTGATAAAAGAAAACAAAGCGAAGCGGCTTTACTACCTCTGCATGGAGTTTTTGGTAGGCCCCTCCCTGAAAAACAATCTGTTTAACTTAGGGCTTACCGAGGTTTACAAAGAGGTTATTTCCGAACTGGGCTTTTCCATCGAGGATATTTTTGAAATTGAAGCCGACCCCGGCTTGGGTAACGGAGGGTTAGGCCGTCTTGCCGCCTGCTATATGGACTCCCTTGCCACTTTGGACTATCCCGCCAGAGGATATTCCATCTGCTACGAATACGGCCTTTTCAGGCAAAAAATCGTGGAAGGGGAACAGCTGGAATTACCCGATACCTGGCTCTCCAACGGGGAAGTCTGGCTTGTCCCCCGGCTGGACAAGGCGGTGCATATCCGCCTCGGCGGAAAGGTCGAGGAGGAATGGAACAACAATCATCTGGATATCGTCCATTCCGATTACGACGAAATAGAAGCCGTTCCCTATGATTTGTATATTTCCGGCTACGATTCCAAGGCCGTATCCCCCCTGCGTCTGTGGCGGGCGAAGGGAGTGACGAATTTCAATATGGAGGCCTTTTCCCAGGGGCAGTACCTTAAAGCCGTTGAGGAAAACACCATAGCCGAAACTTTAAGCCGGGTGCTGTACCCCGCCGACAACCATCACGAAGGGAAGTTATTGCGGTTAAGTCAGCAGTATTTCCTGGTTTCGGCGTCTTTGCAGAATATCGTCGCCAACCATATTCAGAACTATAAAACCCTGGACAACCTCCATGAAAAGGTGGCTATCCATATAAACGACACCCATCCCGCCCTTGCCATACCCGAACTTATGCGGCTTTTGATGGACAGCCACAACTACACCTGGGAGGAAGCCTGGAATATTACCGTAAAAACCATAACCTACACCAATCATACGGTACTGCCGGAGGCGCTGGAATGCTGGAACGACAACCTTTTCAGGATAAAGCTCCCCCGTATATATACAATAATTAAAGAAATTAACCGGCGTTTCTGCGCCGATGCCTGGGAAAAATTCCCCGGCAGCTGGGACAAGGTAAGCCGTATGGCGGTGTTAAGCCACGGCTTGGTCAGGATGGCGAATCTGTCGGTTATAGGTTCTCACACCGTAAACGGGGTTTCGGTGCTGCATTCGGATATTTTAAAGAAAAAGGTCTTTCAGGACTTTAACGATATGTACCCCGAAAGAATAACCAACGTCACCAACGGCATCGCCCACCGCCGGTGGCTGTGCCAGTCCAACCCACGTCTTGCCAGCCTCATTGAGGAATGCATAGGGGACGGTTACCGGAAAAACCCCCTTGAGCTGGAAAAATTCGCTTCATATAAGGACGACCCCTCGGTGCTTGACAGACTTTGGGAAATAAAGCGGCAAAACAAAGAGGAGTTTTCCAACTACATTTATAAAAAGACGGGAACCCTCCTTGACCCGGATTCGGTGTTCGATGTTCAGGCAAAGCGGCTGCATGAATACAAACGCCAGCTTATGAACGCGCTGTATATAGCCTCCCTTTATGTAAGGCTAAAGGAAGACCCTAACCTTAATATAACCCCCCAGACCTTTATCTTCAGCGCCAAGGCGGCACCGGGTTATTACTTTGCCAAGGACATTATAAGGTTTATATGCTACCTTGCGGCGGATATCGATAAAAACCCCGCAATAAATGGAAAACTGAAGGTGGTTTTCCTTGAAAACTACTGCGTTTCCCTTGCCGAAAAGCTGATTCCCGCCTCGGAAATAAGCGAACAGATTTCCCTTGCGGGGAAGGAAGCCTCCGGCACCGGCAATATGAAGTTTATGATAAACGGTGCATTGACCATAGGGACCCTGGACGGGGCGAACGTGGAAATCGCCAAAGCGGTGGGAAGGGACAACATCTTTATCTTCGGTCACACCGCCGAGGAGGTGGACGAGCTCTGGAAAAAGGGCTACGCCTCCTCCTACTACTACAATAATAATATAAACCTTAAAAAGGCGGTGGATTCCCTTCAGACCGGCTACAACGGACGGTCATTTTCGGATATCGCCAACTATCTTCTGTATTCCTACGGGGTTTCCGACCCCTTTATGTGCTTTGCCGACTTTGCCTTCTATACCGAAGCCCACAAAGCGGCCATGACGAAATATTTTGACAAACACGCCTGGAACCGTTCGGCTCTTATCAACATATCAAAAGCCGGCATATTCGCCGCTGACAGAAGCATTACCGAATATGCCGAAAATATCTGGCAGCTTGAGAAACTAAATGGAAAAACTTGAAATTTCCTTTTACAGAAACGGCAAAGCCACAAAAAAGGCGGTCAGGTATTTCGGTGACGATTTTAAAATATCATTAATAAGCGAAAGTATTATTTCCGCTAATCTGACAATCCGGAACGATACGGGTGTCCTTCTACAGACACAGGGGAAAAGGGAAGGCAAGGAAATATTATTCGATTTTCCCGAAAACAACCGTGGGCTTTATTTCTTTTCCGTTGAAGCTCTGACACCGGACGGAAGCTTTTCCACACCTGAGGGTAAAATCCTTGCGGTTGAAAACATTTATAAAACCCTCCCCCCTCCCAAGGGGGTAATTTACCATATCTTCGTTGACCGCTTTGCCAAAGGGGGGAATGTCCCCTTGCGGGAGGACGCCTATTACAACCCCGACTGGCAGGGGGAAATAACCCAGTACCCCGAAATCCCCGGCGACCATGTTGAAAACAACGAATTCTTCGGGGGGAATCTGTACGGTATAATCGACAGGCTGGATTATATATCCTCCCTCGGTACGGAGTGGCTCTACCTAAGCCCGGTATTTACCGCCTATTCCAACCACAAGTACGATGTGGGGGACTTCCTTTCGGTGGACGAAATGTTCGGGGGGGATACGGCCCTTGAGAAGCTGATTTCGGAATGCCACGGCAGGGGGATAAAGGTTATCCTCGACGGGGTTTTCAACCATGTGGGGATGTATTCGGTATATTTCGACATCAAAAACCGTTATGGCGGTGCCTACCGTAACCCGGACTCCCCCTGCCGGGAATGGTTTGAAATCCGCCCCGACGGCAGCTATGACTGCTGGTGGGGGATAACCAACCTCCCCAAAATAAAAAAGGTCAAATCCTACCGGGACTTTATATGCGGCAGGGTTATCCCCAAATATATGAATATGGGTATCGACGGCTGGCGGCTGGATGTGGTGGACGAATACGACAACTCCTTTCTTGAGGAAATAACCGCCTCCGCCAAAAGAATTAATCCCGATGCCGTAATCATAGGCGAAGTCTGGGAGGACGTCACCGAAAAGATAGCCTATGAAGAAAGAAAATCCTATTTTTACGGGTCAGCTCTCGATTCCGCCACCAACTACCCTTTGCGGGAGGGAATTATAAGCTATTTCCAGACGGGAAACGCCGTATTTTTAAAGGAAGTCCTTGAAAATCAAATAACAAACTACCCCGACGAAAAGCTGTTTTGCATGATGAATATGCTGGGAAGCCACGATACAGTCAGGATAATGAATGTCTTAGCAGGGGAGGAAGGCAAGGATAAACCCGGCTCCCGGCTTGCGAAACTCTGCCTTACCCCCGGTCAGCGGGAAAAGGGAAAGGGTCTGCTTATGGCGGCATACTCCCTAATGGCCTGCCTTCCGGGAATCCCCGCTGTATATTACGGCGACGAAGGGGGGCTTGAAGGCTGGCGGGACCCCTTTAACCGAAAACCCTTCCCCTGGGGAAAAGAGGACACGGAACTAATTGAATATTTCAAAAAAATAAACCGGATAAGGGCAAACTCCCGTTCCCTTATCGAAGGGGACACAAATATCCTCCAGTGGAACGACGGCTTTTTTGTCTTTGAAAGGGAATACCAGGACAGCGGCAGAATTTTCTGCGTCTGCAATATGTCAAAAGAGCATATTTACCATGTCGACAGCAGTTTCATTCCGTTAAATATAAAAGATTATAAAGTTTACCCCGGCCAGACCGGCATCTATGGGGTATGCTGAAAGGATATTTTTATGATAACACAAATCGCGACGAATCTTGAGGATTTAGGCGTTAAAAAGGGCGACTGCCTGCTGGTGCATACCTCCTTTAAGGCCTTGGGAAAAGGCGTCACCGCCGATGAGGTTATAAAGGGTCTGCTTTCCGCCGTCGGCGATGACGGCACCCTTATTTTACCTGCCCTTTCCTATTCCATTGTCACACAAGAAGCCCCCCGTTTCGATATTAAAAACACCCCTGCCTGTATAGGCTACCTGCCCAATTTCTTTTTAAGTTACCCCGGCATTATCCGTTCCATGCACCCCACCCACTCCTGCGCCGCTTTGGGAAAGAATGCGGTTGAGTTTACTCAAAACCACTACATAGACCGCACTCCCGTAGGTAAAAATTCCCCCTTTTATATGCTAAAGGAGTATGACGGCAAAATCCTGTTTTTAGGCTGTACCTCCGCCCCCAACACATCCATGCACGGCGTGGAGGAATTGGTAGAACCCGACTACCTGTACGGGGACTACCTGGAATACACCCTGACAAATTACGACGGTAAATCATATAATGCAACGTACCGTACCCACGGCTTTCACCGCATTGCCCAGCGATATGGTCGGGTTGAAGGGCTGCTGAACCAGTACGAAATGTCAAAGGGAAGGGTTCTGCAGGCGGACTGCACCCTTATGTCGGCAAAGGCGGTGTGGCAAAAAGCAAAGGAGGCAATGGAAAAAAAGCCTTACTGCTTTGTGGAGAAAATTTAACGAAAGAGCTGAGCCAATGATTGAGGACAACACCGGCGCGTTTCTGAACGAAGTCAGCCAAAACTTCCGTTTAGGGGATGTAACAGCCTGGGAGCATTTAAAAAACGGGAATATAAACCAGACCTACCGGGTGGATGTCAAAACCCCGAAGGGTAAAAGAACCTATATTTTGCAGAAAATCAATTCGGTTGCCTTCAAAACCCCCTGGAAGAACGTTGAAAACCATGCCCTGATTACAAAACACATAAGCGAAAAACTAAAAAACGACCCGGACATAGGCAGGAAAGCGGTGAAACTGTACAAGACCGCCGCCGGCAGCTACCTTTACACCGATAAAAACGGGGACTACTGGCGGGCAATGACCTACATTTACGGGGCGGTTTCGGTAAACAAGCCCGACAGACTGATTATGGAAAAAACCGGTGAAGCCTTCGGTACCTTCCAGTCACTTTTGTCCGACTGCCCGGCGGAACTGCTGCATGAAACCATTCCCGGCTTTCACGACACCGAAAGGCGGATGGAAAACCTGAAGCAGGCGGCGGAAAGGGATATCTGCGGCAGACTTCCGGAAGTAAGGGAGGAATTTGAATTTTTGACTTCCTTCCCGGAATATGCCTCCTTTTTCCGGCGAAATTATGAAGCGGGGCTTATCCCCCTTCGGGTTACCCACAACGACACCAAATGCAACAATGTAATGTTTGACGCCGACACCTTCGAACCCCTGGCAATCATCGACCTTGACACGGTTATGCCGGGCTTTGCCGCCCATGACTTCGGCGACGCCCTCCGTTTCGGGGCAAACACCGCCTCAGAAGACGAGGAGGATTTGTCAAAGGTGGGCTTTGACATGGAAATGTTCAAGGCCTTTGCAAGGGGGTATATCCCCATGGTTATGGACAGTTTTATGCCCTATGAGCTGGAAACTCTCCCCGTCGGGGTTGTTTCCATAACCCTTGAATGCGCTTCCCGGTTTTTAACCGACTATCTTGAGGGGGATGTGTATTTCATAACCCGTAAACCCAAGCACAACCTTATACGGGCAAAATGTCAGATAGAGCTTATAAAAGCCGAGCTGTCATGTTTGAGTGAAATGAAAGAGGAAGTAATTAGAATTTATAAAGAGGCAACTTCAAAGAAAGGTTTGTACACCAGGTCAATAGCTGCCCAGGCGAAGGTATAAAACGGTTCGAACAGCCGTTTTATAAAAAAGCACATAAAAAGTTAACAAATTTAACAATTTGTATTGACAAAGTACAAAAATTGGTATATAATGATTAAAAATGCAGTTTTTTATACAGGTTTGGCGGTGCGTTATGAAGGAAAATGATAAAAAAAGCACCGTAAACGGTAAGGAGCTACCGTCTTCGGTTAAATTCGAAGCACAGGACAAGGCTAAGACCGACGCGGAATACGACCTTATTCTTGAAGCAAGAAACAACAACGAACAAGCCTTCGACAGGCTTTACAGGCGGTATCTGCCGGTTGTGGTCTGGTGCGTTGCCGGCTTCTCCCCGCCGGAATCCGAAAAGGACGATCTGGTTCAGGAAGGGGTTATCGGGCTGATAAAGGCCATCCGTACCTACGACAATGCTTCCTCCTCATTTAACACCTACGCCTCGCTTTGTATAAAACATTCGGTAATAAGCGCATTGCGTAAACTCAACCGCCAGAGCCGGGGGGTTTATCCCTCCGAACTTACGGGGATCGAAAAGGCGGAATTCAGTAAAGTCGCCGAAAGGGAAGACTACAAAAGCCTTTACAAGGAATTTATAAAGGGACTTTCCTCCTTTGAAAAGAAAACCCTGTCCCTTTATATTTCGGGAATGTCCTATGCCGCCATGGCGGAAGAAATGAAGGTAAGCGTCAAGAGCGTTGACAATGCGATAACAAGGATTAAGGCGAAAATAAAGAAAAAACGGGGTAATAAACCCGGTCGGCTTGCGTGAGTGGGCGAAAAGCCGTTCTTCAGGGTTATTATAAATAATTCAAGCGAGGTAACAAGAATGTACGAAGACAAGACATTGGTTTGCAAAGAGTGCGGGGCAGAATTCGTTTTCACCGCCGGTGAACAGGAATTTTACGCTGCACGGGGGTTCCAGAACGAACCTCAAAGATGCAAAGCCTGCAGAGATGCGAGAAAGAATGCGGCTAAGGCTCCGAGGGTAATGTACACGACTGTCTGCGCACAGTGCGGAAAAGAAGCAGTTATACCTTTCCAGCCCACTACTGACCGGCCTGTTTACTGCAGTGAATGCTATGCAGCCCAAAAGCAAAAATAGGCTGCCATCAATAAACCAATTAACTTTGCCGCAAAAAAACCGCATGACGCGGTTTTTTTGTTTACATTTTTGCTGATGTATAAATATCCAATGAAAATGTATAATGATAAAGAAAAATACTTATTTAATTTAATATCGTAGCGGTGTATATAAAAATGCCTTCCGACTTTCGGGGAAGGTGTCAGCCGCAAAACTGAAGGATGAGGGGTTGCGCCGCAAATGCGGGCGAGCAAAAAATGAAATCCGCGACCAACGTTATGGACAAAACCCTCCTTCGTCAAAATGTCGTATCTAAACCATAAAAAATTTGACAAACTCAAACCCCTTTGATATAATTAAAAAAATGAAAATTTAACCGGAATGATGTGAATGATATGTCAAAACTCTGGGAAGGCCGCTTTAACGGCGAAAACACTTTGACCGATAAATTCAACGCCTCCATATCCTTTGACAGCCGTATGTATAAAGAGGATATCGAAGGCTCGATAGCCCACGCCAAAATGCTTGCCAAGCAGGGAATTATCACCCACGGTGACGCCGAAAGCATAATAAAGGGCTTGACCGAAATATATACGGAAATCGAAAACGGCAGCTTGAAAATAGATATGTCTGCCGAGGATATCCACACCTTTATTGAACAGGAGCTTACAAAACGCACCGATGCCGGCAAAAAGCTCCACACCGCCCGGTCGAGAAACGACCAGGTTGCCCTTGATTTGCGGATGCATCTTAAGAATCAAACCGACGAAATTATAAACCTTATCAAAAATCTTATAATAGCCCTGAACGAAAAGGCAAAGCAGAACATTAACACCGTTATGCCGGGGTACACTCATATGCAGCGCGCCCAGCCGGTAACCTTCGCTCATCACCTGCTTGCCTATGAGGCCATGTTAATTCGGGACTGCCAAAGGTTTGCCGATGCCCAAAAGCGGATGAATATCTCCCCCATCGGCAGCTGCGCCTTGGCGGGAACCACCTATGACACCGACAGGTTTTATGAAGCCGGGCTTTTAGGCTTTGAAAAGCCCTGCGAAAATTCCCTTGACGGGGTTTCCGACCGGGATTTCTGTGTTGATTTTCTGTCTGCCTGCGCTCTTTTGATAACCCACCTTTCCCGCTTTGCAGAGGAAATTATCTACTGGTCGGGCAGCGAATTCGGCTTTGTAACCGTTTCCGACAGCTTTTCCACCGGCTCATCAATTATGCCCCAGAAGAAAAACCCGGACGTGGCGGAACTGGTGCGGGGGAAAACCGGCCGGATTTTCGGCAATCTGATGGGTATGCTGACCGTGTTGAAGGGGCTCCCCCTTGCCTATAACAAGGATTTACAGGAGGACAAGGAGTTTGTCTTTGACTCCGCCGACACGATTAAAAACTGCCTTGAAATTTTTGCCCACATGATTACGGAAATGAAAGTGAACGGCGAGAAAATGCGGCAGGCCGCCTCCGCCGGATTTATAAACGCCACCGACTGCGCCGATTACCTTGCCAAAAAGGGAATCCCCTTCAGGGACGCATATAAAATCACCGGCAGGATTGTAAATGAGTGCATAAAAACCGGACATACCCTTGAAACATTACCCATTGAGAAATACAAAGAGTTTTCGACGGCTTTCGATGCCGGCGTTTACGACGCCATAAACCTTGAAAACTGCGTTTCCCGCCGCACCTCCTACGGCGGCCCCTCCCCCGAAGCGGTTAAAACACAGATTGAGATAGTGGATAGATATTTAAGCGAATAACCAAAACGCCGGTAACCCCGGCGTTTTCTGTTTTATAGAATTAATGAAATGTTAAATATTACTTTTTTCATAAGCAGGGCAGTGGGGAAATTAAAAGCCTTCCGACTTTCGGGGAAGGTGCCAGCCGAAGGCTGACGGATGAGGGGCAGCGTTGCATACCCGGAAGAGAAGTGTAATGAAATCCACAGCTTTCGCTGTGGATGAATAAAAGCCAATGAGATCTAATTTACCTCTTTATAAATTTCGCCTTTTCCCACACACCGGTCGGAGGCGACAGCTTTTACGGCCTCCATTTTGGTCATGCCGAGGTTTACATAATGCTCGACATGCTCCTTGACCGACATATTATACCAGAATTCGTCCTTTTCCGACGGCTCATATCCCTCCACCACAATAACATATTCCCCCTTGATGCTGTTTGCGGCTTTTGCTTCATCATACAGCTTTCCCAGGGCGGAATAGGTTATTTTTTCGTTGAGTTTGGTAAGCTCCTTGCATAGGGTCGCCCTGCGGTCGCCGAAGGCGGAAAACAAATCCCCCAGCACCCTGACCAGGTCATGGGGAGGAGAAAAGAACACCATTGTCCGCCTTTCCTTTGCCAGGGAGGAAAGGTATTCCTCCTTCTCGGACTTGTTTTCGGGGAGAAATCCCTCAAAACAGAACCGTTTGGATTTTAACCCCGATACCGATAAAGCCGCCGCCGCCGAACAGGCACCCACAACGGGAATGACGGTTATATTGTTCTCATGGCAGAGCCTTACCAGATCCTCCCCCGGGTCGGAGACGGCGGGGGTCCCCGCGTCGGTTGTCAAAGCACAGCTTTCCCCGTCAAGCAACCGCCTTAATATTTCCTCCCCCGACTGCCTTTTGTTATGCTCATGATAGGGCACAAGGGGCTTTTTTATTCCCAGCTTATTTAACAGCTTTCCCCCCACACGAGTGTCCTCGCAGGCAACGAAGTCCACTTCCGAAAGGGTTGCTTTTGCCCTTTCGGTGATGTCCGACATATTGCCTATGGGGGTTGAAACCACATATAAAATTCCCATGATTATTCCTTTGCCTTTGCCCTCTTGCGGTGCTTAAGCCTGCGGAGCGCTAAATACAGCTTCGGCATACGGTTTACAAGAAAATCCCTTAATTTGTTCCGCAAGAACATATATGCGTCATGCACCCACACCAAAAAGGAATGGGGCACCCACCTGCCGGTGACGCAGCCGTCAAGGATTTTTTCATAAATCCTACCCATTTTCTTCGGCATACGGAATGCCCGCTTATAGCGTTTTACAAAGTAATAGAAGTAGGCTTCAATGAACAGAACCTCTTTTTCCCTAAACTGAGGCTGAACAAGGGGTACCCGCCTTTTGGGGTCGGCTCCCTCCGGGAGGAACCCCGCCTCCAGCGAAATATCATACAGCTTTGTCCCCGGATAGGGGTAAAATATATTAACGACGGTCTGGTCGGAATTGATTTTGGCATTCAGCTTTATGGTTTTCAGCGCCTTGTGGATATCCTCAAAGGGAAGTCCTATAATGTTATAGGTAAGCTGGGCAATGCCGTATTTATGAAACCAGTTGGAGCAGTTTATTATCATTTCGTTGGTCTGGTAGCGTTTAAGATACTTGAACCGCATTTCCTGGTCGCCGGACTCCAGCCCCATATCAACGGTATAGAACCCGGCTTCCTTCATTTTTCTGACCGTATCCTCGGTTAAGATATCAAAGCGGATGTTTCCCGTGCAGGGGAGGTGAATTTCCTGCTTGTACAGCTCGATAAATTTGTCAAACCAGTCCGGGAACATATTGAAAATGGCGTCCCGGAAGTTAATGTATTTAATGGAAGGATGCTTTGAAAGCAGGGTTTTCAGATAAAGTATGGCATTCTCCGGCGAACGGAAACGGGCGTACAGCTTTTTGTTGGGGTACACTTTTCTGAAATTTCCGTTGCCGCAGTAGGTGCAGTTGTAAAAGCACCCCCGGCTTACCACCACAATGGCGGTGTTCACCTTCATGGATTCAAGGTTCTCATAGTCGAACAAATCAAAATCGGGTATGGGAATCCGGTCCAGGTCGGCAAACAGGGGGCGGACGGGATTTTGTATAAAATTACCCTCCTTATCCTTAAACCAAAGAGATTCTATATTAGTATAATCCTCCCCGGCGGACATTTTTTCCAGCAGTTCCAGCTCGGCATACTCCCCGTCGCCTATGCAGACGCAGTCAACATCCGGCAGGGAAAGCACTTCCTCCGGTACAAGGGTGACGTGGTAGGACCCGCAGATGATAAAGCTATCCGGGTAAACCTCTTTTGTCCATTTAATGTACAGTTTTGAATCGGGAAAAGCGGTGGTTCTTATGGAAAAGCCGATAACGTCGAATTTTCCCATGTCCTTAAGCTTTTCCTTGTATTCCTGCTCGCTATGGAAATACAGCAGATGAAGCAGTCTGCAGTCGTGCCCCCCCTCCTTTAACACCGCCGAAATGGAAGCAAGCCCCTCGGAATAGTTCCCTCCGTGGGGTTTCCCCTTGTTGTCCCGGTCGGTATAGTCGGGGTAAACAAGCAGCATACTTGCTTTTCTCCCGTTTAGATTAACCATTTTTTATTTCTTGTCCTTTCGTTAACTTTTGGCGTCGTACCAGGACCTGCCCGTTTCCCCGTCCACCGTAAGGGGGACACTTAGGATACAGGCCTTCTCCATGGCATTTATTAAAATTTCCTTTACTTTTTCCTTTTGGCTTTCCTTCGCTTCCACAATAAGCTCGTCGTGAACCTGAAGAATGATTTTTGCCTCCAGCCCGCTTTCCCTTATCGCCCTGTCGGCGTCAATCATGGCCTTTTTTATAATGTCGGCGGCAGAGCCCTGGATGGGGGTGTTCATTGCCACCCGCTCCCCGAAGGACACAATGGCCTTTTTGGCAGACTTAAGTTCGGGGATATACCGTCTTCTCCCGTAAAGGGTGGTGACAAAACCCGTTTCCTTGGCTTCTTTTTTAATGTTTTCAAGGTATTCCTTAACCTTGGGATAGGTGTTAAGGTAGCTTTCTATATATTCCGCCGCCTGCTTTCGGGTTATCCCCAAATCCTGGCTCAGGGAATAATCCCCTATGCCATAAACTATACCGAAGTTTACCGCCTTTGCCTTTTTACGCATTTCGGAGGACACCCTTTCCTCCGGTACGCCGAAAACCCTTGCGGCGGTAGAGGTATGGATATCTTTGCCCTGCCTGAAGGCCTCGATCATGGCGCTGTCCCCGGAAATATGGGCTAAAATACGAAGCTCAATCTGGGAATAGTCGGCGTCGATAAGGATGTTCCCCTTATCGGCTATAAAGAATTTGCGGAGTTCCCGCCCCTCCTCGGTCCTTACGGGGATATTCTGAAGATTGGGTTCGATGGAGGAGAGTCTCCCGGTTTTGGTCAGGGTCTGCCTGAAGGTGGTATGCACCCTCCCGTCGGAGGAAATGGAATTTAACAGTCCGTCGCAGTAGGTGGATTTCAGCTTCGCCGTTTTGCGGTAAAAAAGGATTAGTTCGATTATGGGGTGGAAGGGAAGGAGCTTTTCCAGCACATCCACGTCTGTGGAATAGCCGCTTTTGGTTTTACGGTAATGGGGGAGACGAAGTTCCTCAAACAGCACGGCTCCAAGCTGTTTGGGGGAATTTATATTGAATTCATGACCTGCCAGGCGATGGATTGCGGTTTCCGCCTGCTTCATCTGGTTGTCAAGGGCTTTGCCGTATTCCTCCAGGCCTTCCCTGTCCAGCAGAAAGCCGGTATGTTCTATCCGGGCAAGGAGAGCGGCAAGGGGGAGCTCTATGTTTTTGTATAATTCAACGCTTCCCGTTTCGGTGAGCAGTTTTTCAAGGGTTTCCTTAAGGGGTTTCAGAACCGCCGCAAGGGAGGAATAGCTTTCCATGCCTAAATAGGTTAAAACCGCCTTTTCGGGGGTTAATCCCCCCTCCGTCTGGGTTACAAGATAAGCCATCAGGGATATATCGTCGCAGTCGCAGTCAAAAGCAAAACCCTTGTCGTAAAGCAGTCTTGATATATCCTTAACTGACCAGAGAGTTATTTTTCTCCCGGCGGAAAACAGCTTTGCGGAAGTATCGTCAAGCCGGCAGGCATACAACCTCTCCCCGTCAAAAACCTCTAAAGTTTCGTTTTCAACCGAAATATAAAGGTTTTCGGACTTAAGGGCTAAAAGCGCATCTGAGGAAATTTCAGCCTTTTCATATATTTTCGCCTTTTCCTTAGGCTTTTCAAGACCGAAACTGTTAATCAGAGATGAAAATTCAAGGCTCGTAAATATATCAAGAAGCTTCCTGTCGTTACGCGGCTTTATTTCGTAATCCGGAAGGTTGTCGGGCAGGGGAACGTTTTTGTTTATATCCGCAAGAAAGCGGGAAAGGTAGGCGTCCTCCCTGCCTGCGGCTAACTTTGCGCCGACAGCCGGCTTTATTTTATCAAGATTTTCATAAACCTTGTCAAGACTTCCGTATTCGCAGATAAGGGCTAAGGCTCCTTTTTCCCCGATTCCCGCAACGCCTTTTATATTATCCGAAGAATCGCCCATAATAGCCTTAAGGTCGATAAGCTGGTATGGGTCAAGGTTGTAAAGCTGTTTTACGGCATCGGGATTTATGATTTTGGTTTCGTTGGTGGCGGCAAGCCTTACGGTTACTCTGTCGTTTACCAGCTGGTAGGAATCCCGGTCGCCGGTTACGATAACACAGTCAATACCCGCCCCGCTTGAAAGACGGGAAACGGTGCCTATAATGTCGTCGGCCTCATAGCCGTCAAACTCTATTACGTTAAGCCCCATGGCCAAAGCGATTTCCTTTGAAACGGGAAGCTGCTTCGCCAGGTCCTCCGGCATACCCTTGCGGGTGGCTTTATAACTTTCGGCGGCCTTGTGGCGGAAGGTTTTGGCGTGGGTGTCGTAGGCGATAACCCCGTGGGTGAAGGGGGTGTCGGTATCGTTAAGATTCTTACGGAGAATATTGACAAAACCGAAAAGGGCGTTGGTGGGAAAGCCGTCCTTTGTGTTAAGCGGCCTTACCCCGTAAAACGCCCGGTTTAAAATGCTGTTTCCGTCAAAGACAATGAATTTTCCCATTTTTCACCCATACCTTCCGGACGTGAAAACTACAATCCAGCGCCCTGATTATTACGAATGCAAACATGGTTTGCATTCGTCATTATTGTCAGTTTAGCACAGCGCTTTAGCTTTGTCAACAAAGTTTAGCTTAGTCGAAATTTTGTCAACAAAGTTTAACTTATGCCTCTTTACAAAAGCCCCTTGCCGTGGTAAAATACAACATGATCTTCGGACGGGAGCAAACTATGACTATTATAAGGAAATGTACCCTGTTCATAACCGCCGTTGCCGCAATTTTAGCTCTTGCGGCGGTTTTGACATGGGCGGAAGGGGAAGGCTCCGGTTTATCCTCCCGGGATACATCGTCCCAGACAAGCTATACCGTAACATTTACACGGGGATATTCATTTATAAACCCCCTCACCGGCACCGAGGCAGACCACCTCTTTACCGGCACCGTACCCGAACCGATTACGGCAGAGGCGGGGGGGAGCTTTATTTTCCCCGAAAACACCATAAAGTTCTACGACTACGAATTTGTCTGCTGGAAGTATTCCTATAAAGATATCGAGGGGAAAACCGTAACCGAAAGATACAACCCCGGCGATATATACGAAAATGTTTCGACCGATATGAAGATAGACGCTTTATGGAAACGCCCCGAAAGGCCCTCCCTTGTCATAACCGGCTATATTTCCTATCTGCGGGGTGACGAATACGCCGAAGGGGAGGACATTGCCCCTTATCTTGTAACCAGCGGTAAAACCATAAAGCTGGCAACCTGCCCCTATGCAAAGGACGGCTACAACTTTGCCGGCTGGGTGGACAGCGACGGTATTCTCTACCGGGAAGGGGACGACTATACCGTAAACAAGGCAAATCCGGTGCTCACCGCCGTCTGGCAGAAGAACGGGGAATCCATACTCACCCACGTGATAACCTACCTGGGCGGCGAGGGGGAAGTAACCGGCAAAGGCCCCGCCGACTTTGAAATGTATGAAAAGACTACCTTTAAGGTGGCAAAAAACACCTTTATAAGGGAAGGCTATGAGTTTGTTCACTGGGTTGACGAGGACGGGGGAATCCATCATCCCGGGGAGATAATCGACGTTTCCCGGAGCGGGAAAAATAAGATAATTCTTACCGCCGTATGGGAGGAAGTAATCAACTATTACGAAGTTATATTCGAAATACAGGGGGAAGGGGAGATAACTCCGCCGGGGAACGCCACCGTCGCCGAAGGGGGAAGTTATTCCTTTACCCTGATACCCTACACGGGATACCGGATAAAGACGGTTAAGATAAACGGCGTTGAACAGGAAATAAACAATTCATATACACTTGAAAATATAACCCAGAACCAGGATGTGCTGGCGGTGTTTGAAAAAATCCCGGTTTATCAGCTTAATATAACCTACGGCAACGGGGGAAGCGCCTATGCTTCGGGGGATGTAACCCATGTCACCGAAGGGGAGAATATAACAATCTATCTTTCCCCGGACGAGGGTTACATAATATCCTCCCTTTACATAAACGGTAACAGTCAACAACCTTCGGACAACAAGGTGGTTATCGAGAACGTGATGTCGGATATAAACATTGTGGTGGAGTTTTCGAAAAAGGGGGAAAACAATTCAAGCATTCCGTCCGAGGAATCAATCCCCCTTGTAGTAAAATCCCCCACGGATATGAAGTATATTATTATCCTTGCCGCTTTGATTGTATTGCTGACCTTGGGTTTTATAGTGTTTAAAATCAAGAGATAAATTTTTATAAAAGCAAACACCTTCGATTACCGTCGGAGGTGTTTTTTTGCGTTGCAAATTCCGTATTAATGGGAAACGGTAAACCGTAGGGGCGGATATCAGCCGCCGGCAACTCAGGAATTATATAAAGAAGTAGGCGGGGTTAAAAGCGCATTCCGACTTTCGGGGAAGGTGTCAGCCGTAGGCTGACGGATGAGGGGTAGTGCCGACGCAAGCGGGAGAGAAGCGTAAAAAAGTTACAGTTTTCATTATGTAATAAATATGCCTTAAAACAAAACCCGCCGGTTTTCACCGACGGGATAGAGCGAATCTGCTGTTACTCGTTGAGCCAGACCTTTAAGACTGCGCCGTTGGAATCCTTAAAGGAACCGCAGAGAATCATAATCAGGTCGATAAGGGCCCCGATACCGAAACAACCGCCGGTAAACAGCCATAATATACCGGTGCCTGTCTTGCCTACATAAAACCTATGTACTCCCAAAACTCCGAGGAAGTAGCACATAAGCGCCGCGGCAAGGCGGGATTTGTCCGAAACGAACTGGGGCGGTTTGTAAAACTGCTGCTGGTTGGGGTTGAACTGCTGCCCGCCGTTTCCCTGATTGTTGTTCTGATCCATGTTTTGACCCCCTGTTATAATATTTTGAAATATCTTGATAATTCGCTTTATTTTACCTCTGCTGCAGAATTTTGTCAAGTATTTAATAAAAATTATTTATTTTCCGTTTATTTTGCGAATTTCTGTTTTACGTAAGCTTTGTCTTGTAAATTGCATCGCTCCCCGGAACTGCGTCAATAGCTAAACTGCCGGTTATGCAGCCATGTCACCTCACATTCCTTCATATCATACTATATAATAGTGTACCTGTAAATATACCCTAATCCCATACCAATGGAGGAAATAACATGCAGCCGATAATTACAGACGACAAAGGCTTTTCCTGCCGCCGGCAGAAATTATCCGACACCTTAAGACGGCTGTGGATGGAACACGTTTTGTGGACCCGGTTTTTTATCACGTCCACCGCCTTTAAGAATCCCGATATAAAGTTCGTAACCGAAAGGCTGCTTCAGAATCCCGGCGATTTCGCCGAGGTGTTAAGACCCTTTTACGGTGCCGAAAACGCCTCCCGCTTTAAAAAGCTGCTTACCGACCATCTTCTGATTGCCGCAGACCTGGTAAACGCCGCAAAGGCGGGGGACACCTGCCTTGTTGACAAACTACGGATAAAATGGTACGCCAACGCGGAGGACATCGCCCGCTTCCTTGCCTGCCTCAACCCCTTCTGGTCGGAAGTAAGGTGGAGAAAGATGCTGTTCGATCACCTTAAAATGACGGAGGACGAAGCGGTCTTTGTCCTGACAGGCCAGTTTGAAAGAAGCATAAAGGAATATGACAGAATTCAGGCGCAGGCCCTTGACATGGCCGACTTTATGACGAACGGGATAATAAAGCAGTTCAATATAAAATAGCAAAAAGACCGCATAAAGCTTACGCCTTGTGCGGTCTTGATTTATATTTTTAACCGTAAATATGCTTGGATATGTACCTGTCGCCCCGGTCGGGGAAAAGTACCACAATATTCCCCTTGTCAACGGTTTCGGCAAGCTTAAGCGCGGCGGCAAGCTGGGCGCCCGACGACGAGCCGGCGATTATGCCCTCCCGCCTTGCGATTTCCCTTGCCATTGCGTAGGCTTCATCGTCGGTGACTTTTATGGCGATATCGATTAATGAAGTGTCCATGGTGTCGGGAACAAAGTCGTTGCCTATGCCTTCGATGTTGTAATCGGCGTGTTCGTTGCCGCCGCCGATAATCGAGCCCACCGGGTCGGCAAGCACCCCTTTTATATTGGGATTTTTTTCTTTAAGATAACGCATGACACCGGTGTAGGTGCCGCCGGTACCCGCCCCCGCCACGAAGTAGTCAATCTGCCCCTCCATATCTTCATATATTTCAGGACCTGTGGAAAGGTAATGGGCTGTGGGGTTTGCTTGATTCCTGAACTGGTAAAAGGACATGGAATCGGGGATTTCCCTTAAAAGCTCCTCGGTTTTTTCCTCCGCTCCCGCCATGCCGTACTCTCTGGGGGTCTGGACAACCTCTGCGCCGAAGGCCTTCATAAGGGAAATTTTTTCCTCGGAAAATTTGGTGGGAACCACGAAAATAACCCGGTAACCCTTGTTTATGGCGGCAAAGGCGATGCCGAGTCCGGTATTGCCGGCGGTTGCCTCGATTATGGTGTCACCCTTTTTAAGCTTCCCCGATTTTTCGGCATCCTCAATAAAATAAAGGCCTAACCTGTCTTTAACGCTCCCGCCGGGATTCCAAAGTTCAAGTTTGGCAAACAAATTTATTCCTTCCCTGACGGGGAAACGGTTAAGCCTTACCATGGGGGTTCTCCCCACCAGCTCGTGCATATTGTTGTAAACCCTCATTTTATGTCCTCTTTTCAATATAATATTCCTCTGCCATTATAGCACCCTCATTGTCTTAAGTCAATACAAAAACACGCCCTTTAAGGCGTGTTTTCCGTCAGTGCTTTTTATGGTATACAATCTCGGCGCAGCGGACAAGTATGGTGTCGTCCCCGATTTTTTCGATATGGTCCCAGGGAATAAATATTTTACTCTTTGACGAGGTGAAAAAAGCCAGTTTGCCGGGGGGAGGGAGGACAATGCGGCAGATTTTTCCGGTTATTATCTCAAATTCAACGTCAATGACACAGCCTAAAATTTTGCCGTCTTTTATGTTTATTACTTCCTTATCCCGAAGGGCGGAAAAGGAGCAAAACATACATCACCCTACAGCAGTATGCAGATTAAGCCGTTGGAGCCGTCGTTTATGATTTTCTGAAGGGTTTCGGAAAGCTTGATCCGGGCGTCCTCCGGCATATGGGTAAGCTTTGTGTTCAGGCCTTCGTTCACCAGTTCATGGAGGGATTTGCCGAACATATTGGAATCCCATATCTTTTTGGGGTCCTCCTCGAACTCCTTGAGCATGAACTTCACCAGTTCCTCCGACTGCCTTTCGGTTCCCACAATGGGGGAAACCTCCGTTTCGATATTTGCCCGAATCATGTGTATGGACGGAGCGGAGGCTTTCAGCTTGACCCCGTACCCCCCCGCCTGCTTTACGATAACCGGCTCTTCCAGCTTCAGATCCTCCATGGAGGGGGTAACTATGCCGTAACCCGTTTCCCTTACCTCCTGTATCGCCCTTGACACCTTGCCGTATTCCTTCTGAACGTCCGCAAGGCGGGTCAGGATATTGAACAGATCCTTTTCGTCCTTAATCTCAAAGCCGCTTTTTTCGCCGAGTATCTGGTAAAACAGCCGGTCGGGGACATTCATGCTTATTTCCGCTTCCCCTTTGCCCAGGGCGATGGCGGCTACAATACCGGAAATCCCCTCCTCCGGCAGCTTCAGGGTTTCCGCCGCTTTTTTGACGTCCCCCACCTTTCTCACTTTGCCGGCAAAGGAGTACATTGCAGACAGCACCTTCTGTTTAATCGGGTGGTCGTCCTCAAGGGATTCAAACCAGCCGGGGAAGGAAAACTTAATTTCCCTGACGGGGAATTCGAACAAAACGGTTTTAAGTATATCCTTAATGTCGGACTCGGTCATTTCAAGGCAGTTTACGGGGATGGCGGAAACCCCGTATTCCTCCGAAAGGGAGCTGGCAAGGCTTATCGCCTCCGGCGAGGCGGGGGAGGTGGTGTTTACGATTATAATAAAGGGCTTGTTGATGGCTTTCAGTTCGCCTGCCACCCGCTTTTCCGCCTCCACATAGCTTCTGCGGGGGATTTCCCCTATGCTTCCGTCGGTGGTGACCAACAGCCCTATGGTGGAATGCTCGTTTATAACCTTCCGGGTCCCCATTTCGGCGGCCTGCTCGAAGGGCATTGCCTGACCCGACCAGGGGGTCATAACCATGCGGGGGAGCCCCTCCTCGATATGGCCGATGGCTTCGGGGACGATATAGCCCACGCAGTCGATCATCTTAAGATTGAAGGAGGAATTTTCGTCAATGTTTATGGTGACCGCCTCTTCGGGAACGAATTTGGGCTCGGTGGTCATAACCGTCCTCCCCGATGCGGACTGGGGCATTTCGTCCCGCGCCCGTTCCCGGGTATGTTCGCTTTTGATGTTGGGAAGGGCAAGGTCGGAAATAAACCTTTTTATAAGGGTGGACTTTCCCGTCCTGACAGGGCCTACGACTCCTATGTAAATATCCCCGTCGGTTCTTTCGGCAATATCTCTATAAATGGAATAATCAGGCATAATTCTACCTCCGATTCTGTGTTACATAAAATATTTATGTAGGTGTAATTAATAATATGCCATTATGCTGATTTTGAATACTTTATCAAAGACATTTTTTCATTTATGCGAATTGACTTTTACTTGCTTTGGTGCTATATTCTTAAATGAGGTGATTTTTATGGCTATAAAAATAAGGAAGGCGGAAGAAAAGGACATCCCTTGCCTGCTTACCCTTCTTGATACCATCAGGGAACTCCACCATAAGGGGAGGCCGGATGTTTTCAGGGATAACGGTACAAAATATAATGAAAAACAGCTTAAGGAAAAGTTAAATTCCCCCGAAGAGGGCATATTCGTCGCCTACGACGGGGAAACCTTCCTGGGATATATCTGCACCGTCATTAAGGAATATATAGACCATAACATACTTCTTGACAAAAAGGTGCTGTATGTGGACGACCTTTGCGTCATAGAGGAATCCCGGGGACGGGGCGTGGGGCGGATGCTTATGGACGAGGCAAAGGATTTCGCCAAAGCCAACAAATGCGTAAGCCTTGAACTTAACGTCTGGAAATTTGACGGCTCCGCCGAGGGCTTTTACCGCAGCTACGGCTTTACCACCATGTCAAGGAGAATGGAATACAGGCTGTATTAACCGAAAGGAAAAACAATGAATATAAAAGAATTCGTAAACGATAAAAACATACTGTCCCAGTATGAAAATGACCTGCGTTCCCTGGTTGAAATACCCTCCGTGTCTGGTAGTACCGAGGGCAGTTATCCTTTCGGCAGAGAATGCGCAAGGGTGCTGGATAAAGCCCTTGAAATTTCAAAGGGCTACGGCTTTATGACCGAAAATCACGACTATTACTGCGGTTCGGCAATCCTTGGCGAGAGCGGTACCGAAATAGGCATTATTACCCACCTTGATGTGGTGCCCGCCGGCACCGGCTGGTCATATGAACCCTATACTATAACGGCGGACAAAGGTTTGTATATCGGGCGGGGCGCCGCCGACGATAAGGGCCCGCTGCTTATGGGAATGTATGCAATGAGATATTTCAGGGAAAACAATATAGCCCTCCCCTTTGCCGTAAGACTTATTATGGGGTGCGACGAGGAGGTGGGATCCACCGACCTTGAACACTTTAAGACCGTAAGAAAGCCCCCCGTCTTTTCCTTCACTCCGGATGCGGATTACCCCGTCTGCGTGGGAGAAAAGGGAATAATGCGGATAAAACTAAACTTAGGCAAAGCCGAAAAAGCTATCGAAGGCCTTAACGCGGGCACGGTTTCCAATGCGGTGGCGGGACAGGCTGTTGCGGTTATCAACGGCAAAGAATACAGATACGAAGGCATTACCGCCCATGCCTCCACCCCCGAAAAGGGGAAAAACGCCATCAGCCTTATGGCGAAAGACCTTATCGAAAAGGGGATAGTCCCCGAATCCAACAAAACCGCCTTTGAATTTATATATAAATCTGCCGGTGAATACCTGGGCAGCACCCTTGGCATTGCCTTTTCCGACCAAAACTTCGGCTATCTCACCTGTGTCGCCAGCGTTTTAAAGATAGAAGGGGGGAACATATGCCAAAGCTTTGACATCCGTTATCCCACATCCCGCACCTTTGAGGAACTTTATTCGGCAATTCAAAGCACCATAACTCCCCATGGCTTTGAAATCGCAGACAGCAATAAAAACTCCAAAATCAAGGAAGGCTATTTCAAGTCCCCCGAAAGCAGGGAAATAAAGGCTTTGACCTCCGCCTGCGAGGAGGTGCTGGGCTACCAATGCAGTCCCTACACCATGGGGGGCGGCACCTATGCCCGTTCAATGCCGGGGGCGGTGGCTTTCGGCGCAAGAATTAAGGAATATGCCGACCTCCTTGGGGACGGCAGGGGAAAGGCCCATGACCGGGACGAATATATCGCCATAGACGAAGTTAAAAGAGGAATTGAGATAATGATTAAATCCCTCCTTAACATAGGGGCGGCCTATTCCGGCTGATTTTCATACACCGGGTCAAAGGGAACCTCAAGAGCAATATCCGTCACCACCTCCGCTGTACCCCAAAGGGTGACGCACCTTGCCTTTTTATCGTAATCAATTTTATAATACCGTTTAAGTATTTCGCCCTCAACTTCGCTTTCGCACCAGGCATAGAAAGCGCCGAGGGCTTTTGCTTTTGCCTCCTCCGTCGTAATTTCGGTGGTCCCCTTTGTGTATTCCCGGCTTGTCAGGGTGGTTTTTATAACGGGCAGCTTTAAAAAGCCGATTTTCACTTCCTCCCGTATCACTTTTGCATCATAATTCGTAAAGGGAACCAGCACTCCTAAAAAAAGATTGATATCCTTTCCTAAGACATTATAGGAAACCTTGACGTCGGTGTTCCCGGTATAGGTTTTTTCCCAGAAGTCAAGGGGGACGGTTATCACAAAATCCTCATATACCATAGCCTTTACCTTACCCCGGGCGTGGGTGATTATATTCAGTCCCCGGTAGGAGGGATACTGCCCCTTAATCAGAAGCTGCCCCTTCTGAACCACATCCCCCTTTTTCACCAGCGGCATTCCCGAATAGGCCTCCACCTGCATAACAAGCCCGTCCCGGGAAGCCACCACATGGTAAAACCCGGAATAGTCTATAAATTCGGGGGGGGGGTTTCTTTCTATGACTTCAACGGTTATATGGTTTCCCTTTATGTTCACCGACGCCGAGGAAAGCTCCGTAAGCTTTAAAATAAGCAAAGTCCTAACACTATTGGGCTGAAGGGTGGGGATATAGGTGCCGATATCCAGCCCCGATTCCGCCAGAGCCTGATAAATTACCTTGTCGGATATGTTTACGTTTCCAACAATTTCGATTCTCCAGACATAAAGGGTGGAAAGCAGTATAAGCAGCAATCCTGCTGCCGTCCCCGCCGCAAGACCGTGGCGGTTACGGTATTTATATATAATAAAAGGAAGACCAACTGTTTTTTCGACTTCAGCCTCAATGCCCTCCCTTTCGGCAACCCGCAGTCCCGCCCCGCAGGAAAAGGCGGAAAACCTGACATACATAAACCCTTCCCTGTTTATCATTCCCCAGAACAGCACCCTGTTTTTATTAAGGGCGTTTAGATATTCCGTTCCTTTATCTTTAGGGACTTTCACAAGATACCACCCGGTTATTTTGTTAAGTATTCGATACAGCATTTTC
Source organism: Clostridiales bacterium UBA1389 (assembly GCA_002305335.1). Taxonomy (GTDB): domain Bacteria; phylum Bacillota; class Clostridia; order Oscillospirales; family CAG-382; genus UBA1206. The sequence goes on from DBQR01000007.1 coordinate 83,638, forward strand.
CCCACCGTAGGTTATGCATTTTATTTCCCCTCTTATGCCGATCCGGTTTTCGGAAAGCAGATCAAGGGTAAGGTTGTTTCCCGAAACCGAAAGTACCAGCTTTCCCGCCAGAGCCGAAATAACCTTGTCGTCGTACCTTACCAGTTTGTCAACCCCTTCGATAAGACAGTGTCTGTTCCCCCGTATTTCGGTAAACAGGGTGTGTTCGGGCTTGTTCAGACAAATCCCTCCTTTATTTCCTTCCTTAATAATATTATTGTCTTAATATCCTCTTTATGAAAATATAAATACAATTAGGGACAAATCCAAAGGAAGGGAAAGGGTTAATTGAGCGAATACAGAAAAGCCGCAAGGATGCTTACCGAAATATTATCCCTTGTTTTGTTTATTTATCTTTTAATAAAACCCGCCGAAGCGGGGAAAGGCGTTGAAAGCGGGATCTCCTTTTGCATAAGGGTTATTATACCCTCATTGTTTGTGTTTCTTGTCCTTTCGAGAATGTTTATGGGTGCCCTGCTTTCCGCCTGCGGACGAAGCCTTCCGCTGGCGCTGATATTAACCGGCATTGTCTGCGGCTTTCCCGTGGGGGCAAAAATCGTAAGGCAGATGTACGAAAACAAAATGCTTTCCAAAAAGCAGGCTGAAGTTTTAATCTCCTCCTCCGACAACGCCTCCGCTTCTTTTATAATCAGCTTTGCGGGGGCGAATGTTTTGGGAAGCGTAAAAGCGGGGTTTCTCCTCCTTGCCGGAAAGTTTCTGTCAAGTGTATTTTGGTATTTTTTCCTTTCCCGCACATATTTAAATAAAGATGAAAGAAGGTTTGCCCCCGCCGGAACCTTTCCGCCCGTAACCCTGCCGGAAGCGGTAAAGGATTCCGCCCGCACCATGGCGGATATCTGTGCCAGCATTATCTTTTTCGTGACCATAAGCGAGGCGGTTATGTCCTTCCTCCCCCCCGCCGAGGTATTTCAGGGGCTGGTGCGGGGTTTTTTCGAATTTTCCGGCGGGATAGAACTCTGCCGGAACATGAAGCCGGTCACGGGGTATATCGTAACCGCCATGCTTACGGGCTGGTCGGGAATGTGCGTCCACCTTCAGGTTTCAATTGCGGCAGGAAAAGAAATAGGCATGAAGTTGTATTTATTAAACAGGATCGCCGAGTGTTTTATTATGGGGCTGTTTGCCGTGTTGACAAAGAGTATTGCCTTTTGATATAATAAAAAAGGAAAGCAAGTATGAAAGGACGGGTAAACCGTGGGCAAAAGGGATATAATAGACATTGAAGAGCTTTGTATAAATTGCGAGCATTCGGTTTATATCGAAAACAGCGAAAATTGTATCTGCAGCAAAAAAGGCGTGGTTAAGGCCGGCTATAAATGCGGCAAGTTCAGACCGGATTTGCTGAAGGTCAATCCCCCCTCCCCCGCNNATTTTAAATATTCCCCGAAAAACCTAAAAAAAGTTCTTGACAAATTAAAGTCAAAGTGCTAATATAGGCAAGCTGTCGTTTGAGGGCAGCAACACATAGCGGAAAAAGCGTGAAGCATATCAGGTGTGGCAAATTAAAAAGCACACCGGATAAAATAAACATATCAGACAGCAGCTTGCTTCATGCATATCCAATACACATCAGGTACATAACTTTTACCCTCCTCTTTCAAGCCCGAAAAAACCATAGATAACCAAATAGTGTTGGAATTATCGATGTAAAATTAAGGTAGGGAAAAAAGTTTAAAAAGAATAAAAAAAGTACTTGACAAGATAAAAGGTATGTGTTAATATAGACAAGCTGACCGCAGAAAGAGCCCGGTCAGGACGCGAACCCGAAAGGTTAAACCAAACATTAACCGAACATAAGCCGAATCGTCCTGTAGGACGAAAAAAGGCGCATAAAGGGTAGTGAAAGCTACCCCAAATTTACCCCCTGAAGGGTGATGATAAATCATCGTGAAGGGATGTAAAGGGAAAAAGGTAAGCGTCGGATAAAAAAGCCGAATAACGGCGCGGACATTGAAAACTGAACAACAATGATGTACAAAGTACGAAACGTACTAAATGTACCGATATGTCGAAAGATATATCGAAACTCGTTGATTCCTTTTTAAAATAAGTAAACAAAGAGCTAAAAACAATCTAAAAGATATTTATGCGTAAAGCGTAATTATACAAATTTTTAGAGAGTTTGATCCTGGCTCAGGATGAACGCTGGCGGCGTGCCTAACACATTCAAGTCGTACGGTGCGGTATCTGAAGGCAACTGAAGAGACCGCATAGTGGCGGACGGGTGAGTAACACATGAGCAACCTGCCTTTAAGAGGGGGATAACACAGAGAAATCTGTGCTAATACCGCATAGAGCGTCGAAGGGGCATCCCTTTGACGGGAAAGGAGAAATCCGCTTAAAGATGGGCTCATGTCTGATTAGATAGTTGGCGGGGTAACGGCCCACCAAGTCTGCGATCAGTAGCCGGACTGAGAGGTTGTACGGCCACATTGGAACTGAGATACGGTCCAGACTCCTACGGGAGGCAGCAGTGGGGAATATTGGGCAATGGGCGAAAGCCTGACCCAGCGACGCCGCGTGAGGGAAGAAGGTCTTCGGATTGTAAACCTCTGTTGACGGGGACGAATAAATGACGGTACCTGTCGAGGAAGCCACGGCTAACTACGTGCCAGCAGCCGCGGTAATCCGTAGGTGGCGAGCGTTGTCCGGAATTACTGGGTGTAAAGGGAGCG
>DBQR01000009.1:0-13958 GCA_002305335.1 Clostridiales bacterium UBA1389
ATACCAGTTCTGCTCTTCGTTTTTATCCTTAAGCGTGTATAAGGGGAGCCCTAATTGTTTTACGGTTTTAAACACATCAATCCCCACCGAATGGAAGGCGGGACGGGCTTTTTTTACAAAACGGCAGGGCTTGTTGTCAACCGCGGTGCAGCCTTCGCACAAGGCGCAGTCGGAAAGGGAGAAAGCGAAATAATACCCGTCGCAAAATGCCATGCTTTCAATCTCAAAGGATATTTTCTGGGACAGGGCCTTGTCGTGGGTATGGACGATTACCCCCCATTTAAAGCGGGAAAACATTTCCTTGTATTCCGCCATAGACGGCGTTCCCGGCCTTGAAGGGCAGGTATGGTTTTTACCGAAATCGGCGCAGCCGTACAGGCATTTAAGATATGTCCGGCTGTCGAAGCAAATATCGGATATATCGAACCTTACCGCGTTTTCCGCTCCCTTTGACAGGGCGTAGCTTATGTATTTATCAGCATTTTCCATATCGAATCCAAACCTTTTATCTGTTTTTTATAATATATCACGCCCCGCTTTGTTTGTCAACTTCTAAGCTATTGACATTTTATTCCCCTTTTGCTATAATTTTAACATAACGAAAGGAGTAAAAATATGCGAATAAAGATTTTATCCTTACTGTTAGCCCTTATTTTAATAGCATTGGTTGCCTGCACCGAAGGCGGCGATGATAAGAGTAAGGACCAGTCGGCGACATCCGAAAGCAGTTCGGCAGCAACTTCCGACTCCGGTTCCTCCGAAGCCGAATCCTCCGAGGAGGACCCCTTTGAAGACGGTCTTCCCGACGTAAATTACGGCGGACGGGAGTATACCATCCTTCAGAGAACCGAATTCAAGTATGAATTCACCTCCGAATCCGCCTCCGAAAAGGTTGAAACCCTTATTTCCGAACGCAACCGGAAAGTGGAACAGCGTTTCGGGGTTACAATCAAAACCATCGAGCAGGACGGCATCTGGGGTAAGCACGTGGATTTCATGACCTATGTAAGAAACACCATAGCCGGCGGAAATGCCGATTACGACGTTATTTCGGGTTATGCGGCCATTATGCCCTCCCTTATTTCCGAAGACAAGTTTATTAACTGGTACGAGCTTGACGAGTTCATCAACTTTGAAAAACCCTGGTGGTCCCAGGACTTTGTTGACGAGCTTACCATAAATGGAAGGCTGTATCTCCTTTCCGGGGATCTTTTCCTTACCTTCTGGGATTCAATGCAGTGCATATTCTTTAACAAAACCCTTGCCGACGCATATCTTATAAACGATCTGTATGATACGGTTATTGCCGGAGAATGGACCTTCGAAAAGATGTTCCAGATTATTAAGGACACCCATGTGGAAAGTACCGACCCCGACGAAAGAATTTACGGTTATGCCACCTTCCTTACGACTCAGATTGACGTATATCAGGATGCCTTTGATATACCCGTTACAGAAAAGAACAGCGAGGGCAAGCCCGAGTACAGAATAAACCAACAAAGGACCTATGATGCCCTTGAAATGCTGTACGATCTGATTGTGGATACCCCCTACACCATGGTCTGCAAAGACGAGCAGGGGAACGACAATACGGTAAAATTCTTCGGCGAAGGCCGGTCCTTGTTTGCCCCCCTTGCTTTGGCGGACGGCGCAACCCTTCAGAATTACGATACCGAATACGGTATTCTCCCAATGCCCAAGTTCAACAAGGAACAGGACGATTACCATTCCACCTGCCGGGACTCCTATTCGGTTCTGGCTATCCCCACCACCAGCGCCGACAACCTTGAGTTTATCGGCATTATAACCGAAGGCCTTTGCGTGGAATCCTCCCGTTCGGTGGTACCCGAATATTACACTCTGGTGCTTAAGGAAAGATACACCAAGGACGAAGAATCAATTCAGATGATAGACATAATCCGCAAAGGAATTCTCTGCAACTTCGGCTATCTCTATTCCTACACCCTTGACTGGCCCGCCCACCAGCTCAACGTCTGCATCAACAACAAGAACAGTAATTTTGCCTCCACATGGGAAACCAACGAATCAAAATTCGAAGCAAACCTGAATGACGCCATAGCCTATTACTTTGATGAGTAATACCCCATAAACCAAACGGCAGCCGATACGGCTGCCGTTTCTTTACTGCCTGAAAACCCCTTTTTTAAGCTTTTCTATCTGTAAATCGGTGAGTGCCTTTGTTTCAAAGAAGGCCACCCCGGCTGCCCCCGCTCTCCGGCAGGCTTCCACCTGCTTGGTGGATTCGATAACGGGAAGGCGGCTGTACATGGGGGAAATGCCCGAAACATTGGGGACTTTGCCGTAGTTTTCCACCATATGCCTTATTTCCCTTTCCACATCCTCCGCATCGTTAAGATAGGCCATGGGGAAAATACAGTCAAGCCAGCCCTGTTCTATCCAGTAGGGCCAGTTCTGGCATTTCAGCCGGAAAGCCTCCTCGGGATTCCCGAACACCGCCGTGGAAAGGATTATATTTCTCCCCGTTGCTTTGTAACCGTTTACCAGGTCAACCATCCGTCTGACATAGGAGGTAACCCGGTCAGCACGCCACTGGGTGAAAATGCTCCATTCCTCGGAATCGGTTGATTTTATTTTATCTGCATTTATTCCGGTCTGGGACTTGAACATTGACTTTGTCTGCTTTTCAAAACCCGCGGAACGTTCCAAATCCTTTATTACCGGATATCTTATATAGTCAAGCTGAATCCCGTCAAAGTCGTAGTTGTCAAGGAGGGTTTTATACTGGTTTACGAGAATATCATGTACTTCGTCAAGGGCAGGGTTTAAAAATATAAAGTTGTCCCATCCGTCCACCAGGTATCCCCCGCTTTTTGTCCTGGCGATAAGGTCGGGGCGTATTTCCAGCATTTTGCAGCCGTAACCCTCAACGCCGAAAAAGAAATCCTCCACCCAGGCGTGAATCTTAATGCCGTACTTTTTGCAAATTCTTATAAATTCCCCTATCGGGTCAAAGGAGTTACCTTCCAGCTCGGGACGCAGGGGGAGATAATCGAAGGTACATTTTTTGGCGTTTGCCCAGCCTTCGTAGTTGGTTTCCACATGGATGAGATTAAAGCCCGCGTCGTACAGGCGTTTTACGGTAAGTTCCACCTCGTATGCGGATTTTTCGGTGGGGCGGTGCCAGATAGCTCTTATTTCCCCCTGTCTGCTTTCGGCGGTATAATAATAGGCCTCTTCAAGGAGTTTTTTAGCCCCCTCGGCGTTTTCCTTTTCAATGGCTTCCCCCGCCGACTTTATAAGATCAAAGGCTTTTTCAAAATCAAAGACCTCCTTTTTGGCGTAAAGCAGGTCAAACCTGTCCTTTACGTTCTCAAGGCTTTTGGTAACCGAATAAAGCTTTGCCTCCCGGTCGATTTCGATTCCCAGCCTGAATCTTTCCCGGTCAAGGACAACCTTCGCTCCTTCGCAGAATTCCCTTGCAATGATATCCGCCCCTTTGCCGTGACCGGATATTACAAATCCCCTGTCGGGGATTTTATTGTTGTTGGAACCTATTTTGACGATAATTCCTTTTTCCACAACGGCTTCCAGCCCGTAGGGATTGGTGCCGGTGGTTTCCCCCTCGTCGTATATAACCAGTTCGTCGGCAAGTCTTTTACCATTAAAATGGGATATCTGATAGTATGTCATTTTCCCCACCCCTGTTTTTACTTATAATTCATTATAACTTTTACCACGTAAGCTGTCAAGCAAATAAAAAGGCGTTCCTTTCGGGAACGCCTGATTGCTTTATCTGTTTTCCTCATCGGGAGGGGTTTTGGGGGAAGTGATTTTACTTATGTTGTTTATAAAATCCATGGGCAACGGGAAAATAATGGTGGAATTCTTTTCCGCCGCAATATCGTTTAAGGTCTGAAGGTAGCGAAGCTGTAACGCCGAAGGAGAGCGGGAGATAATTTCCGATGCGTTGTACAGCATTTTTGCCGACTGCTCTTCTCCTTCAGCAGCGGTTATTTTGGCGCGGCGTTCCCGTTCCGCTTCCGCCTGCTTTGCCATCGCCCGCTTCATCGAATCGGGGATTTCAATGCTTTTAAGCTCCACCGAGGATATTTCGATTCCCCAGGATGCCATGGTTTCGAAAAGTATATCCTTTAATATCTGATTAATTTTTTCCCGGGTGGTTAATATTTCATCAAGCTCATGCTGACCGAGCACCGACCGGAGGGTGGTCTGTCCCAGCATGACGGTGGAGTTATGGAAGTTTACCACCTTTGTGATAACCAGCATCGGATTCACAATGCGGTAATACACAACGGCGTCCACCCGTATGGATACGTTATCCTTTGTAATGACTTCCTGTTCGGGGACATCAATGGTGCGTACCCTTATATCCACCTTTTTAACAACATCAATCCCGAAGGGGATTCTCATCCTTAACCCGGGATTTTTTACATGAACATATTTCCCGAGCCTGAACACGACTCCCCTTTCGTATTCCTGTATTACCACAAGGGACAAAATAACCAGTACAAGAACCAGTATTGCGGCAAATACGATTAAGCTGATTAACACCGGCATATTATCGCCTCCTTTTTGTCATCATATTTATAATACATTATAAGGAAATATATGTCAATGCTTTTCGCTTGAAAATGAAGTTATAGGTCTTTTATAATATTTATCGAAAATTTGTTTGCATATTTTGTACAAAGTCCTGTTTATGGGACACTTCTTCTGCTATACTCAGGTCAAGAACAAAACGAAGGAGAAATTGTTATGATAATCTTTATAATATCCCTTTCCAAACTGGTAATGCTGTCCGTCGTCCCGATGGGGTTGGTTTATGTTTCCCTGAGGGCGGTCATCTGGGCGTTCGCCTTTGTTTCAAGGGCAAGGCGGGTGTTTTCCAAGGATTATTCCCGCCGCAGGGGATACCGCCGTCTTAACCGTGAGAATATACGGTAATAAATGCACATATAATTATGGCATAGACTTTTCATTTTCACTCCTTTTCTTTTTACTTTCCAGTTCAAAAGCCCCGCATACTGCGGGGCTTTTGGTCTTTATATATTCAATACCCTTTCCAGTTCGGCGGCGGTTGAAACAAGGGTAACGGCGCCGTTTCTCAACAGGGTTTCCTTGTCCCTGAAACCCCAGCTTACCGAAATCAGGGGGATTCGGGCGTTTGCTGCCGTCTGAATATCCACCTCGGAATCCCCCACAAATACAGCTGTGTCTGTGTTGCAGCCAAGGTTTCGGAGGGCTAAAAACAGCATATCCGGCATCGGCTTTTTGGGGATGTCCCCGGCCACGCCGATGGCTGTGTCAATAAGGTTTCCGAAATATATCCGGCACAGCTTATTAACCGCATCGTCAACCTTGTTGGACACCACTCCGGTTTTTATACCCTTTGCCTTCAGTTTTTCGAGAAATTCCGTTACCCCTTCATAAGGCTTGGTTTTGTCGGCGAAATGAACCGAATAATGGCCTAAAAAGTCTTTTCTTACCTTTTCCCTTGTTTCACCGGTTATCCCCGACGGGAGGCTTCTTTCAATCAGCTTGTCAATGCCGTTGCCTACGAAATTCCTTGTTTCGTCCAACGTCTTTTCGGGAAAACCGTTGTTTTTCAAAGCATAGTTAAGGCTTGACTTCAAATCCTCCAGAGTGTCAAGGAGTGTCCCGTCCAGGTCGAAAATCACCGCCTTTATGCCGCTTTTACCCATGCACCTTCTCCTTTTATAACCGAAAGTCCGGTCGAATCAGGCCGGACTTGTTTTATTTATAATACTCAACCGCCGACCGGAATATCCCCATATCGTAGTTTCCGGGGACGTTTTTGTAAAGACCTTCGCCGGTACGTTCGGTATGCCCCATTTTGCCGAGCACCCTGCCGTCGGGGGAGGTTATCCCCTCAACCGCCATAACCGAACCGTTAGGGTTGAACAGAATGTCATAGGTGGGGTTGCCCTGATCGTCCACATACCGGGTGGCTATCTGCCCGTTCTGAGCAAGATTCAAAATAACCGCCTCATCCGCTAAAAAACGTCCCTCTCCGTGAGATATAGGCACCGTATAAACCTCCCCCACACCGGTATTCATAAGCCAGGGGGATTTATTTGAAACAACCTTTGTCTTAACCAGCCTTGACTGGTGGCGGCCGATAACGTTGAAGGTAAGGGTGGGCATTTCCGGGGTTGTTTCGATTATCCTCCCGTAGGGGACAAGCCCTAATTTTATCAAAGCCTGAAAACCGTTGCAGATGCCGCATATAAGGCCGTCCCGCACTTCAAGGAGTTTTGTTATTTCCTCTTTTATTTCGTTGTTTCTGAAAAAGGCGGTAATGAATTTTCCCGAACCCTCGGGTTCGTCACCCCCGGAAAACCCTCCGGGGATAATCACCATCTGACTCTGGGAAAGCTTTTTGGAAAATTCCCTTACGGATTCGCCGATATTTTCAGGCGTAAGGTTGTTTATTACAAAAATTTCGGGTACCGCCCCCGCTTTTTCAAGGGCTTTGGCGGTATCGTATTCGCAGTTGGTGCCGGGGAATACGGGGATAAGAACTCTCGGCGACGCTAACTTTACCCCCGACACCGGCTTGGCTTGGGAAATAAATGTTAATTCGGGTATTGGGGCGGGGTTTGCCTTTGTTCCGGTGGGGTAAACCGCCTCAAGGGGGGATTCGTATTCGGCATACAGCTTGTCAAGGTCTATCCGGCTGTTTCCGAAGGAAATGCCGCCGGTATCTCTTGTTTTACCCAAAAGTATGCCTTCGCCGGGGTATTCGTCAAGCTCCACCACAAAGGAGCCGTAGGAATAGCCGAAAATATCCTCCAAGGTTGTGTTGTCGTCATATTCAAAGGAAATATTGTTCCCCAGACAGGATTTAATCACCCCTTCGGCGATACCGCCGTAAACCGGGGTAAAGGCCGAATAGACCATCCCGTTTTTAATAAGGGATTCCACCTTTTCGCAGTTTTCCATAAAGGAGGAGGGTATTGGGAGCCCCTTCGGACCGTATTCCGGCTTAAACCATACCACCGCATGGCCTGACGACTTGAATTCGGGGGAGACCACGTTTTCAACCCTTCCCGTTGCCACACCGAAGGAAACAAGGGTGGGGGGCACGTCTATGTCTTCAAAGCTCCCCGACATGGAATCCTTCCCCCCGATGGAGGCTATACCCAGGTCAAGCTGGGCGTCAAGACCGCCCAACAGGGCGGACAGGGGTTTTCCCCAGCGGGAAGGATCCTCCCGCAGTTTTTCGAAATATTCCTGAAAGGTCAGATGTATGCTTTTATAGTCGCCGCCGGTAGCTATAAGCTTTGAAACTGACTCGATAACCGCAAGGTAGGCCCCGTGATAGGGGGATTTTTCGCTTATATAGGGGTTAAAGCCGTAGGACATTACGGAACAGGTAGCTGTGTCCCCCTTTTCGACGGGTATCTTGTGAACCATTGCCTGAAGGGGGGTAAGCTGTTTTTTCCCGCCGAAGGGCATTAACACCGTGCCCCTGCCTATGGTGGAGTCAAACCGTTCCGCCAGCCCCCGCCTTGAGCAGACATTCAAATCCTTTACTAAGTCAATACTTCCCTTTTCAAAGTCGGAAGGAAGAGCTTTTTCAAATTCGCCGGCTTTGGCCAGATGGGCTGAAGTATGTTTCTGGGCTCCGTTGGAATTAAGGAAGTCCCGGGAAAGGTCAACAATAATATCCCCGTTCCATTTCATTACAAGCCGCTTATTTTCGGTTACCCTTGCCACAACGGTGGCCTCAAGGTTTTCCCCCCGGGCAAGGGATATGAATTTTTCGGCATTGTCGGCGGACACCACCACCGCCATTCTCTCCTGGGATTCGGATATGGCAAGTTCGGTGCCGTCAAGGCCGGCATATTTCTTTTTAACGGTATCAAGGTTGATATCAAGGCCTTCGGCAAGCTCCCCGATTGCCACCGACACTCCCCCGGCACCGAAATCGTTGCAGCGTTTTATCAAACGGGAGGCATTCGGGTTTCTAAACAACCTTTGGATTTTTCTTTCCTCCGGCGGGTTTCCCTTCTGCACCTCTGCTCCGCAATGGGTCAATGACGATGCGGTATGGGATTTCGAAGACCCCGTCGCCCCGCCGCAGCCGTCCCGGCCGGTTCTGCCGCCGAGGAGTATCACCACATCTCCGGGAGAAGGTTCCTCCCGCTTAACGGCGTCAACCTTCACCGCCCCGATAACCGCACCGATTTCCATCCGCTTCGCCACATAACCGTCATGGTAGATTTCCTCCACCTGTCCGGTGGCAAGCCCCACCTGATTGCCGTAGGAGGAATAGCCCGCGGCGGCGGTGGTGCAGATTTTTCTCTGGGGAAGTTTTCCCGGCAGGGTTTCTTCAATTGGGGTAAGGGGGTTACCCGCCCCGGTTACCCGCATGGCGGCATAGACATACGCCCTCCCCGAAAGGGGGTCACGAATGGCTCCGCCGATACAGGTGGCGGCCCCCCCGAAGGGCTCTATTTCGGTGGGGTGGTTGTGGGTTTCGTTCTTGAAAAGCAATAGCCAGTCCTGGTTTTCGCCTTCAACATCCACTTTGATTTTTACCGTACAGGCGTTTATTTCGGGGGATTCGTCCAGGTCGGTTAAAATCCCCTTGGATTTAAGGTATTTAGCGGCCACGGTGGCAATATCCATAAGGCAGACGGGCTTGGTTATTCCCAAGGCCTTTCGTATGGAAAGATAGCGTTTATAGGAATTTTCCAGCTCGACGCAGTCAAAGGAAACATTGTCGATGGCCGTAAGGAAGGTAGTATGACGGCAGTGGTCGGACCAGTAGGTGTCGAGAACCCTGATTTCGGTAAGGGTGGGATTGCGGTTTTCAGAGGAAAAATACTCCTGACAGAGCTTTAAATCCTCCTCGTCCATTGCCAGACCGTATTCCGAAATAAATTCTTTTCTCCCGTCGGAATCCAGGGTATTGAAGCCTTCAAGGATTTTTATTTTCCCGGGAACCGGATATTCGGTTTTAAGGGTGGTATATTCCTCAAGGGAGGCTTCCCTGCATTCCACCGGGTTTATAAAGTAGTTTTTGATTTTTATAAGCTCGTCCTGTGTTAAACTGCCGTAAAGGACATATATTTTCGCGGTTTTAACCTCCGGCCGTTCCTTACCGGTAATAATGCCTATACACTGGGAGGCGGAATCCGCCCGCTGGTCAAACTGCCCCGGGAGGAATTCCACGCCGAAAACAGCCACAGCGTCCGACGTGTCAAGGGATATTGACGCAATGTCAAGCTGGGGTTCGGAAAACACCGTCTTAACGCACCGGGAAAACACAATATCGTTAAAATCCGAATCGTTACCCTCCACGTCATAGCGGTTTACAACCCGCAAGCCAGTAACCCCCTTAATGTTAAGAAGGTTTCTTATATCCGAAAGGGCATATTCCGATTCCACCGCAAGGTGCTTTTTCTTTTCAACGTAAATCCTGTAAACCATTATAACTCCCGCGCCAAAAGGGCTTTTCTGCCTATGTCGGTTCTGTAGTAAGCGTTTTTGAAATTAATTTTCTTAACGTCATTATAAGACATTTCGATTGCTTTTTCAAGAGTATCGGATACATTGGTTATTCCAAGCACCCTCCCCCCGTTGGTTACAAGCAATCCGTCTTTGAAAGCGGTTCCGGCAAAGTATATTTCCCCGGTTTTGCCTTCCCCGACGGTTATTTCAAATCCCTTTTCGTAGGAAACGGGGTAGCCCCGGGACGCCATAACCACGCAGCAGGAATAACCGTTCCTGAACTTAACCTCTATTTCGTCAAGCCGTTCCTGATGTACAGCCTTCATGATTTCAAACAAATCCGTTTCAAGCAAGGGCAGGACCGCCTGGGCTTCCGGGTCCCCGAAGCGGCAGTTGTATTCTATAACCTTAACCCCTTCGGCGGTAATCATCAAGCCGAAGTACAGACACCCCTTAAAGGGAATTCCCTCGCTTTTCATGGCGGATACGGTGGGTAAAAATATTTCGGTCATACACCTTTCGGCAATTTCATTTGTATAGTAGGGGTTTGGAGAAACCGCTCCCATCCCCCCGGTGTTGGGACCTAGGTCGCCGTCAAAGGCTTTTTTATGGTCCATAGAGGAAACCATGGGGACTATGGTATTGCCGTCGGTAAAGGTGAGTACGGTAACCTCAACACCGGACAGAAACTCCTCGATAACAATACTGTTGCCGCTTTTGCCGAAAATTTTATCCTTCATTATGGAAATAACGGCGTTTTCGGCATCGTCCCTTGTGCCGGCGATGATTACCCCTTTCCCCAGGGCAAGACCGTCGGCTTTTATAACCACGGGGAGCTTGAAGTTTTTCACATATTCCAGGGCTTTTTCAGCCTCCGAAAACACATTGTATTCCGCCGTGGGGATACGGTATTTTTTCATTAAATTCTTGGCGAAAACCTTGCTGCCCTCTATCTGGGCTGCCGTTTTTGAAGGGCCGAAGGCGGGGATTCCCGCAGATTCCAATTCGTCAACCATACCCAAAACCAGCGGGTCGTCGGGGGAAACCACAGCGAAAGATATATTGTTTGCCATGGCAAACTCTACGACGCCCTTAATATCGGTGGCGGAGATATTCACACATTCGGCGTCGCCTGACATTCCGGCATTGCCGGGGAGGGCGTAAATCTTATTTATTTCCGGTGACTTTTTCAACGCTCTGATAATGGCGTGTTCCCGCCCGCCTCCGCCTACAACCATTATATCCTTTTTCATTTTACCCCGCCTTTCGTTTTAATGATGGAACAGCCGGACGCCGGTAAAAGCCATGGCAATACCGTATTTGTCGCAGACGGAAATAACCTCACCGTCCCGTACTGAACCGCCGGGCTGTGCCACGTATTTTACCCCGCTTCTGTATGCCCGTTCGATATTGTCCCCGAAGGGGAAGAAAGCGTCGCTCCCCAGGGAAACTCCGGTTATGTTTTTCAGAAATTCCCTTTTCTCCTCGGCCGTCAGGCTTTCGGGCTTGACGGTAAAGTAGTTCTGCCAAAGACCGTCGGTTAAAACATCCTCCTCATAACCGGAAATATAAAGGTCAATGACATTGTTCCGGTCGGGACGCCCCAAGTCCGCCCTGAAGGGGAGACTTAATACCTTCGGGTGGAACCGCAGATGCCAGTTGTCGGCCTTTCCGGCGGCAAGGCGGGTGCAGTGGATTCTTGACTGCTGGCCGGCCCCCACCCCTATGGCCTGTCCCCCTTGAGCAAAGCACACCGAATTGGACTGGGTGTATTTTAGGGTGATAAGGGAGATAATAAGGTCTAATTTGGCATCATCCGGGATTATTTTGTTTTCGGTAACCAGATTTTCAAGGAGGGAATAGTCGATTTCGGCGTTATTCCTTGCCTGCTCGAAGGTGACGCCGAAAACCTGCTTTGATTCGATAACCTCCGGCACATAGGAGGGGTCAATCTGAATTATGTTATAGTTGCCTTTTCTTTTAGACTGAAGTATTTCAAGGGCGGTCTTTGTGTAGCCGGGAGCGATAACACCGTCGGAAACCTCCCGGAAGATGATATTCGCCGTAACCTCGTCGCAGATATCCGACAAAGCGATAAAGTCGCCGAAGGAGGACATCCGGTCTGTACCCCTTGCCCTTGCATAAGCGCAGGCGACGGGGGAATCGTCAAGTCCCGTTATATCCTCCACAAAGCAGACCCTTTTGGTTGTTTCGTCAAGGACCCTGCCCACCGCGGCGGAGGTGGGGGAAACATGCTTGAAGGACGTGGCGGAGGGTAATCCCGTCGCTTCCTTTAATTCCTTTACCAGCTGCCAGCCGTTTAACGCATCAAGAAAGTTGATATATCCGGGGTTGCCGTTTAGCACCTCAATGGGGAGTTTCCCCCCGTCTTTCATATAAATCCTTGCGTCCTTCTGATTGGGGTTGCAGCCGTATTTCAGTTTGAATTCCTTCATTTTAGACCCTCCGGGGAGTTTTTGTTAATAATCAGGCTTTTATAAGTATGGTCGCTTAGGTTATCGTATCTTACAAATAGGGAAATTTTATTTTCGCTATTTAGGCTGTTCCAGATAAGATAGGCGAATTTTTCGATGTCGTTTGATATCTCGACCCTTTTGGGCTCCCCCGTAAAGGAGGGAAGGGGGCTGCCGTCGCAGTTGTATGTATGTATGAGATGTCCTGTTCCGGGTTGGGGGGTGTAGTTGAAATAAAACCTGTTGCAGACCGTTCCCTTTTCGTCGCCGGACTTTAATATGCTTAATTTATATGTGAAGTCATCATTAGAAAAATCAATTATCCCGCTTATTCTCGGGGTGAAGTTGGGACTGTCGGGCTCAAAGGTACGGGTATTCGATGCTTCCTCAAAGGTTTTGCCCTCCGTAAGGAAATTATATATTGTGTCGGTCTGGTCCCCGTTGGTTACAATAAGGCTGTTTTTATATTGCCTTACGGGGGAATAGATAATAAGGGAGGGGTCTTTGACCTTGGTTTGGTCGTAAGGATAGATGGCAACTTCCCCGTTTTTTTCGGTAAAAACGCGGTTCCGGGAATTTTCGCTCCGCCCCATTATAAAATAAGCCGAAACGGCGTATCCGCCGTCGGGGGTTTTACCCAGTATAATCCCCCTGCCGGGATAGGGGTTTTCCGATAGCAGTTTATCGATTTTATTATTCATACTGAACTCCCTTGTTTTTCCCTTTATTTAAAAGCTCCTTTGACACAGTTTCAACCGCTTTGGGTAAAATCACCCATTCGGCGTTTTCCATCACCCTGTGCTGAAGCGTTTCGGGGGTGTCGCACTCCCTGATTTTTATGGCTTTCTGGGAGATTATTTTCCCCCCGTCGGGGATTTCGTTTACATAATGAACCGTCGCCCCTGTGACCTTGACACCATATCTTAACGCCGCCTCATGCACCTTTATCCCGTAAAAGCCCTGACCGCAGAAGGAGGGGATAAGGGAGGGGTGGACGTTTATTATCCTGTCGGGGTACCGGGAAACGAAGTCGGCGGAAAGAATATTCATAAACCCCGCAAGGACGATTAAATCAATGTCATATCTTTTAAGTTCCTTGAGTATCTTACCTTCAAATTCTGCCTTGTCCCTGCAGCCCTTTTTGGGGATTACGCAGACGGGGATACCGGCAATTTCCGCCCGGTTTATGGCGTAGGCTTCCGGATTGTCGGCAATAACAAGGGTTAGCTTTCCGTGCTTAATTATCCCGCTCTTTTTGGCGTCAATCAAAGCCTGCAGATTGGTGCCTCCCCCCGACACCAGGACGGCAATATTGATTTTTTTCATATTCCCTCCCCCTTTAATTTTTAATAATTACCTCGCGTTCGCCTTCGGCAATCTCGCCGATAATATAGGCATCAATGCCGTTTTGCTTTAATATATCAAGAGATTTATCCGCTTCCGAAGAGCCGATTATAACCGTCATGCCCACCCCCATGTTAAAGGTGTTGAACATATCCCGGTCGGGAACATCCCCGGCGGTGGCGATTATACCGAAAATGGGGGGTATTCTAAGGGCTTTCCTTGAAATGACGGCGGAAACGCCGTTTTTCAGGCAGCGGGGAATGTTTTCGAAAAATCCTCCTCCGGTGATATGGGAAACACCCTTTATTTTAACTTCCTTGTTTAGGGCAAGCATGGGTTTTACGTAGATTTCGGTGGGGGTAAGCAGCACTTCCCCCAGGGTTTTGCCTGAATATTCGGGGAGTTTCTTGTTTAACGACCCGTTTTCCACATCAAATACCTTCCTTACCAGGGAGTATCCGTTGGAATGAACCCCGGAGGAGGGAAGGCCGATTATAACGTCGCCGGCTTTCATTTCCGAATTGTTTATTACTTTATCTTTATCCACGATTCCCACCGCAAAGCCGGCAAGGTCATATTCACCTTCCTTGTAGAAGGAAGGCATTTCGGCGGTTTCGCCACCAACAAGACCGCAGCCTGCCTTAACACAGCCCGCGG
>DBQR01000009.1:13977-18353 GCA_002305335.1 Clostridiales bacterium UBA1389
ATATCGTTTACGCACATGGCAACACAATCAATACCTATCGTATTGTGGATGCCGGTCAAAAAGGCAACCTTAAGCTTTGTCCCCACCCCGTCGGTGCCGGACACCAGAACAGGCCTGTTTATTCCCGTCAGATCCGGTTCAAACAAACCGGAAAAATCCCCAATGTCGGAAATCATCCCCGTAACGGCGGTTTTTTTAATATGCCCCTTTATAAGCTCCACTGCCTTATAGCCGGCGGTAATGTCAACCCCCGCTTTTTTGTAGCTTTCGCTTTGACTCTTCATAACAACACCTATGCCTTGTTTATTTTTTTGTCGTACTTGTTTATGTATATCCTTTCGGGCTTTTCGGCGGGATATTTTCCGTCAAAGCAGGCGGTACAGAAGCCCTTAAGGTTACAGCCTTCGGCGATTTCCGCCGCCTGTTCCCGTTTTAGGAACCCCAGACTGTCGGCGCCTATTATACCCGCCACTTCCTCAAGCTTGTGGTCCCTGGCGATAAGGGCGTCCGAATTGCTTACGTCGGTGCCGTAATAGCAGGCGTTAATGAAGGGCGGGGCGGTAACCCGCATATGGACCTCCCTTGCCCCCGCGTCCCTCAGTAATCTTACGATACGGGCGGCGGTGGTTCCCCTGACTATGGAATCGTCAATCAAAACCACTCTTTTTCCCGTAACGGCGGATGAAACGGGGTTTAGCTTTATCCTGACCTTGCCTTCCCGGGTGGACTGTTCGGGGGCGATAAAGGTGCGGCCGATATACTTGTTTTTAATAAATCCCACTCCATAGGGTATGCCCGACTTTCTGGAATATCCCACGGCGGCGTCAAGCCCAGAATCGGGGACCCCCACCACGATGTCCGCCTCCACCGGATAGGTTTCGGCAAGGAGTTCCCCTGCCTTTATCCTTGCCGCCTGAACCGAACAGCCGTCGATAACCGAATCGGGACGGGCGAAATAAATATATTCAAAAACACAGAGGGCGGGTGTTTTAGTGTTGCAGTGAGTTTTTATGCTCCTCATTCCCGTATTGTCGAAAACCACTATTTCCCCCGGCTCCACATCCCTGACAAGGCTCCCCCCCACCGCGTCGATGCCGCAGGATTCGGAGGAAACCACCCAGAAGCCGTCGGGGGTTTTGCCTATGCAAAGGGGGCGTATGCCGTAGGGGTCCCGGCAGGCAACCAGCTTTGCCGGGGACATAACAACCAGGGAATATGCCCCTTTCAGGTCCTTCATGGCTACGCTTACCGCTTCTTCTATGGAGGAGGTTTTAAGTCTTGAGGCGGTTATGACATGGGAGATTATTTCCGCATCGCCGGCGGAATGGAAGATGGAGCCGTGAAGCTCGAACTTTTCCCTTAATTCGCAGGCGTTTACGATCCGCCCGTTGTAGGCCACCGCCATCCGCCCCTTTATATGGTTTACCACTATGGGCTGGGCGTTTACAATGCCTATGGTGCCCCTTGTGCCGTACCTTACATGCCCTAAGGCGATATTCCCTTGCCCCAGGCCTTCAAGGATTTCGGGGGTGAAAACGTCGTTGACGATTCCGTTTCCCGTGTGGGTGGCAAACACCCCGTCGTCGTTTACCGAAATGCCGCAGGACTCCTGTCCCCGGTGCTGAAGGGCAAACAGCCCGTAATATACAAGTCTTGCAAGGTCGGCGGTTTTGGGGGAATATAAACCGAAAACGCCGCATTCTTCATTTAGTTTCCGCATAAATTTTTTTCCTTTTAAAAGTTATACTTTTCCTTTATTTCCCTGTCCTTTGCCAGGACGGATTCGGTCAGGCTTTTACGGTATGACTTAAGTTTTTCCCTGACGGTATCCTCCGACAGTGCGATTATTTCACAGGCTAAAAGGGAAGCGTTTGCCACGCCGTTTACCGCCACCGCAGCCACGGGAATCCCCGTCGGCATCTGGACGGTGGAAAGCAGAGCGTCGAGCCCTCCCGCCAGGTCGGACTTTACGGGAACCCCTATAACCGGCAGAACCGTGTTTGCCGCCATTACCCCCGCCAGATGGGCGGCCATCCCCGCAATGGCGATGATGACCCCGAACCCCTTTTCTTCGGCCGATATCGCAAATTCCACTGCTTTATCGGGGGTACGGTGGGCGGAAAGAATATGCACCTCAAAGGGAATGTCGAAATCCTTGAGTATCTGGATTCCCTTTTCGGCAACAGGCATATCGCTGGGGCTTCCCATAATGACTGCGACTTTTTTCATAGTTTTATCCTCCCGAAAAAAATTAAAAAAGGGCATACCTGTATTTGTTCTCACAGGATGCCCAGGCGGTCGGCTTATAATAAGTTTCCGTTCCCCTGTGGTTAAATCCACTGATCCGCCGGTCACGAAAACCCTTTATTCCTTTTACAAGAAAATAATATCATAACATATGGTAAATGTCAATATTACAGGGAAAAACATAAGTAGAATTAATCCTTTTAAAAGGGCTTTGTTTTGGGCAAAATGACTTTACCGCAGGAAAATATTTGACTTTACCTATTTACGATGATATACTTTATACGTTTACAGCCCGTATTACCGATTTTCGGAAAGGTTTATTGTTTATGAAAAATTCAACAAGACTGTTTGTCTGCCTTCTTATTGTCATAACATTGCTTGTTTCCGCCTGTTCAAAGGTGAACACCGGGGATGAATCAAGTGCCGGAACAAGTCAGGTGTCTGATTCAAGCAGTATAAATTCGGACTCTTCCGGAAACAACGAATCCTCCTTTGAGGGAACCGGCGAGGAAAGCCACGAATCAAACGAAACTTCATCCTATGACAATGAATATCTGCGAAGCGAGGTTGATTTCAAGGATATAACCTACGAAAGGCCCGACTTTGAAGAAATATTAAACCGGATAAATCTTATTGAATCCCTTTATGAAAATAGGGAGAGCCCGGCAAGTGTCAAGGAAGCGTTCGACATCCTTGACAACCAAATGTGGCAGGTCAGCACCGCATACAGTCTGTTGAACGTCCTTCAAAGCCTTGATACCTCCGATGAGGAAATAGCCGATGAAATAATACTCATTTCTGATGAATTCACGAATATAAAGCAGCTTTATTTCGGACTTGCCGTAACCCTCCTTGATTCGAATATTTATGACGGGATTTTTGAAGACCTTACCCAGGCCGAAAAGGAGGAAATCCGCTTTTACGCCCTTTTCTTCGATGACGAAATGGCCGATCTTATTTCCCGGAAAACCCAGCTGGAAAACCAGTATAAGGACCCTTACTCCCTTATGGTCAGTGTGGAGGGTACCGAAATGACATTAGCGGAGGTTGAAGAAAAGTACGGCTACGGGAGTTATATAGCAGCTTTGAACGTTGCCGGCGGCAGCATTTATCTTGAACTTGCGGAAATCTACAAAACCATGGCCGAAAGGGCGGGCTATGATAATTTCGCTGATTTTGCCTACAAAACCGAATACAACCGGGACTATACCCTTGAGGACAGCCAAAAGCTGCATGAATATGTAAAGGAATATATCGCTCCTTTGTTCAACCGGCTGGCGGAGGAACTTCCGGAAATCAATACCTCCGGCAGCAATTCCCCCTTCGATTACGAAGAAATACTGACATCCTATTTTTCGTCGGTTTCGCCGGATATGTCAAAGGCCTATGAATATATGAAAAAGCACGGCCTTTACTCGATAGGCAGCGGAAGCAAGCGCCGTCCGGGGGCATTTACCACCTTTTTGCACAGCTACGACATACCCTTTATTTTTCAGAACACCAATAACAACTATACGGATATTGAGACTTTCATACACGAATTCGGGCATTTTTACGCCTACTACCTGAACGGCGATAATACGGACAGCTTTATAGACATCGCCGAAATCCATTCCCAGGCAAATGAGCTGCTCTTCCTGCCTTACTTTGAAGATATATACGGCAGCGAGGCATATGAGGATATAACCCTTTACACCATGCTTTCCCAGCTTAACAGCATAGTAACCGGCTGTCTTATCGACGAGTTCGAACAGGGGGTATATTCGGGAAACTATAACACCGTTGAGGAGCTGAACGCCCTGTTTGCCTCCCTTTGCGAAGAATACAGCTTGATAAATTACCCCGATTATATCTGGACAACCGTACAGCATATTTTCCTTTCCCCCTGCTATTATATAAGCTATGCCACCTCACTTATCCCCGCTTTGGAGATATACACCGCCTCTTTGGAAAACAGGGAAACGGGTATAGAAATGTATAATTCGGTTTTATCGGAATACGTAAACTGTACCGGATTTATGGACCTTTTAACAAAATCGGGTTTTTCAAATCCCTTTTCGGAGGAAACCATTATAAGTATCGCAAACAGCGTGTTTGCCCTGAACTGAAAATTTTTCACTGACAAAAGC
>DBQR01000046.1 GCA_002305335.1 Clostridiales bacterium UBA1389
CGAAAATAAAAACAAGCCGCAAAACGGCTTGCTTTCATAATAACCTTAGATTAAAACTCGGGGAAAACCGAACGCCAGATATATTCCTCGGTTAAATTCGAGCTTACGGGGTAGCGGTTGTATTCAAGGGGTATAGCCGAAATATAATAGGGTATAACCCGGTAGTATTCATCGGCAATCCCGCCGCAGAAATAAATATGTTCAACCCCCGTATCTGCGTTGCAGAGGGTAGCGGTATAGTCTTTAATCCTTTCCTTAAACCGGGTAACCGTCAGATCGTTGGGGATATATATGATAAAACTCATCCTGCCGGAATAGTCAAAGCCGTCCGACGGGGATATTTTCCCCCGGGGGAAGGCGGAAATGGAAAGGGGCTTTACATAAAAGGTGGCGTTGGGATACACCCTGCGGAGGGCGTTGGTTATTTCGATCCGCTTTCCTTCCATAAGGGATTTTTCCACATAGCCGCTGTAATTTTCGTTTACCGTTTTGCCGAAAATATATACCGGATATTTAAGGGATGGAGTATCCTTATCGTAAATGTCTGCCCTGAAAGCGGCCTTCTCCCGGTCATAATAGGTGCCAGAAAGGCTCACGGTTTCTTTATCGAAATTATCTTCGTAATAATTTTGTATAAGTTCTTTCGAATTAAAAGCGTTTACGGGATTTCCCATCACCATGACATGAAAGAGGGCGGTCAGGGCAATTATTACGGCTCCCAAAGCTATATACAGCGGCTTTTTTTGCCTGAAAAGCCATATGGTAATCATGGCGAGCACCACCAATGCCCCGCAGATAATTCCGGTAAGCAGGCTCTGGAAGGCGCTGTCGGTGTATATGGTTGACATAATGTAGCCGAACCCCGCAAAGGACAACACCTTGACATACCCTTTTACCTTAAGCAGAGCGCAGGCGAAGGCGAAGGGGATAATAAGCATCAGGGTGGATAAGATTCCGCTTTTGGGGAGGATGAAATAGCTCCCGCCGAAAGCCAAAAGACATACAAGGATAATATTGACGTATTCCGCAATGCTTTTGGAAACATTATTCTGTTTATCCATAAATATGTTCCTTTCGCTTTATTCCGTTATATTATACGGGTTTGTCAGAAAGATAAGCAAATCCCTGTTGTCGTCCTTCTGGCTTTTGTTATTCCGGGTAAAGCCGCATTTTTTGCATTTATGGGTTATCACAAATTCCCTTTTAGAATCATATCTTACGGCGACGGGAACCATAAGCCCCTTGCATTCGCCTGCCCTGTCACCGGGATTTATATCCACATGCAGCGAGCAAAGGCAAAAGGGGCAGTGATTGCGGGAGGAATATTTAAGCGGGGGTACGTTTTTCCCGCAGTTTTCGCAGACAAAGGAATCATCCCTTTTGGAAAAGAGGGTATTTTCCATTTTAATTCCACTAATCAAAATATTTACAAAAAGTACTATACATTTTGCTTACAATGTATTATAATACCCAAATGTGAATATTTCAAGTATTTTTTAAACAGCCGAAAGGGTAGTGTCTTATGGGTTGTAAAGATAAAAAGCAGATAAACCCCCGTATGGGTACGGTGGGGGGTCAGGCGGTCATGGAAGGGGTTATGATGAAATCCAGACAGGGCGTGGCCACCGCCGTAAGACGCTTTGACGGGGAAATAGTCGTACGCACCGGAAGTTCAAAATCCCTAAAGGATAAATATAAAATATTGAAGCTCCCCCTTATTAGGGGAATTGTCAACTTTATCGAAATGATGGCGCTTTCCTTTTCCACCCTTACCTCCTCGGCGGAGATGTTGGGGCTGGAGGAGGAAGAACCGGGCAAATTCGGGAAATGGCTTGAAAAGCATTTCGGAAAATCGGTTATGTCCTTTGTTTCACTGATAGGAACGGTGCTGGGCGTAGGACTTGCGCTGGTGCTGTTTATCTGGCTCCCCGCCTTCGTATCAAAGCTTATAAGCCGGTATATAATTAACTTGGGCAACTGGTACTCCCTTGTAGAGGGTTTTATAAAAATGATTATCTTTATATCTTACCTGCTGCTCGTGTCTCTAATCCCCGACATCAAGCGGGTTTTCGCCTACCACGGAGCGGAACACAAGTCCATATTCTGCTATGAGGCCGGGGAGGAACTCACCGTCGAAAACATAAGGACCAAATCCCGCTTTCACCCCCGCTGCGGCACCTCCTTCATATTTGTGCTTTTAATCATCTCGATCCTGATCGGCGCGGTGCTCCCCAGCAAAATCGTGTGGCTTAGGGTTGTTCTCAAAGTGCTGCTTCTCCCCCTTGTGGTGGGAATAGGCTATGAATATATAATCTATGTGGGGAAGCATGAAAACGGTCTCACCCGCATACTTTCCGCCCCCGGACTGTTAATGCAGCGGATAACCACAAAGGAACCCGACGACACAATGATCGAAGTCGCCGTTGTGGCGGTGAAATCCGCACTGAGGGAGGAATTCCCCGACTTTGTTGTCCCCTATGAAAACCAAAGGGAAAAGGCAGAGACAAACGAAACAAATACACAGGAAAACAAAACCGAAGAAAGCACAACAGAGGAAAACGTAATTTAAATGAAATTAGGCGAATACAGAAAGCAGACCACCAGAACATTAACCGACCTTTTCGGCGACGAGGCGGGACCTCTTTGCGATATTCTGCTTTGCAGTTTTTTGGATACCGATAAATCCGAAATGCTTTTAAGGCTTGAGGAGGAAGTGTCCCGGGAAACGGTATTGAAAATGGACGAGGCCGTAAACGAACTCGGCCTTGGCCTTCCCGTTCAGTATGTTATAGGCAGCTGCTGGTTTTTCGGCCTTAAAATATATGTGGGCAAGGGCTGCTTTATCCCCCGCAGCGACACCGAAATACTGGTTAAAACATCCCTCCCCGCCCTGCCGCAGGGGGGGAGCTTTGCCGACCTCTGCGCCGGTTCCGGCTGTATTTCCGCCGCCATTTCCCAAAGCCGTCCTGACGTCACCGGCTACGCCCTTGAGCTTTCCTACAAGACCTTAAACTATACCGAAAAAAACTTAAATGACTTTTCAAACGTCAAGGTTAAACGCTTTGATGTCCTTGACGAGGAGGACTACCTTGCCTTGCTTGAGGAAAAAGGGGAAAAGTTCGACCTTCTGGTGTGCAATCCCCCCTATATCCGTTCGGGCGATATCCTGCTATTACAGCAGCAGGTGCAGTACGAACCCCACGAGGCTCTGGACGGAGGGGAAGACGGGCTTAAATTCTACCGGGAAATAACAAGGCTTGCGCCGATTATTCTTAAGGAAAGCGGGACGATTGTCTTTGAACTCGGCTATGACCAGGCAAAGGACGTTTCGGCAATTTTAAAAAGCTACGGTTATAAAACTGCTCTTGTAAAAGATCTGAACGGCATCGAAAGGGTTATTTTGGGTAAAAAATATTGACAAGGGCAAAAATGCGTACTATTATAATATGGTACGTTTTTGTTTTACAGGGGAGCAAAACCGCATATGATTTATATCGAATCAAGGACAAACGAAAAAATTAAAGGGGTAAACTCCCTTAAAGACCGGAAGGAAAGGGAGAAAAACAGGCTTTTTTTCTTTGAGGGGATTCATCTGTTTGAGGAATTCATAAAGGCCGGCCACACCCCCCTCCGGCTGTTTGCCACCCGGGAAGCCTATGACAGGTATAATTCCGCCCTGCTGCCCTTTGATTTAAATCTTTATCTGGTTTCAGACCCGGTTTACCAAAAAATCACCGCCGAAAAATCCCCCCAGGGGATATTATGCGTTTCTGAATATTTGAATAACATCCGGACTGCACCCCCCTGCCCCGGCGGGATAATTCTCGAATCGGTGCGGGACACGGGAAATTTAGGTGCAATAATCCGTACAGCGGCAAGCTTGGGTATCGAAAATATAACGGTAAGCGCCGATTGTGCCGATTTGTATTCCCCCAAAACCCTGAGAGCAGCCATGGGAGCGGTTTTTTCGACAAATATAAATATAACCCAAAGCGTCCCCGAAACGGTGAAAGCCCTTGTATCCCAAGGGTATAACGTATATGCCGCCTGCCTTTACGGGGAAACCGCGAATTTAGGGGAATTCGGAATAACTAAAACCGACACCTTCGTTTTGGGGAACGAGGGGGAGGGAGTAAGCGAATCTGCCGCCTCCCTTTGCACTAAGCGGGTTATTATCCCCATGAGCGGGAAAACAGAAAGCCTGAACGTTTCGGCGGCATCCGCCATAATAATGTGGGAGATGGTACGCCCTTCATCAAATAATAAAAGAGGGTAAGAATGGACAAAAGCGTGTATTACATCTGGCTGTCCCTTGCGCTGGGGAGCGAAAACCCCCGGTATTCCACCCTTTTCGCCGATTTCGGTTCGGCAAAAGAAATATACGATAAGGATGATTTTTCCTCATTCGACGGCTTGTCCGACCGGCAGAAAAAACGACTTGAGGACAAAAACCTTGACAAAGCCCTTGAAATAGCCGGCATCTGCAAAGCCAAGGGCTACGGAATACTCACCTATCATGACGAATATTTCCCCGAACGCCTCAGAATAATAACCTCACCCCCGCCGGTGCTCTACTACCGGGGAAACCTTAAAAATTTAAACAGCGAATGCCTTATTTCGGTGGTGGGGACAAGGAGCATGACCGAGTACGGCCGTCAGGTAACGAGGTATTTTACCAGAACCTTTGCCGATTCCGGCGCGGTGGTGGTAAGCGGCATGGCTTCCGGCGTCGACGGGGAAGCCCACAGGGGCTGCCTTGAAGCGGGAGGATTCACCGTAGCAGTGCTGGGTACGGCGATAGACAAACCCTACCCCAAGGAAAACGAAGACCTGTATTACGAAATTATCGAAAAAGGGCTGGTGCTCAGCGAATTTCACCCCGGCGCCCCCACCTTTGCCTATAATTTTCCCGTTAGAAACCGGATAATTTCCGGCCTTTCCTTAGCTACGGTCATAACCGAAGCGGGGGAAAAATCCGGTGCGCTGATTACCGCCCGCCTTGCCGTTGCCCAGGGTAAGGATGTGTATGCACTGCCGGGACTTACAGGGAGCCCCCAGTCCATCGGTACCAACATGCTGTTGCAAAAGGGAGTGAGTCTGGCATACCGGCCTTCGGACGTGCTGTCAAAGCTGGAACTTCTGTTCCCGGACAAAATCCGTATCCCCCCCTATGCCTACCGCACCGAACAGATAAAAGTCACCCCAAGGGCCGAAAGGCGGGAAAGCTTCATCGGTAAAGAAGTTTCAGCCCCGAAGCCCAAACTGAACAGGGAAATAGGCGACCTTGAACCCTCTGAAAAAGCCATAATCGACGCCCTGACCGGCGAGGAGGGGCTTCACCCCGACACGGTGATTTCAAGAACCGGCCTTGACGCCGGAGAGGTTATGTCCTCACTGACCGTGCTTGAACTGTATGGCATAATCGCCGAGGATAAAAGCGGCAAATACTTCCTTGTCTGAAAAACGAAAATTATTTAAGGAGAATTCCATGAACATACTGCTAATTATCGAATCCCCCTTTAAAGCTCCCACCATTAAAAGCATATTGGGGAAGGGCTACAAGGTGGCATCCTCAAAGGGACATGTGCGGGACCTGCCCAAAAGCCGTCTGGGGATTGACGTGGAAAAGGGCTACGAGCCCAAGTATATGAACATCCGGGGCAAGGGCGACCTTATCAAGGAACTGAAAAAAGAGGCAAACAAAGCGGATATGGTTCTTCTTGCCACCGACCCCGACCGGGAAGGGGAGGCGATAAGCTGGCATCTTATGCAGGCTCTTGAACTGGAAAGCGACAGGGCAAAGCGGATAACCTTCAACTCATTGACCAAAACGGCAATCAGGGAAGCCATTAAGCACCCCCGGGACATTGACATGAACCTGGTGGATTCCCAGCAGACAAGGCGTATCCTTGACCGGTTGGTGGGGTATAAAATATCCCCCTTTCTG
This sequence comes from Clostridiales bacterium UBA1389, assembly GCA_002305335.1. Taxonomy (GTDB): domain Bacteria; phylum Bacillota; class Clostridia; order Oscillospirales; family CAG-382; genus UBA1206. The sequence goes on from DBQR01000046.1 coordinate 5,948, forward strand.
TGGAAAAAGATCGAAAGCGGCCTTTCGGCGGGACGGGTTCAGTCGGTTGCCACCAGAATGATAGTGGAACGGGACGAGGAAATAAAGGCCTTCGTGCCGGAAGAATACTGGAACATAACCGCAGTATTGCTTAATAATAACGATGAGGAATTTACCGCAAAATTTTACGGCACCAGGGAAAGCAAAATCGAGCTTAAAAGCAAAGCCGACGTGGATAAGGTGCTTGAAGGCATTAAAAATTCACCTTTTACTGTGGGGGACATTAAAAAGACCATTAAATCAAGAAGGCCCCTTCCCCCCTTTACCACCTCCACCCTCCAGCAGGAAGCAAACCGGCGGTTTTCCTTCCCCTCCCAGAAGACCATGTCGTTGGCCCAGGAACTGTACGAAGGGGTCAATTTGGGAGAAAAGGGAATGCACGGTCTTATAACCTATATGAGAACCGACTCGGTAAGAGTATCGGCGGAAGCAAGGGACGAGGCAAAAAAATTTATCGGACAGACCTACGGCGAAAAATATTACCCCGAAACTCCCAATGCATATAAATCCAAAAATAACGCCCAGGACGCCCACGAAGCAATCCGCCCCACCGAACCCTCCCTTACCCCCGATAACGTAAAATCAAAGCTTTCCCCCGATTCCTACCGACTTTACAAGCTTATCTGGGAACGCTTTATCGCCAGCCAGATGAAGCCGGCGGAATACGATACGGTGAACGTGGACATAAACGCCAACGGATATGTGTTCAAAGCCTCCGGCAGGACGGTCAGGTTTATGGGCTTTATGGCGGTCTACGGAGAAATCGAGGAGGAAAACGAGGAGGAAAAAAGCGAAAAGCTGCCAAGCCTCAGCAGCGGTGAAGAGCTTGAAAAGAAGGATATTATCCCCGAACAGAAATTCACCCAGCCCCCCTCAAGGTTTACCGAAGGTTCGCTTATCAAGATGCTTGAGGAAAAGGGAATCGGCCGTCCCTCCACCTACACCCCCACCATATCCACCATTATCACAAGGGGTTATGTCCAGCGAAACGGCAAGTTCCTTGAGCCCACCGAACTGGGTAAAATAACCACAAAGCTTATGATTCAGTGTTTCCCCAAGATAATCGACTACGATTTCACCGCCAACATGGAAGCCGACCTGGACAAGGTGGAGGAGGGGAAGCTTACCCGCTTTAGGGTTATCGACGAATTTTACAAAGACTTCGAAAAGCAGCTGGACTATGCCGACAAGGCCCTTGACAAGGTGAAATACGAAAAGCCGGTGGTGGAAACAGATATAGTCTGCGAAAAATGCGGCGCCAAGATGGTGGTAAAGGAAGGCCGGTACGGCAAATTTGCCGCCTGCCCCAATTATCCCAACTGCAAAAACACCAAAAAGCTTGAAAAGCCCGAAAATAAAAAGGCTTCGTCAGCGCCGGAGGTGGTATCCGAGGAAAAGTGTCCCAACTGCGGCGGGGAGATGGTGCTTAAAAAGGGAACCTACGGGCCGTTTTACGCCTGTAAGAATTATCCTGCCTGTAAGACCACCAAGCCCTATACCAAGGAAACCGGCATCGCCTGCCCCAAGTGCGGGAAAAACATTGTAATGAAGCAGTCGAAAACCAAACGCATTTTTTATTCCTGCGACAATTATCCCAACTGCGACTTTTCAACCTGGGATATGCCCACCAATGATAAATGCCCCGTCTGCGGAAAAATGCTGTTAAAGAAAAAACACAAGAATTTAGTTTATTGTATAGATAAAGGCTGCGGCTGGAGTGAGGAAATACGTGAAAACCAGAATAATAGTTGACGCCATGGGAGGGGACAATTCCCCCTGCTCGATGGTAACCGGCGCTGTGGAAGGCGCAAAGAAATATGATGTCGACCTTATTTTCACCGGCGACAAAACACAGATAGACCCCATTTTATCAAACCTTGACACAAAGAATTTAAATATAGAGGTGGTTCACACCCCCGTCTGGGTGGAAATGACCGACAGCCCTTCGGTGGTTCAGAAGGAAAAGCGGAACTCCTCCGTTGCCCTTGCCTGCGAACTGTTGCGTGACGGTGTCGGCGACGTGGTTATAAGTTCCGGCAACACCGGCGCTTTGTATATGGCGGCAACCCTTATAGTAAGACGGAATAAGGGGGTACGCCGTTCCGCCTTGGGAGCGATAATCAACTTTGAAAATCCCTTTATAATAGTGGATTCGGGGGCGAATATCGACGTCACCCCCGAAGTGCTTGTCCAGTTCGCCCAGATGGGTAGTCTGTACTGCCAGTGCGTCATGGGAATATCCAACCCCCGGGTTGCCCTTCTGAACAACGGCACCGAGGAAACCAAAGGCACCCACCTCTACCGGGAAGCCTATTCCAAGCTTAAGGAAGAACTCACAATCAATTTCGTAGGCAACTGCGAGGCACGGGACCTTACCGCCAACTTCTGCGACGTGGTGGTGTGCGACGGCTTTACCGGTAATATCGCCCTTAAACTTTTCGAGGGGATGGGGCAGTTCCTTTTGAAGAATCTGAAAAAAATATATAACAAAAACCTTATAACCCGGCTTTCCGGGGCAATGATAAGGGGTTCCATGCTGGATTTCAGAAAGTCCATCGACCACCGTGAATACGGCGGCGCTCCCTTCTTGGGGCTGTCAAAGCCGGTTATAAAAAGTCACGGCGCGGCGGAGACAAAAAGTATTATGTCAACCATAAGACAGGCAAGAGACTACCATCAGAGCGGCCTTGCGGAAAAAATCTCCGAGGGGATTTCCGAAGCGGAGGAAGAAAGGGAGAACGGAAAATGACCGAATCGGGAAGGGCAAAGGATTTTTCAGGCCTTGAAAAGGCCATCGGATATACCTTTGGCGACAAAGAACTGCTTATGAACGCCCTCACCCACGCTTCATACTGCAACGAAAACCGAACCAATGAGGGAACTCTGCCCTCCAACGAACGGCTGGAGTTTTTAGGGGATTCGGTGCTGTCCCTTATTGTTTCCGACTATATTTACAAAAACTACCGTTCCTTCGACGAAGGGGATCTAACCAAAATCAGGGCGGCGGTGGTGTGTGAAAACACCCTTGCCATCTTTGCCAGACGCATTGATTTGGGGGACTATATCCTACTGGGAAAGGGTGAGGAAGCCTCCGACGGGCGGAAGCGGAAATCAATTCTGTCGGACGCCTTCGAGGCGCTGATTGCGGCGGTTTACCTTGACGGAGGTTTGGAAAAGGCAAGGGAGTTTTTACTCCCCAGAGTCACCGAAGCGGCTGTGATTTCAATGAAAAAGGGTACCGAAGACTATAAATCCCGCCTTCAGCGGATGGCGCAGGAAACCCCGGAGGAAATTCTCGAATATGTTACCGTAAACGAGGAAGGTCCTCCCCACGACAAGCGGTTTACCGTCGAGGCGCGGCTTAATTCCAATGTTTTAGGGGTGGGTATCGGCAGGTCCAAGCGGGAAGCCGAACAGCAGGCGGCAAAGAAGGCCCTTGAACTTTTCGGCGAAATAAGCAAAGATGAAAAATCATAAAAACATAGCGGTTTTTATCCCCCATTTGGGTTGTAAACATAACTGCATTTTCTGTTCCCAGACCAAAATTACCGGCGCAAGCGTAATGCCCGACATAAAAAGCGAACTCGAATGCGTGAAACGGACAATAGAAGAGGGGCTTTCCACCGTCACCGAAGGGGAAACCGAGATTGCCTTTTTCGGGGGCAGCTTTACCGGTATCGACAGAGAATATATGATTTCCCTCCTTGAACTGGCATCGGGTTATATAGGGGAAAAAGTAAAGGGAATACGGTGTTCCACCCGTCCTGATTATGTAAACCGGGAGATATGCGATATACTTAAAAATTACGGCGTAACCGCCGTTGAGCTGGGGATTCAGTCCACCGACGACAAGGTGCTAATAGCCTCCCGAAGGGGACATGCCGCCGGGGATTCAAAAAGAGCCTGCGAATTAATTTCGGAAAACGGCTTTGAACTTGGCGGGCAGATGATGATAGGGCTACCCCTTTCCACTGCCGAAAGCGAAATACAGACCGCAAGGGACATTGTTGCCTTCGGTGCCAAAACAAGCCGGATTTATCCCGCGGTGGTGTTTGAAAACACCCGCCTTTTCGATATGGCAAAGTCGGGGGAGTATATCCCCCTGACCACCGATGATGCCGTCAGCCGCGCAGCCGCCTGCGCGGAAATCTTTATTAAAAACAATGTTTCCATACTCCGCATAGGCCTTCATTCCTCGGAAAATTTAACAAACGCCCCTTACGGCGCCAACCATCCCGCCATAGGGGAGCTTACCGAAGGGGAAATCTATTACAATCTTATCAGAGAGCAGCTGGAAGGCATAAAAGCCGATAACATAACAATCCTGATTCCCCCCGGGGAGCTTTCGAAATGCATAGGACACAGGGGGAAAAACCGGAAAAGGTTCAAAGAACTTTATAATAAAAACATTAATTTCCTACAGGACGGAAGTCTTGAAAAATACAGCATAAAAATAATCTCCCCGTAAAAGATGTTAAAATCCAGAAAGGAAAACACAGACTTTGAAGCTCAAAGCCATTGAAATGCAGGGGTTTAAATCCTTCCCCGAAAGAACCAAAATCACCTTTGACGGCGGAATCATCGCCATAATCGGCCCCAACGGTTCCGGAAAAAGCAATATAAGCGACGCCATACGCTGGGTGTTGGGGGAAATGTCGGTCAAGTCCCTGCGGGGAAGCCGTATGGAGGACGTTATCTTCAACGGCACCGAAAAGAGGCCTGCCGCCAACTTTGCCGCGGTTTCCTTATTTCTCGACACTTCGGAAGAATATACGGCGGCAAAGGCGGAAAACCAGACCGAAAATAAGGAAGAAGTCCCCGACGTGTTACCCAAAATCCGCTTATCCGACGCCGGGGAATTCGTCATAACCCGCAAATACTACCGTTCCGGGGAAAGCGAATATTACATAAACAAAAAACAGGTACGCTTAAAGGATGTTTACGAACTGTTTTACGACACCGGCATAGGCCGGGAGGGCTATTCGGTTATCGGTCAGGGGAAAATCGCCGAGGTGCTGTCGGTCAAGGGGGATGAACGGCGGTCAATCTTCGAGGAAGCCGCCGGCATATCCAAATTCCGCTATAAAAAGACAGAAGCCGAAAGAAAGCTCAAAGACACCGATTCCAACCTTGAACGGATAAACGACATCCTTTCGGAGGTGGAAAACCGGGTGGAGCCTCTGGCGACAGAAGCGGAAAACGCCAAAAAGTATCTTGTGCTGGCAAAGGAAAAAAAGGAACTGGAAATAACCATCTGGCTTGAAAAGGCGGACATTTTAAGGGAAAGCCTTGACAGCAGCGAAAGACTCCTTGCCGCGTCGAAGCTGGAACTTGACCTTGCCTCCGACGAGCTTGCCTCCATCGAAAAAGAAGAGGAGGAGTTCACCAATCAGGGTTATGCCCTTATGCGGCGCAAATCGGAACTTGAAAACAAATCTTCCGATTTTAAAACACAGATAGCCGAACTGGTAAGGCAGAATTCGGTGTTTGAAAACGATAAATCCCACTTCGAGGAAAGAATCCAAAGCCTAAAGCGGGAATCGAATCTTGTTTCGGGGCGGATTGCCCTTATCGAAGAACAGCTTTCGGCAAACGAAAAAGAAAAGACCGAAACCAATTCGGCTTTGGAAAGCCTGAAGGCCGAATATCAGGACCTTGTTTCAAAGCGGGAGGAAATGCTTTCCCCCTCCAAAACCGCCGCCGAAAGAAGGGAAGCCGAACAGAATGCCCTGAAGGAAGCTTCACGGCAGCTTTCGGAGGTGCTGTCACAGGCAGTTTCCTGCAAAACCCTTATTTCCGCCTCCGAAAAAAGCGGGGAAACCTACTTTGAAAGGCTGAATCAAAGTAAAGAAAGATTAAATTCCCTTAAAACCGAAAGGGATTCCCTTGAAGCAAAGGAAAGGGAAATTAACGCCGAAATTACCGAAATCAAAGGCGAAATAAGCGAAAAACAAAATAAACTTAAAACTATCGGAGAAAAACGGGGGGAATACGAAAACGCCATCTCCGCCCTTAAGGTAAACGCCGCGGCGGCGGAAGAACAGCGTTCCGCGCTTCTGCGTCTTGAACGGCTGTTCGAGGGCTACTCCGATTCGGTCAAAACCATACTGCGTCAGGCAAACGACGGCAAAATACTTGTTTCGGGAAAACCCATAGACTTAAGGGGAACCGTGGCGTCCCTCCTTTCCACCGAAGGGGAGTATGTGGTCGCCATCGAAACCGCTTTGGGAGCGGCGGTACAGTTTATCGTGGCGGGGTCCGAAACCGACGCAAAGGCAGCCATAAACTACCTTAAGTCCACCGGCGGCGGGCGGATAACCCTGCTCCCCCTTGATACGGTAAGGGGAAGACGCAGCGACGTTTCGAAGATAAAGAGCTGCAAAGGCTTTATCGGTATCGCCTCCGATCTGGTAAGCTGCGACAGCCGATATAAGGCCATAGCCGACGAACTGTTAGGCAGAACGGTTATTGCCGAGGATATTGAAAAAGCCGCCGAAATGGCAAAAAAATGCGGCTATTCCATAAAAATCGTAACCATCGACGGGCAGATTATAAATGCCGGCGGTTCCTATACCGGCGGCTCCCCCCAGAAAAAGGTGGGGATTTTCACACGGAATTCCGACATCGAAAAGCTGGATGAGGAAATTTCGCAGATTAACGAAAAGCTGCTGGACTTTTCGGTTAAAAAACGCAACGCCGAAAGGGAATATCAAACCTTAACAAGTGAAACTTCCGAATTGAATTCCCGTGTTGAGGAACTTGCTTCCGGCTACGACAGCGTTAAAAACGCCTTTTCCCAGGCCGACGCCATTTACGGCGAGGAGGAAGCAAAATACAATGACTTAATTTCCTTCCGTTCCCAGGGGGAAAAGGAAAAGGAAGCACTGACTTCAAGGCTTGCCGAATGCGAAGCCAAGGCCGAGGAATTGCGCAAAGCCATTTCCGAATCCGAAAAGGCAATAGCTTTCGCCGAGGGGGAAATCAACGCCATAACCCAAAAAGCGGAAGGCATTAAGGATAAGCTTTCGGAAATTAATCTTAAGCTTGTGGCGCTTAACGCAAAGTATGATTCTGCGGAGGAAAAATGCGGGGAATTAAGTAACCGCCTTGACGGCGAAAGGGAAAAGCTTTCTGAAATTGCAGGGGAAATTTCCCAGTGCGAAAACACCCTTGCGGCTAACGAAAGCACCTCAAAGGAAAATATAATAAAAATTCGGGAATCCGAAAAGCAGATTCTTGAATTAAACAAAGAAAAGGAAAGCATAGACAAAAAACTGGACGAACGGGAAAAGTCCCTCCCCGAAAGGCGGACCCGGCTGAAATTCGCCCAGATAAGACGGGAACAGGCCTTTGAAAGCTATACCCGCCTGGAAAGCACCCAAAAGTCCTCAAGAGAGGAATACGACGATATCATAAACCGCCTTTGGGAGGAATACGAGCTTTCCTACTCGGCGGCGGAGGAATTCCGCCTGCCGGCCGACAAGCGGGATAAAATGCCCTCCCGCCTGAACGCAATAAAGGCTAAAATCCGCGCCATGGGTAATATAAACTTAAAGGCGGTGGAGGAATACGAGGAACTGAAAACAAGGCGGGACTTTTTGAAAGCCCAGACCGACGACCTCAACCGCACCCGCCGTAAGCTGGATGCCGAAATAAGCCGCCTTGAAAACACCATGGAAAAAACCTTCATAGACACCTTTGAAAACATAAACAAAACCTTCGGCAGGGTGTTTTCCCAGTTGTTTGAAGGGGGCGTTGCCAAGCTGGAGCTTTCCGAACCCGACAAACCCCTTGAATGCGGTATAGATATTGTTATCCGTCCCCCCGGAAAGGCGGTAAGGTCAATCTCCCTGCTGTCCGGCGGCGAACAGGCCTTCGCAGCAATAGCCCTTTACCTTGCCCTGCAGGAGATTAATCCCTCCCCCTTCTGCATCTTCGACGAAATCGAAGCCGCCCTTGACGAGGTAAACCAGCTTAAACTTATGGACTACATAAAGGAAAACTGCAGCCATACCCAGTTTATCCTTATAACCCACCGCCGTGGAACCATGGAACGGGCTGACACTCTGTATGGAATAACCATGCGGGAAAAGGGGGTTTCGGAATACCTCCGCCTTGACCTTGACGCCCTCGGGGAAAGGATTAAGGAATACACCGAAAGCGACAAATAACCGTCAACGAAAGGAATTCAAATGGGATTTTTCGATAAACTCAAATCGGGTTTAAAAAAGACAAAGGATTTTTTAGTCAAACCGGTAAACGCGCTGTTTTCCTCAGCCGACCGGGTGGACGATGACTTTTACGAGGAACTCTTCGATTTGCTGGTGGCCTCCGACGTGGGGGTGGAGGTTTCGGAAGAGATAGTGGATAAATTAAGGCAGAGCCTTAAGGAAAAGAAAATAAAGGAAATCCCCCCGGCAAAAGAAGAATTCAAAAAAATCCTGTATGAAATGATAGGGGAGGACGTCCCCTTAAACATCCGGGACAAAACCGTCATTCTTGTGGTGGGGGTAAACGGGGTGGGCAAAACCACCTCCATAGGCAAAATTTCCCTTTTGCTTAAAAATCAGGGAAAAAGGGTTATGCTCTGCGGAGCGGACACCTTCAGGGCGGCCGCTATCGAACAGCTTAAAGTCTGGGCAGGTTGTTCGGAGGTCCCCATGATAAGCCAGTCCGAGGGAGCGGACCCGGCGGCGGTGGTGTTTGACGCCGTGGGCGCCGCCAAAAAGCAGAATATAGACGTGCTTATCGTCGATACCGCCGGCAGGCTCCACAATAAAAAGAATTTAATTGACGAACTTTCAAAGATAAACCGGGTCATTTCAAGGGAATGGCCTGAGGCCGGTCGGGAAACCCTGCTGGTGCTTGACGCCGTTACGGGGCAGAACGGTCTTATTCAGGCACGGGAATTTACCAAGGTGGTCAATGTGGACGGAATCGTCTTAACAAAGCTTGACGGCACCGCCAAGGGGGGAATTGTCCTTGCCATCCGCAGAATGTTGGGCATTCCCGTCAAGCTTATCGGTGTGGGGGAAGGGGTTGACGACCTTCAGCCCTTTTCGGGACACGACTTTATTTCCGCCATGTTTGAGGATTAAAAAATGAAAATCGTCCTTGCAACCCATAATCAGCATAAAATTCAGGAACTTAAAGCCATTTTCGAAAGACATTACGGCAACAGACACACCTTTGTATCAATGAAAGAAGCCGGCTTTGAGGGGGAAATCGACGAAAGCGGCAAAACCTTCGAGGAAAACGCTAAAATCAAAGCCGTGACGGTATGCAATAAAACCGGCCTTGTCACCTTTGCCGACGATTCGGGGCTGGAAGTGGAAGCATTAAACGGAAGGCCGGGGGTGTATTCCTCCCGCTACGGCGGAGAAAATACGGGCTACGGCGAAAAAATAAAGCTGCTGCTTTCGGAACTGGAAAATATTCCGGACGAAAAGCGGAAGGCAAAATTCGTTTCGGTGTTCTGCTGCGCCTTCCCCGACGGGAGGGAGTGTATCATCGCAAGGGGAGAATGTGAGGGAATAATTATACGCAAACCCAGGGGTGAGGGAACTTTCGGTTATGACCCCGTGTTTTATTATCCACCCTTTGGCAGAACCTTCGCGGAATTGACAATTGAGGAAAAAAATAAAATCAGCCACAGAGGATTGGCTGTCGAAAAATTTATTAAAATGTTATGCCTTGACAAATAATAAATATATATGATATTCTTATTAAATAAACATAATGCCTATTAGCCGGAATTATACCGCTAATGCTATGTTAGCCGGAGGGACGACAGGTGTTTTTTGATTTTCATTACATCTTAAACCAGTTGGGTTCGGTGGGTATAGCCGATATTTTCGACATACTCATAGTTGCGTTCGTCTTTTACTACCTTTTCAGGTTCGTCCGGGAACGGCGGGCGGGAAAGCTGGCACTGGGCGTTATTTTGATTTTACTGATGCTTCTTATCAGCAACCTTGCGGAAATGCGGGCAACCCGCTTTATACTTGAAGCGGTGGTGAACGTGGGCTTAATCGCCCTGCTCATCGTTTTCCAGCCCGAACTCCGCAGTATGCTTGAAAAAATGGGGGGGGAATCCCTTAAGGGCTTCAGGGGAAAGCTGGACAAATCCACCGCCTCCCAGTACAAGGCCGCCATAAGCGAAATCTGCTATGCCGTTGAAAACCTGTCCAACTCCAGAACCGGCGCATTGATTGTTTTGGAAGGCTCCACCAAACTGGGGGATGTGGTCAAAACCGGAACCGTTATCGACGCCCAGATGTCATCATTTTTATTGGGAAATATATTCTATGACAAAGCTCCGTTACACGACGGGGCGGTGGTGATCCGGGGACTTAGGGTCCTTGCCGCCGGTTGCTTTTTGCCCCTTTCCACCAATCCCGACATCGTGCGGGATTTAGGAACCCGTCACCGGGCGGGGATAGGCATGTCGGAAAATTCCGACGCCACCGTTATTATTGTAAGCGAGGAAACGGGGATTATAAGCGTCGCCATAGACGGGGAATTAAAACGGGGCTTTAACCGGGACGAACTGGAACAGTTCCTGAATACCCTTCTGATTAAGGAAAACGAACACAAAAGCGTAAAGGACAGACTGTTCGGCAAGCATGACAACGACGGGGAGGAGGGTTTTGATGAATAATCAAAGCAGCTACTCTCCACCGGATACGGGAATCACCCTTGAAAAAAAACCCGGCAAAAAGCGGATTTACACCTTTCTGGTAATGCTTGTGGCCTTTATCTCCGCGCTGTTGCTGTGGTTTTACGTTTTGGGGTACGATTCCCCCAATTATGAAAAGGAATTTGACGTTCCGGTTATGGTGGAAGGGGTTTCGGAACTCAGGGAAACCAAGGGCTATACCGTGATTTCGGACTTCGGTTTCAGCATAAGGGTTACCGTTTCAGGTACCCAGACGGAGGTTAATAAACTCCGTTCCAGTGACATCAGAGCCTTTGTCGATGTGTCACAGGTTTCCGTCCCGGGGAACAACACCCTTCCCATCAACGTTACGGTTAAAAACGAAAATCAGATAACCGTCAAAGACAAAAGCATGGAATCGGCGGTAATTTTCATTGACAAAAACATTGTTGCCGAAATACCCGTTGAAATTGATTTTACCGACTATTCCCTTGAGGAAGGGTACAGCATAGGGGATTTTGAAACCACCCCCATTACGGTTACGGTGGAGGGACCCGAGTCGGAAATTTTAAAAATAAGCAAAGCCTACGGGATAGTCCAGCCCGGAACCCGCCTGAATCGTTCCACAAAATTCAATACCACCGTTACGCTGTATGACGCAAAAGGCAATAAGGTAACGAACAGCTATATCAATTTAAAGGACACCAGCGTTATAGTAAGCCTTCCGGTTTACAGGACGGTGGACATTCCGGTGAATGTTTATTTCTTCGGGGGGTATTTTTCCACCGATATGGCAGATATAGCCCTTTCCGACAGCTATATTAAGGTTAAAGGTCTGGTGGAGGATTTTGAAGGCTTCAGCGAAATAAAAATAAATATCGCGGGGGATTCCCTGACTTCGGAAACGGTAACGGTTACAAAACAGATTGTCCTCCCCACCGGGTTGGAATGTGTCAGCGGTCAGAAATCCGTCACCGCCGCCATAACCCTCCATGATATAGTTCACAGGGAAGTGGCATCTTCCGCCTCCGCGGTATGCGATATAATAAACGCTCCGGAAGACAAGGAAATAACCGTAGTAACCCCCAACCTGAACGTTACTTTCATGGGACCGGTGGAACCGCTGAAAACCCTATCCCAAACCTCCTTCAGGGCGGTTATTGACCTTTCCAATATGACCCTGGAATCGGGGAAAACCTATCTTGTCCCGGTGGATATTGTCCTGGTGGATGACGATATAAACCCCCTAAACGGAGTGTTCCCCGGCGGCGACTATGTAGTGACAATATCGGTAAATGACAGGGAGGGATGATTATTGCTTGGTGAAAACTGGTCTGTTGCGGCTATAGACAGGGAAAAGGAAGAATCCCTTGCGTCTTCCCTCAACATCGGAAGGCTTACCGCAAGGGTGCTTATTTCAAGAGGTTACGACACCGCAGAGCTTGCCGGACAGTTTATAAATAAGACAAACTGCCAGCTGCATAATCCCTTTTTACTAAAGGATATGGACAAAGCCTGCTTCCGCATAAGGGAGGCTTTGGATAAAAAGCAGTCAATCTGCATATACGGCGATTACGATGTTGACGGGGTAACCTCCACCACAATGTTATATTTATACCTTTCCTCCAAGGGGGCAAAGGTGAAATACTTTATACCCGAACGCCTTTCGGAAGGCTACGGGCTTAACAAGGACTCCATACGGGAAATTTCAAAGGACACCGACCTTATAATAACCGTTGACACCGGAATAACCGCCATCGAGGAGGCTGAATACGCTAAAACCCTCGGAGTGGATTTAATTATAACAGATCATCACTCCTGCCGGGATATCCTTCCCGCCGCCTTTGCGGTGGTTAATCCCCACCGCCCCGACTGCGATTATCCCTTCAAGCACCTGGCGGGGGTGGGGGTGGCATACAAGCTTATCTGCGCCCTTGAGGGGAGCTGTAAAGCAGCGGCAGAAAGCTACGCCGATCTGGTGGCCATAGGCACCATTGCCGATGTTATGCCGATTATCGACGAAAACCGCCTTATCGTGGACCTGGGCTTAAGGGCGCTGGAAACCACCGACAGACCCGGCCTCTGCGCCCTCATGGACAACACCGGAGTTGTAATAGAAGAGGGGAAAAGAAAAATATACACCTCCACCGTGGGTTATATCATCGCCCCCCGTCTGAATGCGGCAGGGAGGATAGCCTCGGCAGACAAGTCCATCGAGCTGCTTTTGGAAACCGACTACGCTAAAGCGGATATATTAGCAAAGGAACTGTGCGAAATAAACCGGATCCGCCAGAACACCGAGCAGTCCATATACGACGAGGCAATCCAGCAGATAGGCCAATACCGGGGTGACCGGTTCAGCTACATACTTCATTCCGAAAACTGGCATCAGGGCGTGGTTGGGGTGGTGGCTTCCAAAATTGCCGAAAAATACTCCCTTCCCGCCATACTTTTTTCCTTCGACGGGGAAATCGGAAAGGGGAGCGGAAGGTCGGTAAAGGGGTTAAGCCTTACCGAGGTCCTGGAAAAATGCTCCGATCTGCTTATAGAATACGGCGGTCATGAGCTTGCCGCCGGCCTTTCCATCGAAAAAAAGCTTCTTGCCGAATTTATAGAAAGATTCGAAAAACTGTCAAGGGAACAGCTTGAGGACAAAAACACCCTCATGCCGGTTGACATCGACTGCGAACTGTTTTTTGACGAAATAACCATCGATAACGCCAACGACCTGCTGTTGCTTGAGCCCTTCGGGCTTTCCAATCCGGTGCCCCAGTTTTTAATAAAGAATGCGGTTATAACCGATATTCTTCCCCTGTCCTGCGACAAGCATATAAGGATTAAAATAAAGGACAAATACGGCAAAAAAGAAGCCAACGCCGTTTACTTCGGCATAAGCCACTGCGAATTTCCCTTCTGCCGGGGGGATACCTGCGAAATTGCCTGCACCTTGGGCGTAAACAAGTTCAACGGCTTTTCCTATCCCCAGCTGCTTATAAGGGCAGTCCGCCCCTGCGATGCCGAAAGAAAGGCAATTTACCGCTCAAGGGAATACTATTCCAAGGTGGCGGGCGGGGAGGACTTTTCTGACCTTCCGCCGGATATAGTCCCCACCGTGGAGGATTTCAAGGCCGTGTTCAGGGTGCTGAAGCGGGAACTTTCGGGGGAAAGAAAGCGGATTTCCATTAGATATCTGAAAAGGCGCATCGAATTAACCGAAAATACATCGATAGACCTTTGTAAAATCAAAACCGTAATAGACGTAATGACCGAATTCGGCATTGCCGAAACCATAAAGGTGCGGGGAATCGACATCATCGAAATCAAGCTTATACCCGCAGCCCAGAAGGTGGACCTTAACAAGTCGGAAACACTGAATAATCTGAAAAAACATTTATCTGAAAACCCCGGCAAGCAGCCCTGACGGGACATTAAAGCAAAGGCAAAGGAAAAACTATGACCGTGGAATTCCAACAACTGTATAACCGTCTTGCCGAAAAGGGCGTGTATGACCTGGATAAGATCACACGCGCTTATTTGCTTGCCGAAAAAGCCCATTCCGGTCAGAAACGGATTTCCGGCGAGGATTACATCATCCATCCCATTTCGGTGGCGGTAATCGTGGCGGATTTACAGCTTGACACCGATTCCATCTGCGCCGCCCTCCTTCACGACACCATCGAGGACACTCAGGGAAGGGTTGATTTAGTATTAGTCAAAAAAGAATTCGGTCAGCAGGTGGCGGACCTGGTGGACGGGGTGACAAAGCTTATCCATATCCCCTTCGAAACCAAGCAGGACGAATCCATAGAAAATCTGCGCAAGATGTTCCTTGCCATGTCGAAGGACATAAGGGTTATATTCATAAAGCTTGCCGACCGGCTCCACAATATGCGCACCCTCTGCTACCGGGACGAAAACAAGCAGCGTTCCATTGCCCTTGAAACAATGCACGTCTATGCCCCCCTTGCCCACCGCTTAGGTATCCAGAAAATCAAGCAGGAGCTGGAAACCCTGGCGCTGCAGTACCTTGACCCCATAGCCTATGAGGAAATACATCAGCTTATAGATAAGCGGATAGCCGAAAACGAGGGCTTTTTGGCAAGGGCAACCGACATGGTGGCGGAAGCCTTAAAGGAACAGGGAATAAACTTCCGTCTTGAAAGCCGCATAAAATCGGTTTACTCCATCTACCGCAAGATGTATAACCAGAACAAGGCCTTTGACGAGATATACGACTTTTACGCCATAAGAATAGTAGTCAAAACCGAAATGGAATGCTACACCTCCCTGGGGGTTATCCACGAGGAATTTAACTCCATGCCGGGGAGATTCAAGGATTACATTTCCACCCCCAAGCCCAATTTGTACCGTTCCCTCCATACCACCGTTATAGGTCATGACGGCATACCCTTCGAGGTTCAGATTCGTACAGAGGAAATGCACGAAATCGCCGAATACGGTCTTGCCGCCCACTGGAAATATAAGTCCGGCGAGCAGACCAAAAAGGAAGCCGACGAAAAATACAAATGGCTCCGCACCCTGTTGGAAACCGAAAAGGACCTTGTGGATGCGGACGAATTCCTGCGTCCCCTTAAAATAGACATGTTCGACGACGAAACCTTTGTGTTCACCCCCAAGGGGGATGTGGTGTCTCTGCCGGCAGGGTCAAACACCATAGACTTTGCTTATGCCATCCATTCCGCCGTGGGGAACAAGATGGTGGGGGCAAAGGTTGACGGCAAGATTGTCCCCATCGATTACGTCCTTGAAAACGGTCAGATTGTTGAAATACTGACCTCCTCCGCCTCAAAGGGCCCCAGCCGGGACTGGCTTAAGCTGGTGCGTTCCGCCGAGGCAAGGAACAAAATCCGCCAGTTCTTCAAGAAGGAACGGCGGACGGAAAACATAACCATAGGGGAAAACGAGGTGGACAGGGAACTCCGCCGGTACGGCCGCCCCTTCACCGAAGCCCAGAAGGACGAAATCGTCAAAAACGTGGCCGAACGCATGAGTATGCCGGACGTGGAGGATTTATACAACAATATCGGCTACGGGGGACTTCCCGTATCCAAAATCGCCTCCAAGCTGAGGGATGAATTCGAACGGGTGGTAAACCCCGTCACAATCGAGGAAACCCTCCAGAAGGCGGCGGAACAGCAGAAAAAGCTGGAACGCAAGACCTATGTTCCCAAATCCCAGTCGGTTATTATCGACAGCGTAAAGGGCTGCGCGGTGAAGTTCGCCAAGTGCTGCAACCCCCTCCCCGGAGACAGCATTATCGGCTTTATAACCAAGGGCTACGGCATTTCCATTCATAAATACGACTGCGAAAACGTAATCGCAGGCCTGAAACGCCCCGAGGACAAGGACAGATGGGTGGTGGCATCCTGGACCGATTCGATTGAAAAACAGCAGTTCGGCGACTTTGAGGCAAGCCTTAACATATACGCCTCCTATTCCCAGAAGCTGATAGCCGATGTCACTTTGGCGCTGTCGGATATGAAGGTGGCAATCGTGTCCCTTAAGGCTAATGAAAACGGAGACGACATGATACTCCGTGTGGTGCTTAAATGCAGTAACATAGAGCATCTTAAAAATATTATCAAAAATATGAAAAAGCTGCAGGGCGTAAGGGATGTGGCAAGAGGAAAAGCATGAGAGCGGTTGTATCAAGGGTTGACAGTGCAGTCTGTCGGGTTGACGGTAAAATAACCGGAAAAATCGACAAAGGAATGCTGGTTATAGTCGGCTTTTCGGTGGAGGACACGGAGGAGGAGGTTATAAAAACCGCCTCCAAAGTCGGGAAACTGCGTATATTTCCCGACAATGACGGAAAGATAAGTAAATCCGCCCCCGACATAGGCGGTTCGGCTCTTGTTATTTCAAACTTCACTTTATACGGCAGGGTCAAGCGGACAAACCGTCCCGACTTCACCCGTTCCTGTCCCGCCGACAGGGCAAACGAATATTTCGAGCTTTTCAAAAAAGAGCTTTCCGCCCATCTCCCCGTGGAAACGGGTATTTTCGGCGCCCATATGCATATAGAGTCGTTAAACGACGGCCCCGTAACCCTTATCATTGACTCCGAAGAGTTTTAATAATGAAAATATATATTGAAAACCATACCGACTATCTTAACGATTATTATTTCAAATCCCTCTGCCTGTTGTATTTCCATTCGGAAAAATTCCCGGTGGAAGACAGTTCCCCCAATACGGCAAGGTTTATTCTTAAAAAAGAAGACAAGGGGCTGACCGCCTTTTGCGAAATTTCTTCCCCCTACGGGAAGGCGTCCGCCGAATGCAAAGAGGAGGATATCGTCTTCACCATACCCACCCCCGGTGAGGAAATCGCCAAATCCATTACGGGAAAAGCCTTGTTGGCCGCAGGCTATAAGCTGTTCGGATTCATCCCCCCCTGGGGACACATAACCGGGCTTCGTCCGGTAAAGCGGGCAAGGTTTTACCTTGAACGGGGCTTTTCCGAAAAAAAGGTAAGACGGCTGTTTGAAAACGACCACAACGTAAGCCGGGAAAAGACCGACCTTTCGATCGATACGGCTTACAACGAAATAAAGCTGTTGTCGGACCTTGAAAACAACAACTGCGGCGTTTACGTTTCCATACCCTTCTGCCCCACCAGGTGCGACTACTGCTCCTTTGTGTCCTATTCCAACCAGAAGCTGTTTAAGCTTATTCCCGACTATCTTGCCCGCCTTTTGAAGGATATTAAAAAAACCGGAGAAATAATAAGGGAAACGGGGTTTGTCCCCTCGGCAATCTATATCGGCGGGGGAACGCCCTCTTTTCTGTCAGAGGAGCAGCTTGAATTTCTGCTGTCCGGAATAAACAAACACATACCCATGGAAAACCTGCGGGAATTTTCCTTTGAGGCGGGGCGCCCCGACACGTTAACAAAAGAAAAGCTGAACATAATAAATAAATACGGGGTAAACCGCATTTCGGTAAACCCCCAGACCACCAACCAGACCGTCCTGGACGCCATCGGCAGAAAGCATACCGTTGAGGATTTCTTCCAAGCCGCGAAACTGGTTAAAAAATATGATTTCAAAACGGTAAACGCCGATATTATCGCCGGCCTTCCCAAGGACACCTTTGAAAGTTTTTCAAAAACCCTTGATGACGTTTTGTCCTTAGGCTTCGAAAACGTTACCGTACACACCCTTTCTATTAAAAACGCCGCCGAAATGAAAAACGAAGAGGGAATTTTCGACCCGGCGGGAAGCCTTGCAAGGGAATGCGTGTCTTATGTGGGGAAAACCCTAAAAGCAAAGAACTACCGCCCCTATTACCTCTACCGGCAGAAACGCACCGTGGGAAACGGGGAGAACACGGGTTATTCACTTGAAGGTCACGAGTGTCTATATAATGTAATGATGATGGAGGAAACCTCCTCCGTATTTGCCTGCGGGGCGGGGGCAATAACCAAGCTGGTGTCCTCCGACGGGGAACATATAGAAAGAATCGCCTTCCCCAAATTTCCCTTCGAATATCTTGAAAAGGAGGAGGGTATCGGCGAGGAAAGGATAAAATCGTTTTTTGCGAAAGGATGAACAGCCATAATTTACGATAAAACTTTTATAGAATCCTGCGAAGCGTCCTATGTAAATTCGGTAAATGACGCGGTTAAAAAGGCAATGGAAAAGGGAAAACACCTGATTCTCCTTGCCGGCGCCTCCTGCGCGGGAAAAACCACCACATCAAAGAAAATAGAAGAAGAAATAGAAAAAAACGGCGGACACGCCGAAACCGTGTCCCTTGACGACTTTTACCTCAACCCTGCCGACAAACCCAAGACAAGGGACGGCATACCCGACTATGAGTCCCCCAAGTGCCTTGACCTTGAACTTATACGCCGCAGCTTTGACAGCATTTCCGAAAAAAAGAAAACCCCTCTTCCGGTTTTCGACTTTCAGAAACGCCACCGCCTTGAGGAATGGCGGGTGATAAACCCCGACGAGCACACCTTTATAGTGGTGGAGGGGCTTCATGCGTTAAACCCCGATATCATAGGCGGGGACAGCATTGACAACGCCTACCGTATTTACCTTACCTGCGAAAGCCCTGCGTATGACGCCAAGCTGCTTCGCCGCCTTGTACGGGACAATAACTACCGCAACGCCTCCGCGGAACTCACCTTTTCTCTGTGGGACAATGTGAAAAACGGAGAAATAAAGTATATTTTCCCCTTTAAGCAGATTTCAGATACAATTATAAACACCTTTTTCGAATACGAGCTTTCAGCCCTTAAATGCGAGGGAATGGCCGTCCTTGAAAAGGTTGACAGAGACAGCATCTACTATCCGAAAGCCGAATATCTAATGAATCTCCTGTCCAACGTCAACCCCGTCGACAAAAAAGCAATTCCCCCGACCTCATTGCTGTGGGAATTTCTCAAAACAACTTAACACTTTAGGAAGTATCTATGAACGAAAAGCAAGCCGGGTCTTTCCTCACCGAAGCGTTGATAATATCCCTGTCCAATTTCGTGGTTAAAATAATAGGCGTGGCGTTCAGAATCCCCCTTACCAATATGCTTCAGGGGGCAACCGGGATATACACCGCCTCTTTTTCGGTTTACGCCATGCTTTATATGGTATCCACCTCCGGTCTTCCGGTGGCAATATCCCGCATGGTGGCATCGTCGAGGAAGCTGGAACGGAAAACCGAAATAAACCGCATATACCGTTCGGGACTTATTCTGTTCGGGGCGATAGGTTTGGTATGCACCCTGGTTATGTTTTTCGGGGCAGACTTTATCGCCCGCTTTACCGAACACGCCGACGCAGCGCTGGCAATGAAGGTTATATCCCCCACGTTGTTTTTAATCTGCATTTCCTCCGCCTTAAGGGGCTATTTCCAGGGGCTGAGGAATATGGTGCCTACGGCGGTAAGCCAGTTCATAGAGGCATTATGTAAACTGGTTTTGGGCCTGGGGGCTGCCAGGTATGCCATATCCCGGGGCTATTCTCCCGTGGTTCAGGCCGCCTTTGCCATATCGGGGATAACCGTGGGCACGGTGCTGGCAATGACCTATATGATAATCTATAAATATTTTTTCGAAAAAAAGCATTCCTTTGCCGGCATAGAGGACACCGACGGCTATTCGAGCATTTATAAAAATCTGGTGAAAATCGCCCTTCCGGTGACAATCACCTCATCTGCCCTTTATTTTTCCCAGTTTCTCGACACGATCGTCATAAACAAATTTTTAATCGGTTCCGGCGTTGACAGTGTTATCGCCGAAGACCTCTATACCTCCTACACCGGACTTACCCTTTCCATTTCCGACCTTCTGCCCGCCACGCTGATCTTTCCCATCGCCATATCCATTCTGCCGGCGGTGTCGGCCGCCCTTGCGGTAAACGACCAGAAACAGGCGGACAATTACATATATTCCTCGGTGCGGATAACGGCAATAATCGCCCTCCCCTGCGCCTTCGGTATGCTTGCGGTATCACGCCCCGCAATATCTTTAATATATGGGGTGAACTTCGGCGGCGGGGACGATATTATCCGTATCTGGAACGGAAAACCCTATATGCCGGTAGATATAGCCTCGGTTTCCCTTATGATTTTGTCGGTAGGGATAATTTTCATATCCCTCCTTTCCACCAC
>DBQR01000044.1 GCA_002305335.1 Clostridiales bacterium UBA1389
CAATAAAACAAACGGCAGCTCCCGGGCTGCCGTTTGTATATTTTCACCTATGATGTTTTGAAAGGGAAACGCTATGCGAAACGTCTTTTAAATTTAATGCCCAGCCAGGCGGAGACGGCGACGATGGCAAGGATAATAAAAATCGCTATGCCGCTGTCTTTTGTCTGGGAAACCGGGGTGGAGGAATAAACTTCGATTTCATCGATAAATGCCCAGCCGGCGTTTACCGTCGTACCCTCCTTTTCAAAGGGTTCCTGATGATGGATTACAAACCTTACAAATCTGCCGCCGGCATCCTGGGGAAGTTCGATGGAGGCGGTTCCCGTTTTCTGAAGACCCTCTTCGGTGGATTCCCCTATAACCACCGACCCCTGATGAATATAGCTGCCGTCGGCTTCATCGGCGATATAAACCGAAAAGGAGGAAGGGGCATAGATTCCCACGTCGGTTTCCGCAAGGTAGCTTAAAGTAAAGGTTTTGATGTTGTCGTAGTCCGCCCCTAAGTCGAGGATAATCACAAAGTCACCGTTATCGTCCTTGTTGGCCTGGTTGAACCCCACATAGGCGGGACTTTTATAGTAGAAATCGTCGGTTAACTCCCCCCTCACTCCGTCGGTGAGCTTTAGGGATTCGTCGTCGGGATAGGCGACGGAGCCTGGGGTGACAAGGGTGTAGGATTTCCCCCGGGAAAGCAATGCTCCCTCGCCGGCTGCCATGGCGGGGAGAATCAGCAGCGAAAACACAAAAAGAAGGATTAAAATTTTTTTCATGGATATTACCGTTCCTTTTTCTTCATTCTATTCAAGTTTACTATATTCACTAAATCGGGTTTTATACATGAGAATATAAAATTAAGCAAAAAAAATACTTGAAATTATGCTTTTCAAGTGTTATAATAAGCGACGCCGAATAAATCGAATAAGCCGGTGTGATGGAATTGGCAGACGTGTTGGACTCAAAATCCAATGGTGGCAACACCGTGCGGGTTCGACCCCCGCCACCGGCACCAGAAAAGAACCCACATTCGTCTACGACAAGTGTGGGTTCTTTTCAACTAAATCCGTCCTTACGGACGGGATAAATCCCACCTCAGTGGGATGAAATCACTTCGTGATGAAATCCGACTTCGTCGGGAGTAGGACGGATTTAATTTCATCTGCGTTAGCAGATTTCATCCGAACTTGCTCGGATTTCATCGCGCTTGCGCGATTTCATTGAAAATCATTAAAAATTGTAATATAATGTATTCAAAGAGGTGATTTCTATGGCTGAAAATAAACTTGCTGATATTTCAACAGAATTTGCAATTCAAATCTTAAAACTTACAGAAAACATAAAAGGACATTATTCTCTGTCAAATCAGCTTGAACGAAGCGGAACTAGTATTGGAGCAAATATCCGCGAGGCGAAATATGCTCACAGCCGCCCTGATTTTATTGCCAAGCTGCAGATTGCATTAAAGGAATGCTATGAAACAGAATACTGGATCGAGATTGCTCAAAAAGCAGGTATTATCACAGATGATGTTTCGAAGAATGCTTTGCATGATTGCGGTTCAATTCGCAGAATACTCATTTCTTCCATAAACACTGCAAAGGAAAATTTAAAATGATTTATCGCTTGATAAAGAATCTCGATGACGAAGATATACCAATTATCCTTTCGGCTTATAAGCAACCATCGATTACGCAGTTTATTAGTATTGATGAAGAAAACTATTGGAAATACATAACGAGCAGCGATAACGTCTATTTTTATAAAATTTATAAGGATGACATTTTGGTATCCACTATACACCTCGAATTGGATAACTGTGTTTTGTATATGTCTGTGGTTGTTTTTCCGGAATATCAAAAGCAAGGAATTGCGACAACTATATTAAAGGATATCCAAGTAGGAAAAACTGGACATGATTTTTATAAAATTCGAGCTTATATTGATGAGAAAAACACCGCCTCACTTAAATTGTTTGAAAGTGCTGGGTTTATGTATGTAAATAAAGACGAAGAACTTTTGGAATATGAGTATAGTAAAAGTTGAGCACACTACTTTTACTTACTCTTACCTCACTTTTACTACGTTTGGTTACTCTTACGCACAAAAAAGCACCCCAGCGGGTGCTTTTTTACTTGTACAACAAAATAAAAAGAGCCACGATTTTATTTCGCAGCTCTTTGCCGGCATTTGCGCGGCAGTTTGATTTTGCGAAGGTGTTCCTTCTGCTGATCTCAGTTTATAATTATAATTTAATTATTATATTATGATGGAAATTGAATTAGTTGGCAGCGCTTTGTTCGACCTGATTAAGGGTAAATTCCAGGTCAAGGATGCAGCTATCGGTCTGAGCCAGATTATCCTGATCGGTAGGCTCCCATTTAACAATGGCTTCGCCTATTATGTCAAACCAGTCTCCCGGAAGCAGAGTACGGTTCATGAAAATGCTTTCGGGCATATCTTTCAATAGACCGTTGTAAATTTCTTCGTCGGGACCGCTGTATCTGCCGTTTCTGTCAAGATCGATAAACAGATGAATTTCCAGGAAGCTGCTGAGTTCGCCGATATCAGGAGTGTTGTCTCCGGCTTCCTGTTCGGGTTCAATTATGCAGTTTTCGAAGTCTTTAACGTCAATCTTGGAAATATTGAGGTATCCGGGGATGGTACCGTCATTCGACAATTTATAAAAACCCTTCACCACATCACCGGGTTTCATATTGAAATGCACGAACTTGACAACATTGCAGTCTTTGCCGTCAATCTTAAGATCTAAGCTTCCGGCTGTAAATGTATTACCAAAACTTCTTTCTACATCCGAAAAATAAGCGGTTGTTGCGCCGGCTACCAAAGTGGCCGCAAGTGCGATTACCATAATACTAAACAGAATCCTTTTTTTCATTGTGTCTTCTCCTTTTAATAATTTGTTTTTTTTCGGTAGTTTACTACCATCTTTTTGAGCTGTCCGCCGGTGTTTTCCCATCTTGAGATCAACAGGGAAACTGAAAACTTGATACCGATATATTTTCCGTTCTTTGCTAAGTCACATTATTACCTCCTTCAGACGATGTATTTATTAGGGTTTGCTTTAATTTTTCCATCAGCAGCTCTTCCTTCTGCTTTTTTTGCTGTTTATATAATTTCCTCAAATTAAGCATCTCTGAAAGGATAAGTAAAATCCCGGGTATGATTACCATTACAATAAGTCCGGTTTTCGTCTTGGCAAATATCATAATGTTTCCTATTAGGGGTAACGTTAAATGCACCTTGCCTAAAATATGATTCCGGGGCAGAGGGTCAATATCGTCTCGTTCATTGGCGTCCCCCCGGGTGGTATATGTTATTTCCTCGCCTTTGTTATTAATATTGACTATGCGGTGGGTTACCACCGTTTTCTTGTCGCCGGGGTTTAAAAAGGTAACAATATCATTAACCTTCAATGGCTTGTCCCCGGGATGGGAAACAATAATTATGGAACCTTTATGTATGGCGGGTTCCATACTGCCGCCTATTACCGAATAGACTTGGTATGGACCTATCTTTACTACTTCTCCGGTGGATTTACTCATTAACGCTAAAAACACAATAAACGCAAAAAACAGGAAAGTAACAATTAATAAAAAATTCAGTAATGCCTTTAATATTTTGGCTGTCCTGGTTTTTTTGAAAGCATTGAATTTTCCCGGTACACGCCTTTGTAACTTTACTTCATCCATCAGTAATCATCCTTTCAGAACTCTGGAAAACGCTTCCATATTCGTCGTTGTTATTATATTTCGGAATATCGGTTTTTTTTGTTAAATTATGGGCGTAAAAAAAATTTTATTTGTTCTTCTTTTTTGTGAAAATGTAAAAAAAGCACCCTTTTAGGTGCTTTCTGAAATAAAAGTTGAAAAGTTTAGTGCCCTAAAGTCGGGAAGTGTGCTTTAGTTACGATATAAGGCGGAACATATAACTTTTTTAACCGTTGGGGGATGAAAAAAGCCTTCCCCCTGAGGGAAAGTGTCAGCCGAGGGCTGACGGATGAGGGGCGGTGCTATATATCCGGAAGAGAAATAAAATGAAATTCACAGCCATCACTTATTGATTAAAACTCTCGTACAGTTGGTTAAAACACACTTGCATTGGTAAAAAATAAAATTATTACATTCCAACACACTCAACGTTGTATAAAAATATATTGATTTATTCCGACTTATGTGCTACTATTTATTAAAATAAATATTCCGCCGCAAGCGGTGATAATAAAATAAATCCGCCGTATATCCCAACGGCGAAACAATGACAAGTATAATTAATGAGGTGATAAATTTGGATACCCTTAAAAAATTATTCCCCTTTTCTTTCGGGGAAAAGGATCTGGCAAACCTTATACTTACGATAATCCTTTACGCCGTTATCAACGCGGCGGCAGGAGCGTTGATAAAGGGCTTTTCCTGGGTTCCGATTTTAAGTGTGCCTTTTATACTCATCGGCTCCCTTGCCGGAATCTACGCCACGGCGGGGATAATTATCGCTATTCTGGTTTACCTGAAAAAGCTGTAAAGATATGTAACGGCCTAAAAGGCCGGTATTTATCGTCTTTCTTCGGCAGATTCGGTTGTGCGTCTGAAAAGAAGGCTAATGCACCACAGCCCGCAGAGGCCGACCAGCGTATATATAATTCTGCTGATTACCGCGCCCTGACCGCCGAAAATCCAGGCGACAAGGTCAAACTGAAACAGCCCGATAAGCCCCCAGTTGATTGCGCCGATAATAACAAGAACAAGTGAAAATTTGTCAAGCATGATATTTTCTCCTCTCTGCGTTGATATTTTGTCTAAAATAATAAAGAATATACATTGCGAGGTTCATTAATGAGATTAAGGCCGAAAAAGAACCGTCAGAAACGTCTTTCGGAAGTTGAGGAATATTTTGCGGTATTGACCGACGGCAGGCTGGATACGGAAAAATCCTTTGATAACAAAAGTAATCCCATTTACCTTGAGTTGGGCTGCGGCAAGGGGGAATTTGCCGTCAGGCTTTCCCGGAAATGTCAGGATGTAAATATTATTGCTGTCGAAAAGGTTATCGATGTAGTGATGATGGCAATGGAAAAAGCCAAAAGGGAAGAGTGTAAAAATCTTAAATTTTTAAATCTGGATATTGAAAAAATCCTGGAATTCCTCCCCGAAAAATTCGCCGACAGAATATATATCAATTTTTGTGACCCCTGGCCTAGGAAAAAGCACGCCAAACGCCGCCTGACTTATCCCGATTATCTTGAAAAGTACAAAAAACTCCTTAAAAACGGCGGCTGTATTTATTTTAAAACAGATAACTTTAATTTATTCGAATATTCCCTGGGAACTTTTGCATCTTCGGGATTTGTGTTGGGAAACGTGTGTTTTGACCTTCATAACGATGAAATTTTAAATAAGGAAAACATTCAGACCGAATACGAAAAAACCTTTTCCGCAAAAGGGTTCAGAATTAATTATCTTGAGGCGTGGTTACAGGAATAGCGTGATTACAGGAATAACGAAAAAAAACACTTGCCGCGGCAAGTGTTTTAATATGAATTTCTATATGTAATCCCGCCGAAGGTGATTTTATCCAAAGCGTTGGCTTTGGATTTCATTTCGCTTCTTTCCCATATATGCGGTACTACCCCTCATCCGTCAGCCTGCGGCTGACACCTTCCCCTCAAGGGGAAGGCTTTTTTACATCCGCTTATATGGTTATTATGATTTTTAAAATAATATAACCAACTAATCCTCTAAACCCAGATAATCCAAAACGATTTTTCTTTCGTCAAAGGGGTATTTTACTCCTTCGATTTCCTCATAGCACTGGTGGCCTTTGCCGATAATCAGCACAATATCCTCCTTGACTGCGTTTTCAAGACAGTATTCTATGGCTTTTTTTCTGTCTTTCATTACTATAACCTCGCCCAGGGGGGAGGTTATACCCTGCTTAATGTCGGCAATAATATCATTAAGCCATTCAAAACGGGGGTTGTCGGAGGTTATAACCGAAAAGTCGGAATTTCTGGTTATGATATCCCCCATGGAATACCGCCTTAATTTTGACCGGTTTCCTCCGCAGCCGAACACGGTAAACACCCTCCCCCGGCGGTAGGGTTTAAGGGTTTCATACAGGGACTTCACCGACAGCTCGTTATGGGCATAGTCGATAATAACCGAAAACCCTTTTGGGGAATTGATTATCTCGTTTCTCCCTCTGACGACGGCATTTTCAAGGCCGTTTTTTATGGTTTCGTCGTCAATGCCGAGATATGAGCAGACCGCTCCGGCGCAGAGGGAATTATATACCCCCGCTTTTCCGGGATAGTTTACCGAAAAACGGGTTTTGTAACCGTTATGGCAAAAATTATATTCTGTAATCAGTTTTCCGTCCCGGGAAGCATAAACTATATCGGAAGCATAATAATCATAGCTCTCTTTTATACCGTAAGTCTTTATTTCACAGGAAGCGTTTTCCTGCATAAAGCCGCTTTCATTGTCATCACCGTTGAAAAAGCCGGTTTTACAGGTTGAAAACAGCATTTTTTTGCAATTTTTGTATTCTTCGTAATCCTTATGCTCACCTTCCCCTATATGGTCGGGGGAAAGATTTGTAAAGATACCCATGTCAAATATCATACCGTAGGTGCGGTCAAGCTTAAAGCCCTGGGAGGAGGTTTCCATAACCACAGTATCAAGGCCGTTGTCCGCCATCTCCCGCAAGTACCTGTGTATAAGGTAGCTTTCGGGGGTGGAATTATCGCATTTATACAGCTTTTCCCCGGTGAAAATGCCTATGGTGCCTATAATACCCACCTTTCTTCCGGCTTTCCGAAGGATTGAGGAAATCATATAGGCCGTCGAAGTTTTCCCCTTGGTGCCGGTTATAGCGATGGATAAAAGGCCGTCAAGGGGACAGGAAAAGAAGTTTGCCGACATAAGGGCAAGCAGCTTTCGTGTGTTCTTATGTTTTATAATTACCGCATCGGAGGGAAGGGAAGTATCCTCCTCCACACAGAAAACCCGGCAGCCCTTGCCGTAGGCGTCGGCGGCATATTTATGTCCGTCCTGCTCGTGACCTTTCAGGCAGACAAACACCATATCCTTCCCGGCCTTCCGGGAATCATAGCAAATATCCTTTATTTCGGTATCGGGGAAATCAAAGCTTATGCCGGTGTCCTTTAAAATTTCATATAATTTCATATGGATTCCTCAATAATGCTGTCCTCAATAAATCCGTCAAATACAATTTCGGTTTTTCCCGTCATTGTTATGGTATTGTCCGCCGGATTATAGTCGATATGCACTATACCCCCCCGCTGGTGAACGTCCACCGAGTTGGCCGCTTTTCCGGCAAGGATTGCGGAATAAACCGCCGTGGAGCTGCCGGTGGCGCAGGCTAAGGTTTCACCGCAGTTACGCTCCCATGCCCGCATGTTTATATTGTTTTTATCCACTACCTCATAAAAGTGGATGTTTGCTTTTTTGGGAAACATTTTATCGTTTTCAAGAGCTCTGCCGTATTTTTCGATGTCAAGGTCAAACACATCGCTGCATTCCGCTCCGCAGTGGGGATTCCCTAAAGAAATAGCTGTAAGTTTAAAAATTTTATCAATAACCTTATAATCATATCCTATAAGGAAATTTCCCCTGTTTGTTACGGTTACCGGAATTTTTTCGGCGTCCAGCACCGGCCGCCCGATATTTGCCGAAACATTAACCACTTCGCCCTTTTCAACCCAAAGATGTATTGACTTTATCCCCCCGAGGGTTTCCACGGTAAATTCGGTTTTGGCTGTATAGCCTTTGGCATAAACGAATTTTCCCACCGACCTTAAGGCGTTGCCGCACATTTCGGCTTCGGAACCGTCGGGGTTGAACACCCGCATTTTAAAGTCGGCGGTCTTTGACGGGCAAATCAGTATCATGCCGTCGCTGCCTATCCCCTTATGTCTGTCGGAGACGAATTTTGCCCATTTTTCGGGATTTTCAATTGTCTGGTCAAGGAGGGAAACATAAACGTAATCGTTGCCGTAGGACTGCATTTTGGTAAATTTCATATATACACGCCTTTCGGAAAATTAAGCAATCATTATATAGATTATAGCAATTATTTTTTATATTGCAATCTTTTTTTAGTTGACTATTATTGATTAATATGATATAATTCCCTAAAAAGGAAATATTAAGTTAAAAAATTTGTATAAATTGAAATAAAATACAAGGAGTAAAACATGGGCGGAGATTTTTTTGCCTTAATGTTTCGAATGAAATATATAAGCCGCTGGGGCTTGATGCGGCAGTTAAGGCAGGAAAATTTATCGGAACATTCCCTTGAATGCGCCATCCTTTCCCATTCTCTTGCGGTTATCGGCAACAAGGTTTTCGGTAAAAAATATGATGTGTCCGCAATAGCCCTGAAAGCCTTGTATCACGACGCGCCGGAAATCATAACCGGTGATATGCCGACACCGGTGAAATATTTCGACGATTCCACCAAATCCGCCTATAAAACCGTGGAATCCCATGCCATAAAGCGGTTTATATCCCTCCTTCCGGAGGATTTCCGCACCGATTATTCTACCTTGTTCAACTATACCGCCGACGAAAAACGGATAATTAAGGCGGCAGACAAGCTTTGCGCTTATATTAAATGTCTTGAGGAAACTGCGCTGGGAAACCATGAATTCAATAACGCCCTTGATTCCACAAAGAACATAATCCGAAACCTAAACTGCGAGGAACTGGATTACTTTATGGAAAACTATGTTTCCTCCTTCAACAAATCCCTTGACGAACTTCAGAATAAAGATGATAACGATATCCAAAAGGAGATAATTAAATGAAAATCGGAATAATATCGGATTCCTTCAGGCTGCCCTTTGCGGAAAGCGTAAAAAGGGCTGCCGCTCTTGGCGCAAACGGTATCCAGAAGTATATGACCTACGGGGAATTTGCCACGGAAAACCTTACGCCCTCAAAAATAGCCGAAATAAAGGATATAATGTCTTCCAACGGTCTGGTGTTTTCCGCAATCTGCGGCGATTTCGGCTGGGGCTTTGCCCATCCCCAGATAGTCGACAAAACAAAAGCGGTGCTGGAAAAGGCAAAGGAATTAGGCTGCGGCATTGTGACCTCCCATATCGGTAAGGTGCCGGAAGACGACCCGGCAAAGCTTAACACCATGGCGGAGAACGCAGTAAAAATCGCCGAATACGCCGCCGGCATCGGGTCATATATCGCTTCCGAAACCGGACCCGAAAAGGCACCCGCCCTGAAAAAATTTCTTGATTCTTTAGGATTGAAAGCCGGCATTGCGGTAAACCTTGACCCGGCAAATCTGGTTATGGTGGCGGGGGATGACCCGGTTCAGGCGGTGTCCGTGCTGAAGGACTATATCGTTCACACCCACGCAAAGGACGGCATCAAAAAGCCCGACGGCTCATGGCAGGAAGTCCCCTTGGGAAAAGGCGGGGTTGACTGGCCGAATTATCTGAAAGCCTTAAAGGATATCGGCTATGACGGTTACCTTACCATCGAAAGGGAAGTGGGGGAGGACCCGGCGGCGGATATAAAACTTGCCGTTGACTTTCTTAAAGACCATTTAAGCAGATTACAATAAGGAAAAATTATGTATAAAACTGATTTGACGGGAAAAACAGCGGTAGTAACCGGCGGCGGCGGGGTACTTTGTTCGGAATTTTCGAAAGCCCTTGCCAAATGCGGCGCAAAGATTGCGGTTTTGGATTTGTATGAGGAAGCGGCAAAGGCGACAGCCGATGAAATAAATTCATCCGGCGGTTTTGCCGTCCCCTACGGCTGTGACGTGCTGAAAAGGGAATCTCTAACCGAAGTAAGGGAAAGGATTCTATCGGATTTTGGCAGGGTTGACATACTCATTAACGGGGCAGGGGGGAACTCCCCCAAGGCAACCACCGATAAGGAATATTTATCTCCGGAAGACTTAAATAAAGATTCCGAGGTTAAAAATTTTTTCAACCTCACTCCGGAAGGGTTTAACTTTGTATTTAATCTTAATATATTAGGCACTCTTTTGCCCACTCAGGTGTTTGCCGAATGTATGGCGGAATCGGGGGGAGGCTGCGTTATAAACATTTCCTCAATGAACGCCTACCGTCCCCTTACCAAAATTCCCGCCTATTCGGCGGCAAAAGCCGGCGTTTCAAACCTTACCATGTGGCTTGCGGTGCATTTTTCAAAGATGAACATCCGCGTCAACGCCATCGCCCCCGGCTTTTTTGTGACAAAGCAAAACGAAGCCTTGCTCTTTGATAAAGAGGGAAATCCCACCGAAAGAACGCAGAAGATTCTTGCCGCCACCCCTATGGGAAGGTTCGGCAGCTCTTCGGAACTTATCGGCGTACTGCTGTTTTTATGCGACGAACAGGCCTCCTCCTTTGTGAACGGGGTTATTATTCCCGTTGACGGGGGCTTTTCCGCCTATTCGGGAGTTTGAAAGCCAATTTTTGCATTTTCAATTCAGGTTTATATCAACGTTTTAAACGGATATAATAAAAATATATAAAAGGAGTGTATTATGAAAAAACTAATCTGCTTACTGATTGTTGTTCTTCTGTTTGCTGCATTACTCGTTTCCTGCACAGACGATCCTGACGACAAGTCCAAAGCCGAAGAAAGCAAATCAACCGAGTCGGTGGGAAGCGAAGCCGGTGTCAGCGATGAAAGCGATACCTCTTCTCAGGTTGTGGAAGACCCCTATGTTGATGCAAACGGGAAGTACAGAATCACCAACGAAATTATCGACTGGGAAAGTAGAGAATTCGGAATAATCGTAAGGGGTACCGGAGCCGGCACCTACCAGTCCGACGACTTCACCTACAACAGCGAACTCTATGGGGATATCCTTGACAAGGCGGTAAAGGAAAGAAACGATAAGATTGAATCCCTTTACAACGTTAAAATTAAAGTTTATAAAAGCGACGTGGTGGGTTCCGACCCCATCATTACGGATATTAATCAGGACATTTCGACCGGTACCCATTTTTATGACGCTATTATGCCCTCGATACCCGGTCTGGCAAACCTCGCCAGGGAAGACAAACTCATTGACCTTACCGAGTTTGAGTATATTCATCTTGATGCCCCCTGGTATGACAAGGACGCCAACAACACCTTTTCGGTGGGTTACAGGCTGTTCTTCACCACCGGCGACATTACCATATTAAACAAGGTCTGCTCCGGCGGCATACTCTTCAACAAACAGATGATTGAATATCTGAACATGGACAGCCCCTACACCCTTGTGGAAGAGCACAAATGGACCTATGAAAAAATGTATCAGATGGCAAAACAGGCTACTCAGGACACCGACGGGGAAGACGGAATGTCCTCCAACGACACCTGGGGTATGCTTGCCTCCTATAACGACGCCCTTACCTTCTATGGCGCGGCAGGACAGAAACTCTGCCTGAAGGACGGCGACGACAATCCCATTCTTTCCTTCGGCAATGAGGAAACCAGCTTCAACATCGCTCAGAAAATAATCACCGACATGCTGGAAAAGGATTCCTGGGTTATTTATGCCCAGAACTTTGAAGCCCCCATCTGGGAAACCTCCCTTGAAGCCTTCAAACAGGGAAGAGTGCTGTTCCGCCCCTCCGCCTTTTCGGCCACCACAAAGCTCCGCAAGGCCGGCACGGATTTCGGCATTGTCCCCAACCCCCTGTGGTCTGAAGATCAGGACGATTACTACACCTACTGCGGCACCGGCGAAGTTGCGGGTATCGCCATTCACAAGAACGTGAATGACCCCGAATTTTCGGCTTATATGGTTGAAGCCATCTCCTGCGAAGCCAAGAACTATATCACCCCGGCCTATATGGAAATCAACCTTAAAGGCAAAGATATGCAGGACGAAGAAAGTCTTGAAATGCTTAAAATCATATTCAACAACATCACCTATGATACCGGTGAAATCTACAACTTCGGCGGAATAAAGACCCTGTTTGAAAACCTTGTCAAGAACAATAACGCCAACCTCCAGTCCAAATTCGACGAAATAGAACCGAGTATAATCGACGCAATCGATAAGCTCGTTGAAAGCTATGAGTTTGCGGGATAATCGTAATTAACGACAAAGGCCGCCGGCAAAACCGGCGGCCTTCCTTTATGTATAAAACAACGGAAAAGCGTAATAAATATTAATTACTTACCCTCATAGGCGGAAGGCTTCAGCACCGCAACATAGGGGAGATTCCTGTAATCTTCGGCAAAATCGAGGCCGAAACCCACCACGAATTCGTTGGGTATGGTAATCCCCACATAGTCCGCTTTGATGTCTGCCATACGGCGTTCGGGCTTGTCAAGGAGGGTGCAGATTTTAAGGCTCTTCGCCCCGCGGGAAAGCAGGAGCTTTTTAAGGTTGTAGAGGGTTATCCCCGAATCGATGATATCCTCCACTATAAGCACGTCGTAACCGCCCACCGGACGCTTCAGGTCAAGCTCGATCTTGACGTCACCGGTGGAGGTGGAGGAGTTGCCGTAGGAGGAAACGCACATAAAGTCTATGTGACACTTTAAATCTATGTGGCGCATAAGGTCGGACATAAACACAACGCAGCCCTTTAGAATACCCACAAGGAGGAGATTTTTGTCCTCGTAGTCTCTTGTTATGATTTCACCAAGCTTTTTTACGCAGTTTTGTATTTCTTCGTCGGTAACGAGAACCCTTTCGATATTATCATGAAAAGCGGACATATTGACCCCCGGAAAAGTTTTTGTACATTTTACTACAATATTTAGTATTTGTCAACATTAAGCTGTCTAATTTGGAGATTTTATAAAAACAGGGGTAAAAAATATTGATTTTTATGCAAAAATATTGTAAAATGCCAGTGTTAATAAAATGGGTAAAAATGAACTGTTTTTACCGGAAAGGATAAGAAATGATATTACAGACCCAATTGGCAGCAGCCGCCACGTTCCCGGGTTCCGGATTTAAGGACCTGCCGGCGGATGCTTCTTTTCTTGACCGGCTTTTGTACGGCCTTGAAATTACCGCAATCGGAATAGCGGTTGTGTTTCTTGTTTTGATTATACTTTGGGTTTTGCTTATTGCCTTTAAGTATATAGCCAAAGCCGATAAGAAACAAAAAACCGTCGCACCAAAAGAAGAGAAGGCAGACCTTACAACGGTAAAGAATGATTTTCCCCCCGCCGAAGATGAGGAGGAAAAGATTGTCGTCCTTGCCACGGCTGCCATAGCTGCGTCAAGAAGCTCGAAGGATGCCGCATTCAAGGTTATTTACGTTAAAAAACTGCAATAAGGAGAATAAAAGTGAAAAAATACATTATAACCGTAAACGGAACAAAATACGAAGTGGCGGTTGAAGAAGCCGACCCCAATGCCACCTATACACCGGCTGAGGTAAAGAAGGAAGAACCCAAAGCCGCGCCTGCCATAAAGAACGAAAAGCCCGCCGAACAGCCTATGAAGACTGAACCCGCTCCCAATGCCGAAGGCACCAAGATTAACGCCCCTCTGCCGGGAAATATTTTAAAAGTTGTTGCCAAAGTCGGCGATGCAATAAAGAAGGGTGACGTGCTCTGCATTCTCGAAGCCATGAAGATGGAAAATGAGATTATGGCTCCGGCTGACGGTAAGGTTACCTATGCCATCAACGCCGGCGTTACGGTAAATACCGGCGACCTGCTCTTTGTCATTGCCTGAAGGCATAAATCATTGTAAAAAAAGGTGGTTTAATTTTGGAATTTCTTAAAAGTATAGGCGGAGTATTTACTTCCTCCGGCTTTGCCGGCATAACATACAAAGAATTAATAATGTATGTAATCGTGGGGATATTGTTTTATCTGGCAGTCGTAAAGAAGTTTGAACCTCTTTTACTTCTTCCCATCGCGTTCGGTATGCTGCTTGCCAATTTACCCTTTGCAAATATCTTTCACGCAGATTATTTTATAAATGAACAGGGAGCTATAAACTGGGCTGATTTGGGAAAGAACGGCGGCCTGCTTGACTATCTTTATTTAGGCGTCAAGCTTGGTATTTATCCCCCCCTTATCTTTATGGGCGTGGGGGCAATGACCGACTTTTCCCCCCTTATAGCCAACCCCAAGTCAATTCTTTTAGGCGCAGCCGCCCAGTTCGGCGTGTTCGTGGCTTTTGCCGGCGCTCTGCTTCTGGGCTTTACGGTTCCCGAAGCGGCGTCTATCGGTATTATCGGGGGAGCCGACGGCCCCACCGCAATTTACGTAACCAAAACTTTAGCCCCCAAACTGCTTCCGGCGGTGGCAATAGCGGCCTATTCCTATATGGCCCTCGTACCCTTTATTCAGCCTCCGATTATGAAGGCTTTTACAACCAAAAAAGCGCGTTCGACGGTTATGGACCAGCTTCGTCCCGTTTCCAAAACCGAGCAGGTATTGTTCCCCATAGTGGTTACCCTTGTCACCAGCCTTATACTGCCTGATGCCACCCCCCTTGTGGGAATGCTAATGCTGGGTAACCTCTTCAAGGTAAGCGGGGTAACAGAACGCCTTTCAAAAACCGCGGCCAACGAACTTATAAACATAGTAACCATACTTCTTGGCGTTTCGGTAGGCGCCACCTGTAATGCCGAAAACTTCTTAAGGCTTGAAACGTTGTCAATCATCGGTCTCGGACTCTGCGCCTTTGCCTTTGCCACCTTCGGCGGAGTCATGTTCGGTAATTTTATGTACTGGGTAACCAAGGGCAAGGTAAACCCCCTTATCGGTTCCGCCGGTGTTTCGGCGGTCCCCATGGCGGCAAGGGTTTCTCAGGTTGTGGGACAAAAAGAAAACCCCACCAACTTTTTGCTTATGCATGCAATGGGACCCAATGTTGCCGGCGTTATCGGTTCTGCCGTCGCCGCGGGCGTATTTTTATCCTTGTTCAAATAAGCTTATTGTTTAAAAATAGATTTGTACCTGCGCCGGCAGGGAAAACATAACCTGCCGGTTCACCTTTCCGCATGATGCGGAAAACGCGGCTGTAAATGCTGATCAGCCGCCTATTGAAAGGAGATTTTAGAATGGCAAAAGTTAAAATAACCGAAACCGTTCTCAGGGATTCCCACCAGTCCCTTGTGGCCACAAGAATGACTACCGAGGAAATGATACCCATACTCCGGGCTCTTGACGAAGTGGGCTATCACTCCCTGGAAGCCTGGGGGGGAGCCACCTTTGATTCCTGCCTTCGTTTCCTTAACGAGGACCCCTGGGAAAGACTTCGCACCATCAGAAAAAACGTAAAGAACACAAAGCTTCAGATGCTTTTCCGCGGTCAGAACATATTGGGCTACCGCCATTATGCCGACGACGTGGTGGAATATTTCGTACAGAAATCCCTTGCCAACGGCATTGATATAATAAGAATTTTTGACGCATTGAACGATCCCCGCAACCTTAAAACTGCAATAAACGCCACTAAAAAAGAGGGCGGCCATGTTCAGGCGGCGGTTTCCTACACCACCGGTCCCGTATTTTCCAACGAATACTTTGCCAATTACGCCAAAGAATTGGAGGAAATGGGCGCCGACTCAATCTGCATCAAGGACATGGCGGGGTTGCTGAAACCCTATGACGCTTTTGACCTTGTAAAGGCTATAAAGTCAAAGGTAAAAATTCCGGTTCAGCTTCACACCCACTATACCGCGGGACTTGCTTCCATGACATTGCTTAAGGCAATTGAAGCCGGGGTTGACGTGGTGGATACCGCTATCTCCCCCATGGCGCTGGGCACCTCCCAGCCGCCTACCGAGCCTATTGTCGCCACCCTTCAGGGAACTCCCTTCGATACGGGTATAGATTTAAAGAAGCTTGATGTGGTTACCCAGTATTTCACCACCATTAGGGAAAAATACCTCAAGTCCGGTCTCCTTGACCCCAAGGTTATGACGGTGAACATCAACGCCCTGATGTATCAGGTACCCGGTGGAATGCTTTCCAATCTTGTGTCCCAGCTTAAACAGGCGGGGCAGATTGACAAGCTCCAGGCGGTGCTTGAGGAAGTGCCGAGGGTCAGGGAAGAAGTGGGCTATCCTCCCCTTGTAACCCCCACCTCCCAGATAGTGGGCACCCAGGCGGTGTACAACGTCCTTATGGGGGAAAGATATAAGACGGTTACCAAGGAATTCAAAGCTATGGTAAAGGGAGAGTACGGGAAAACCCCCGCGCCTATTTCCCCGGAAATAGTCAAAAAGATAGTAGGGGACGAAAAGGTTATAACCCACCGTCCGGCGGACGACCTCAAACCCGAACTCGAAACCCTGCGTAAACAGGCTGCAAAGTATATAAAGCAGGACGAAGACGTGCTGACATATGCCTTGTTCGAGCAGGTTGCCACCAAATTCTTTGAAAACCGGGAAATAAAGGAAATTTCAAAGGACCCGGCAAAATACTACGTTAATATCCACGAAATATCCTAAAACCAAATAACGGGGTGCTGTAAAAAGCTGAGATTATACCCGATGAACCTGTACGGATAATGCCGGCGTAGGGAAAATCAAGTAAATTATTTTTCAGACGCCGTTTATAATAAAAACGGCGTCTTTTGTTTTAGTTATATTTGTGTTGTAAAAGGCGACGGATTGCAAAACAGCCTCCCCTGTGCAAGTGGGATAATAAGAAAGGTGATTAAAATGAAAAAGAAAATCTATATTCTGACCGAATGTTCCTTGCTGGTGGCGCTTTCCACGGTGCTGTCCTTCTGCAAGGTTTACGAAGCGCCGTTAGGGGGTGCCGTAACGTTACTTTCAATGCTTCCAGTAATTTATATATCCTTCAAGCACGGCATACTCTGGGGTTTGGGTTCGGGCTTTGTTTACAGCGTCACCCAGATTCTGTTCGGAATGCAGACTGTTGCCTATGTCCCCACGACATTGGGGGTAATAGGCTGCATTATATTCGATTATGTCCTTCCCTTTACCCTTTTGGGGTTAGGGGGAATAACAATATACTTCAAGCCGAAAGAGAAGTCGAAAGTCTATCTTGCGGTAATTTCGGGAACGCTGCTTGCGGTTACTTTGCGTTTTGCCTGTCATCTGGTTTCCGGAGCGGTGATATGGTACGAAATCACAAAGGCGGGGGAATGGAACGACTATGTCTTCAAATACAGCAAATGGGTTTATTCCTTTATCTACAATATATCTTACCTCGGTCCCGACGGAGCTTTGGTGCTTTTGGCTTCTCCCGTTATGGTAAGACTAATGAATATCCCTTTTTTCGCCAAAAGATACGAATAACAGACATGACAGTTTGGGGAAAATCCGCTTCCACCCCTTGACAAGCCTTATATAAAATGGTAATATTCCATTAAGAAAGGAGTACAGCCATGGTTGAGGAAAAGACTGCCGAAAAGACAAAACTGCCTTCCAAAGCCCAGTTTGATGCGGTTTTTGAAAAGGAAGAGGCCAATTACAAAATAAGCCTCCTTGAAAAGCATCTTATGGAATCAAGGGAGGAATACAACCGCCTTAAGGATGAGGAACTGGCATTAAGGGCAAAACAGACCGAGCTCATTTCTCAGATGGAGGAAAATTTCGAAAAAACCAAAAAGGTTGACGAAATCTTAGCCCAGTCAATTTCCGAAAAAATCGAGTCCATAAAGACAGAAATGTTTACGGAATGGCAGGAATCGGTCAAGGAATCCCTTGTGGCGTCGGTGGCCGAGCTTACCGAGCAGAAGCTGAAGGAATACAGGGAAATATACGAAAAACAGAATCAGGTTATCGAAAATCAGGCAAAGAAGTTCAGAAACGTTATTGTTTCCACCCGGATGATGCGGTTTATGTGCTACGCCATCTGCTTTGTGGCGACTTTGGTTTTGCTGTTTATCCCCATTGCCCAGTATCTTGCAAAAGAAGTAATGGCTTTGCTTGAGGAATTTTCCTGGTGGGGGCTTTTTGTGCTTGTTATGGCCGTAATCCTCCTTATCATCGCTTTGGCTCTTGCAATACTGTTAAGGAGAAGGACACCGAAGGAATAATGGCATACATAATTTTAACCGTCGAAAAACCCAACTGGGACACCCTTCCCAAAGCATATATCGAAAACTATCCCTGGGGGAGGGAATACACCCCGGTTTCCTACGGGCAGATTGCCCTTGTCAAATCAAAGGGAATTGCCGTAAAACTTACTTCCTTTGAAATAAATCCCAAATCGGTTTATAAATATTACAATGATCCGGTTTTCAAGGACAGCTGTCTTGAATTTTTTGTGTCATTCAACAACAAATCCCCTCTTTATATGAATTTCGAGACCAACTCCAACGGGGCTTTTCTCGCCGCAGTGCGGACGGAAAGGAAAAACAAAACCCCCATTGACAAAATCATTGATATTAAGGACATTGTCATAAAGGGGGTCAGGGAAGCCGACAGGTGGTACACAGTGTTTCTCCTCCCCTTCGGGGTTATTGAAAAGCTCTTCGGCATCGGGGAGTCAGCCTTTGTTAAGGGTTACACCTTTAAGGGCAACTTCTACAAATGCGGGGACGAAACCGAAATCCCCCATTACGGCTGCCATTACAATATAAACCTTGCTTCGCCGGATTTCCATTGTCCCAAATTCTTCGGGGATTTTGTGATAGGGTAGGCAATATGACAGTTATTTATCACCCAATTGATGAATAAAAAAAGCCGCGAAA
>DBQR01000016.1:0-12482 GCA_002305335.1 Clostridiales bacterium UBA1389
TATTTCGAATACGATAATAAATTAAAATTTATCGTGAAAAAGTGAATAAAATACTGCGTGATATAAATTTTATGGGGGTCAGCACAAAATGGCTGAATGATACACAGGCGATAATGTCCGGGTGGTATAACCCTTAAATGACGATTATAGGAACTTTGTTTATAAGTATAAAATAAAGGTGGTTACATAATGCAAAAAGTAAAAATCCAATCCCGTTGCGGGCTGCTTTGCGATGAATGCGGTTTCAGAGATGAATACAACTGCGGCGGCTGTGTCGAAACCGACGGTCATCCGTTTCACGGCGAATGTCCGGTGGCGAAGTGCTGTCAGGACAGGGGATATATCCATTGTGGCGAATGCCCCGACATACCCGGACCCTGCGGTGTTTCGGAATGTGAAAAGAAGGACGCAAACGGCTTTACACCCTGCAAGGGCTGCGGCAAAACCACCTGCGGCAAACTTCACGCCTATTCCTATACCGACCCCAATCATGGTGATAATCCTCCCGGCGCAAGAGTGGAGCGGTGTAAAAAATGGGCAAAGGAGAACGGGAAATGACCGTAACCGGATTTATTAAAGACAAACTTATGACCGCAAACCGGGAATACCTGGAAAGCTCAGCAGATCATTTTGACTTCTGGGAACAGCACATTAGGCTTGTCGTAAAGGAGGCGCTTATTTTAGCCGAGGAATACGGCGCGGACAAAGAGATTGTCGAACTTGGCGCCCTGCTTCACGACATCGCGTCAGTTTCGGGTGTTGGTACAAGACAGGAACATCACACTAACGGTGCGTTAATCGCCGACAGGCTCCTGACCGAATACGGCTATCCCGAAGACAAAAAAGCACGGGTAGTCGGCTGTGTTCTCCATCACAGAAGCAGCAAATATGCCGAAAGCATTGAGGAACTCTGCGTCGCCGATGCAGATATAATTTCGCATTACGATAATATCCCCATGTGCTTCGGCGTGGCATTCAAGTATAACAAAATAAACACGGAATCGGTTGACGAGTGGATTAAGTATTTTGAGCATGATTTTAACGATTTGAGTGAACGGACAAAGCAGACTTTTAAACCGAGGTATGAAAATATTATGGATGTGCTGTTCGGCGCATTGAAATAAGGAGATAAAGTGATGAACATAGAGATAAAAAATTAACCCCCGAAAAGGCAGAAGAGTATGTACGCTTTTTCGATATTACGCCGCGTGATGTAAACAATGACGAGCAAAAATGTTATTGCGTTACATGGCACTGTCTGTGTCTGGGGCGAAAACGGATGAGGTAAATCTGCCATACGACAATATGATGGACAGTCATAAGGATTTACGAATAAATCTGGAGTTAAATTTATGAAACAAAAGCTAATAATTATTTCCGGCTCGCCCTGCGTAGGCAAGACAACCGTAGCGGAACGGCTGTTTGACAGTCTGTCGAACAGCGCTTACCTTGACGGGGACTGGTGCTGGTGCGTCAACCCTTTTTCAATTACCGACCCGCGGCTTCGCAACGGCGATAAAAATATGTCGTTCATACTGTCAATGTATCTGAATTCGGTTTTCGATTATGTGATTTTTTCTTCCGTAGTAGTGATGTATAAGACCATCCGCGAAACGGTAATCAATGATATAACGGCAAAGGATTTCGATATTATCGGCATCACCTTGTCCTGCTCTGAGGAAACCCTCCGTGCGCGTCACAAAAAACGCGGCGACAAAGGCGAGGTCTCGTTTCACTGGCTTCACTTGCCGCCTTATCCGGGTGATGTTGTTATAAACACCGATGGCAAAACAGTCCGGCAGACAGTTGAGATTATTAAAGCACTTATTGAGAGAACTAACGGATAACACCGATTTGTCGAAAAAGAGAACACTATACAATAAATTACGGAAGATGACAGACAATGAAAAACATAATCTTGCCGGTGCCGTTTTGGAACTGATCCTTGTTTCGGCAGGTAAGATAATTATATTTTTGATTAAAAGGATGTAATGTTATGACCGCACATGAACTGATGATAATAACGAATCACTGCCTTATCAAGGGCGGCAAGCCGACCGAACCCCCGAAACAAAATATTGTCCGTCAGCTTATGGCGGCAAGAACGGCTCCGGTTCAAGCGAAAAACTTCTATATCGGAGTAAAATTTCCCAACAACACCGATGAAAACGGACGCCGGATGTATCCGCTTTTCTTTATACCGCCTTACAACAACGGAAAAAATACAAGACAATATTAAATCAGACTCCGAAAACCCATATTTTTTCGGCAAATATGTACGAGCTTGAGATACTGCGGCTGCTGCATCTTTTTGCGCCGGATGAGCCTGAAATTAAATTGATGGTCGATAAAACGCTTGCCCGGCTGAAAACCACCTGTTTCGGATATACGGACGACGGCGTCGGCGAATGCTTTGATACTTCGCTTGTTGTTTTGCGTTTCCTTGCCGCCGTCAAGCCGGATGAAAGGGAATGGATTCAAAGCCGTATTGACAATTACAACAGACACTATAACGATAAAAAGCGTCCGTCCTTCTGCGTGTGGTACTATTGGCTCTGCCTGTCCGAGTTACCCTTTGATATCGCAAAGCCGGAGGTTGACAAGTACAAAGGCGAAATGCTCAACTGGTTTGTCAATAAAAGCTGTGTGATGAACAGCGAAAACGATAAAACCATTCATCCGGTGCTTTTTTCAATGCTCCGCAACAATCTTGCCCGTTATCCGGAATACGAATATATTAAAACCCGTCAGCCTTATATCAGCGGTAAAGACGGGCGGCTGCATTTTGATATGGGAAAGGAATCTAATATATGAATAAAACCGATTTTTCCAAAATCAACCCCTGCGGCGGATGCTGTGATAATTGCGGATATAAGAATGATGGAGAATGTAAAGGCTGTCGTGAAGCAGAAGGCAAATGTGTTAAGCTGTGGTCTGACGGATGTGCAATATATAAATGTTGTTATGAGCATAACGTATATTTCTGCGGTGTCTGTAGTGAGTTCCCCTGCGATTGGATTATAAAAAAAGTCGCCGAGTGGGATAAAGACGGTATCGAAAAGCTGAAAAAATTAAGTGTTGAGCATAAGGAGTTAAAGGCATGCAGCCGAAAATAATCATAAAGGGTGAAACGGCAATCCACGGGCTCCGCGGCGACGGCGGGGAAACGAAAACACTATGGGAAAAGTTCGAAAAGCGTTTTGTCAGGAAGCCGTTTGAAAAAGTCGGCGAATGTGCTTATGAAATACGCACTTCAAACGGTAAAAAGCCGGTGCGTCCGGGAAGGGATGTTCTGGTAGGTTACGAACGGGCATTAAAAAACAACGAGGGAGGATATAATTGCATTGTCCTCCCCGCCGGCGAATATGCGGTGTTCGATATCTGCACCGACGATGGTTACGACAGCGATAACACAGCTATCCGAAAGTGGCTTGATGAAAACGGCACTTATATCCGCCGTGAGATATACGATAATAATTTTATCCTCATATGTTATGATCCGGAAAAGTCCAAAGACGGCGATAAACCCGATTCGGTTGAAATACGGATTCCGGTTTTTAATAAGCGTAAAAGCATTATACCGGATTTATTGCAAGAGCAAAGCTTCGGATATATCAGCGCTGAAAACAAAGAATTTATTACCGTGTTTGACGCCGAAATGGAAAAGTGCGGCTACAGTGCCGGAAACACTATCGGAAACGGCTTTTGCTGGAGCAGGCATATGCTGATATATAGTAAGGTCAACGTAAAATCCCCGGTTGTGGCGGCACGGATTTATTTAAGGGAAAGCGGTATCTGTCTGAGACTGTTTTTGAACGATGTCACAAAACACGGCGGATATATCGGGAACGCGCCGGATTTTATAAAATCCGTCTTTACGGGCGAATACGGCAAATGCAGGCACTGCAAGGGCGATAACTGTAAATTCCGCAAGGACTACGAAATAGGCGGCGTAAAATACGAAAAATGCAACGGTTATACCTTCGAGTTTTATTCACCTGACACAAAAAAGCTGCCTGAATACATTACGCTTTTTAAGGAATTTTATTGTAAAAAGGGAAACAGCATATGATAAATGATAAAACACTTGCATGGCTGCTTGAGGACAACAATCCCGCGGTCAAATACCGCACACAGACCGAACTGCTCGGCGAGTCTGCCGACAACACCGAAGCAAAAGAATGGATATTCGGCGCACTCCCCGAAAACTGGCATGAAACCAAGGGTTTGTGGTACACCTATTACATAACCGCCCTTGCGGAATGCGGAATGAAAAGCAGTGATATTGCTCCCGAACATCTGCAAAAAGCGTTTGACGGATTTGATTCCGTATTCGATTGCAACTGCGGCGATTTTATGCTGCTGCGGGCGCTGGTGAAACTCGGATTCGGCAATAACGAGACGGTAAGGAGGACAATAGAAAAATCCGGCGAATATATATTGCTGGATGGCGGATTTTTGTGCTTACATCGTCTTAATAAAATGAAATACACGCCGAAAAGCTGTTATAAAGCCAACCTTCATGCACTGCTGCTGGCGGCGGAATGCAAAAAGTACAAAATCGATTGTCCGTTTACGGACAGACTGACGGAATACTTCTGGAATCATAATATATTTTACCGCACGGACGACAAAAACACACTTGTGCTGAACGCCCGTCCCGGCTGGCGTACCGTTGACACTTTTTATCCGTTTGAGGTCATGCGTGTCGGGCTTCAGAATGTTGTGGAATCGTTTGCGGTACTGGGCTTCGGCAATGACGAAAGGCTGAATCCGGCGTGGGATATGTTAAATACCTGTAAGGACGAAAGCGGGAAAACACTGCTCGGCGGCACGCTGACAAAATCATATCTTCCGAAAGAACGAGTCGGCAAGCCGGGTAAATGGGTAACGTTATACAGCCTGCTTGCCGAAAAAGAGCGTTTAAATAATGCTTTTTAAGCCGGATCAAGCCGAGTGTCCGACACGGAAACCGTTGTGATTATATACCGCTTGACAGATTTGAATATTGGGAACGGATATAATAACTGCTGTTTACTCGGTTCTGATGACATCGACTACGAAAACGGAACAATACTTATACAAAAACCCAGATGTAAAGCTATAGGCTGATTTTCACTTGAGAGCGAACTGTATAAAATAACGTAAAAATATATAACGGAGGAACGGCTATGCACAGATCAATGATGCAGGTATTTGTCAGGGGGAGTAAAGAGGCGTTCGAGATTTATAAAAGGGCATTCAATGCAGTTGCGTTATGCGCCTACGAGGACGGAAACGGCGGTTATATGCATTCGGAGCTTAACGCCGACGGGCAGGTGATTGCCGTTTCGGAAATTGCCGAGGATTTGAATCCCGGCAACACCATGATGTTCTGTTTCGAATTCGGCGAAGGCGGCGAGGATAAAATCAGGACGGCTTACGAGGTGCTGAAACAAGACGCGCTTGCCTGTTCGCCCCTTGACAGTTGCGATTACAGCAAACTGCAATTCGTCTGTACCGATAAATTCGGCGTGACCTGGTGCTTGTTTGTATGAGAAGGTAAAATTATTGTGCTGACTTAACAAAGCGGGAATATTTGAAGTGTTTTCGAACAAATATTGTGATATAAAGAAATGTAATAAATTGAAAGAACGGTTTTTCAAGTTTTGAAAACTGACCGAGTGAAAAGACTTGAAATATTTATTAAATCGGTACAACCGTATTTGATAAACGAAATATTCAGTCTATGGAGGCGAGGAAATGGAAATAAGACTGGCGGAATCAAAGGATATTCCGGGTATATGCGTTTTATACAACGAATTCTATATCTACAATGCCGGTCAGCAGCCCCGATACTATAAAAAAGCCACAGAGACAGGCAAATACCCTAAAAGCGTAATCGAAAACGACTCGGAAGACATTTTTATTGCCGTAGATGGTAATACCGTTATCGGTTTGATACATATAACCGAAGAAAAGACACCGCCTTATGATTGCCTGGTACAGCACAGATTT
The DNA here is from genome assembly GCA_002305335.1 of Clostridiales bacterium UBA1389. Classification (GTDB taxonomy): domain Bacteria; phylum Bacillota; class Clostridia; order Oscillospirales; family CAG-382; genus UBA1206. The sequence continues at coordinate 5,998 of DBQR01000016.1, forward strand.
GCCCTTGTCGTGGATTTATTTGTGCGGGACAGCTTTCGCAACAAGGGTGTAGGAGGTCAGCTGTTCGAAACCGCAAAGCAATGGGCAAAGTCTAGGGGGCTGGATTACATTGAGCTGAACGTCCTTGCCGAAAACATAAACGGAATTCGGTTTTACGAGCATAAAGAATTAAAGACGGTCTCGCATACAATGCGTTATATGTTATAAGCCTGTTGCAAAACATATAAATTCCAACAACAATTATCAGTAATCACGGGGTTTTATAAATATATATCGGAGAGACTACTATGAAAAAAGCGATAATTATCGGCGCAAGCAGCGGAATCGGAAGGGAATTGGCGAAAATTTATGCTGAAAACAATTACATCTTAGGGCTGGCGGCAAGAAGAGTTGAATTGCTGTGCCGACTTCGGGATGAACTGAATACGGAAACCTATGTAAAATACATCGATATATCGAAACCCGAGGAAGCAATGAATCAACTGTCCGGGCTGATTGCCGAAATGAAGGATATTGATTTAATTATCATTACTTCCGGAACCGGGCATATCAATCAGGAACTTGATTGGCGGAAAGAAAAGGATACCATTGACGTTAACGTAATCGGCGTTACCTCGATGATGGACGTTTCATTGAAATACTTTATTGAAAAAAACTCCGGACAGCTTGCGGTAATATCCTCAATTGCCGCCTTAAGGGGCGGCAGCGACAGCCCCGCTTATAATGCTTCCAAAGCATACATATCCAATTATCTTGAAGGTATCAGGTGCAAGGTAAAAAAAGAAAACCTGAATATAACCATAACCGATATAAGACCGGGACCGGTTGATACCGATATGGCCAAGGGGGACGGATTGTTCTGGGTACAGCCGGCGGAAAAAGCCGCCCGTCAGATATATGCCAAAATCAACAAAAAGAAGGCTGTGGCTTATGTTACAAAGAGATGGCGGGTTATGGTATTTATAATGAAAAATATTCTGAATCAGTTATTATACAAGATGTAATGTATCATTACCTTGACGGGCGTGAAATAATCTGTATTCACAGGAGAAAGCGAATATGATTCTTAAAGTAAGGGATAATCTTCTGATGCGGAGTTTAAGTATTAACGATGCGTCGGAAGTCTACACGGTTATTGATAAAAACCGTGTTTATCTTCGCAAATGGCTGCCGTGGGTGGACGACACCGCTTCGTCTGCGGTCGTTGAAAATGTGATAAACAACTGGGAAAATCAACGTGAGAAAAGCAGCGATATAGTTTTCGGGATTTTCATGGACGGTAAATACATCGGTAATATCGGGCTTCACGATATTGACCTGCACAATAAAAAGGCTATAATCGGCTATTGGCTGGCAGAAGCTTTTCAGGGCAACGGTATTATGACGGACTGTGTCCGCACCCTTGTAAAATATGCCTTTGACACACTTGAGCTGAACACTGTCAGTATTCATTGCGCCTTAGGCAACAATAAAAGCCGGGCTATACCGGAAAGGCTTGGCTTTATTCAATCCGGTATATTAAAAAACGGCGAAACCCTTTATGGTATACCACATGATATGGTTATATATAGCCTTGACCGGTTACGCCTTGTTTTCCCGACGGTTGATATGGAACGGGAGGCACTTGATTATCGGCAAGAGCACATCGATTACGGAGAAACTCATATTCATGGCAGCGGCGGTTTTATTAAAACTGAGGATTATAAAAGCTGGCTTGAGAAGATAACGAACGCACTAACGGCAATACAAACGAATTGGGTGAATTGTAGTACATATTTTGCCGTTATAGGTAACAGAATCGTTGGTACAATTCAAATCCGGCATAGTCTCAACGAATTTCTTCTCGGTTATGGAGGACATATCGGATACGGCGTCCGCCCTTCCGAACGGCATAAAGGTTACGCGACTGAAATGCTTAGGCTTGCTCTTGGAAAATGCCATGAACTTGGAATTGAGAAAGCGCTCGTTACGTGCGATAATGACAACATCGGATCAATGAGTACTATTATTAAAAACGGCGGAATCCTTGAAAACGAGGTCCCTCAAAAGGATGGCACCGTTTTACAGAGATATTGGATAAATATCGCAAAATTTCAAGAAACTACAGGAAAATCAAACCGAGGTGCGTTGTGACAATAAAAAGGTAAATGCTGACCTCACGGAATTTTATTAGTGTTTTTAGTTCTTTATCCCTTTTATTTCCTATACACCGAAAACAACCAGCCGCAACGGACTTCACCCGGTTTGTTATCTCCGCTGTAAAGGTTTTCAGGGTTGTAAGGTGTGCCATCGGCACGGTCAAACTGCACTTCAGCGGTCCAGTAAATTTTGGGGTAAGGAATGACAACCTTTTCTTCGAGGATGATGTTACGTGTGATGTCATATAATGCGTTCACATCAAAGCCCTGGTGCCGGTGAAGGGAGTCGTGGTTCCCTGCAAAAACAGAGAAAGCAAATTGCGAACAAAACGTCAAATATGGTGTATCCTTGTCGTCAGGGGCGAAATCCCAGTGCGCGAATCCATCCGGCACCGGTGTGCCTGCTTTCATAAAGCGACCAATAAAATCGTGATTGCACTCCGTGTCCACTGTCTTGCCGAAATGGTGCGATAGTGTTAAGTCGTAGTCAAAACCTGATGCGTATTCTGGCATTGTATTAAGTACAGAGGAGGCTTTTTCTCGGGTTGCTGCCCAGTCGTCTTCACCGTAAAACCACTCAAGACCAATAAAACGAACAGCAGGTAATGTGCGATACGACCAATGCTCAATGGTTGCACCGACGCTGTCCAGTTGATTTTGGATTGACTTGCTGTAATTTTTTTGATTCATAATAATTCACTCCTTTATTTTTTGAAGTCCATCTTTGAGGACTTTTACAATTTCATCAGTTACTTCAGCGAATTCACGGATTTTATTTGCGATTTTGGCTCTTTTTTCTTTATCCTGCAATACTTCAAGCGTGACATTAAATCCTCCGCCGAGTGTTTCAAGTTCGCCCCACATATCTTTTATTTTATTATACAATGCGTCGACATCCTTTAAAAAGCTCATGTCGGGGTTTAGTGCCAGCGCTTTATCTAAAAAGCTATGACAGCAACTTCCGTTTGTGGCAAGCACGCATACAAAATTCTGATACATTCCCCAACCGTCGAATTTGTCCGGAGTAATGTTATCAAAAATGCCGTTGTCGATATCATCCGCCCATTTACGGAAAGCCGCCGCACCAAAGCAGTATTTGTCATTGTTTGTGGTAAGTAGTTCCGGCAGGGAAAATATTGCGCTGCGGTAGATTTTCGCAAGGGAAATATTTTCCTTCTTTTCACCGAGAAATATCCAGCCATCAATATCAGGTTTGTTGCTTTCCAACGCTTTATTGGAAGAAATGCGTTGCGGCTCGCCGTTGTCGCCTGAAATAAACAGAAGTGTTTTTCCGCTTTCCTCATATCCGATAAAAACACCGAATGGCGGCCCATCGTTACCGAGTGTGATAACAGGAACGCCCTTATCGATATAAGCGAGCAACGTTTGAAGATACATCTCCTTGTTTTCGCATAACTCCCTACTGTGTACGAAGGTAGCGGAATAACCGCACTTGGCAAAAATGTTCTCAAAAAACTTACTGTCGCCGTTATGCTGATGACAGGCGTTTACACCGTCTCCGGGAAAGCCGAATTTGTAATGTTGTGTGAAATTGTCACCGGTTAGACCGGCGAATAATGAATAGTCGTATTCCTTCTCACCAAGACACTCCATTACATATTTAGCGCATCCGTTGAACCAGTAGTTTTCACCTTTTTCGCTTGTTATCAGACGGTGAATGTTAGAAATCATGTTATTGCTTTGCTTTGTAATCATCGTAAGTTCCTCTTTCTTTAATTTTGCATTGGGCGTGTATTTAAGTTGCGACACCTTAATTTTTCGGATGTATTTCTTTCCCTGACCATTACTGCCGATGATGATGGGTTTTGCAGCGGTAGAGCTAATATCAAGGGACATATAGGGGAACTTTGTGCCGCAATAACGGATTTCGCCGTTTATTATTACGGCAAAATGCTTTGCACCGACGATCCAAGTAACAGCGTTGTATTCGTCACGCTTGATTTTACCGCGCTTCGGTAGGTTGAACCTGTCGTGAAAAACCGGTTGAGAAAAGCTGATTGCTTCACTTGTCATCATGTTTGTGGTATGATTTCCGGTGTTGACCCCGTAAGGATATGAAAGCTCGTTACCNNTCAATATCAATGCGGAAGGGTAGTTTCACCGTGGTGTCGGTTGACAAGACTCTTGTCGATATCCACCCGGTATATTCAACCTCGCCGCTTTCGAGCACTCTGTAATGCGGGCTGTTTATCGGAATCAGCTTGTCAAGCGGAACAACCCGCTCCCACAATACCGGATTCCGTGCTTCGATTTCTTCAACCGTGATTGAACCGGGAGGAATTTCCACAGGCTTATCAAACAGCGCCGGGTTGGCAAGCCGTTTCTTTACCGGAACAAGCAGCGACACAAGCTCCCGCTTTTCATCGGGGGATATGAGGTTTTCAAGTAATGCCGGGTGCCTTAGATTTCCGTCCGGAGTATAGTCGATTTCATAAAATTTGTTATCATCAAAGCTTCGGATAAGTAACCGGAAACGTGTTCCTATATCCTCATCAACATAAGCGTTTGACACCGCGTACAAACCGCCGTCGAAGGAAATAGCAAGATAATCGCTGTCATTTACAAAACTGTCCGGCACACGGAGTATTACCGCTTCGCTGTTTCCTGTCTGATATTCAAATTGCTCATGAAGTCCGGGCGTGCCGGTTTTAATATCTTGTGACAGAACATAATGCCAGAAACCGTCAATATCGGATGTTTTCGGGTCATCTTTCAAAAACGATGACAGCATTCGCATGGCAGGCAATGATATAATAGAAGGCTCGATTGGCTTTGAAAGCTTTTCGGAAACAGATTCAAGCGTTTCATATGTAACCGGCTTTTGCTCCTCCATCAGCTCAAGGTGCTTGTCCATTTCCTCGTAAAGCAGCGGCAACGCGGAGATTTTCTTTATACCGCTTTCAATCATTTTCTTAAGAAAAGTGGTGATAATACTTTTAAGCTCTGACAGCGCCGTGACTTCGCCGTCAATTTCGTTTATCTTACCCACAAACACATCGACAAGGGTCGCAATTTCGGGATTTTCATAAATGCGGACAATATCCTTTATGGGTATCTGCATTTTACGCAGTACCATAATCTGACGCAGCCGCTCGACTGCTGTTTCATCGTAAAAACGGTAGGCTTCAAACTGCGGTCGAATGCTTGTAATCAGTCCCGCTTCCTCGTAATACCGCAGTGTGCGTGAGGATAAACCGAGCTGTGTTGACAGGTCGGTTATTTTTATCAAATCCATATGCCTCACCTCCTTGATACCATCATTATACCGCTTGACGTTACGGCAGAGTCAATATGTCCCTTACGATTATTTTTTATAAATTTACAGGGTTTTTGGCAATTCTCATCGTCTGATCGGGTTAAGTATATCAGAGTAAAGTAGATAAAACAAGGAATAATCACAAAAAAATGGTTTATTTGATATTTAAGAAAAAATTAAAAATACCATAAAATAAACAATAAATTTATCACAAAATGTTGACAAATGGCAATATATGCATTACCATACAAATATAGTATAAAATGGACGGAGTGCATATATATGGCTATTTTCAAGGTCAATTACAGGTTCCGTAAAGCATTTACAATCGTCGAGCTGATTGTGGTGATTGCGGTTATTGCCATTCTTGCGTCAGTGCTTATACCGGCATTTAACACAATCATAACCAATGCAAAGTCTTCCGCTGCTTATCAGAATGCCAATAACACCCTAAAAACACTGGTTGCCGATGTAGCCGACCCGGGCGGAGAGTCCCTTGAAGGAATAATAATAGAAAACGACGGGTTCCGGTTTATCTTCATTGAAGGAAAGCTATATGAAATTATCCCTGCAGAAGAGATAAGTATAGACGACAAAATCGTCAAACTCTGGATAATACCCGAACTTAATGAAAACACCTCCGACATATCGGAGGAAATAATGCAGTTAACCCAAACCACCGGCGTCATAACCGAAAACGGGGAAACGGTAAAGGATATCGTTTGCGCATCAACGAACAGCGGTATATGCTTGTTTGCATATGACACAACCCAAAGCCTGGTTCAGAATAACGGCACATTTGTTTATGAAGGGTATATTTTAGATACCGCACAGCTGCTTGAAAATGCAAATTCCTCTGATCAGACAGAGGAAAACGGCGATAATACAACCGAAAATCCGGATGAGTCTGAAGACGATCAGACAGATGAAAGCAGCGACAATACAACCGAAGGTACAGGTGAGAATTCCGATAGTCCGGAACAGCCTGAAATTATTAATTGCACAATTACAACTGAAAACTGCACAGCCGACAGTACAATTAAAAGAGCCGTAGCCGGCGAAGATTTTAC